>JAJDAW010000001.1 GCA_029261635.1 Nitrospinaceae bacterium
GTCGTAGTCAATATTGACAGCACTGTTGAGTCTATTAAGAATGCTGTTGAAGAAGCCGAACTCATGGCCGGGTGTGAAATTGATTCGGTCTATGTCGGCATTGCAGGTGGGCACATAAACAGTCTCAACAGCCATGGGATCATTGCAGTAAAAGGCAGAGAGATCGACCAGAAAGATGTCGACAGAGTGATCGAGGCTGCTAAGGCTATAGCCATTCCTTTAGATCGCGAAGTCATACACGTTCTGCCGCAGGAGTATATCGTGGACAATCAAGATGGGATTAAAACCCCTCTTGGAATGGCAGGAGTGCGACTTGAAGCGAAAGTGCATATCGTTACAGCGGCGGTAACATCGGCACAGAACATTGTCAAATGCGTCAACAAAGCAGGACTGGGAGTAGCCGATATTGTACTGGAACAGCTTGCATCCAGCGAATCCGTTCTATCACAAGATGAAAGAGAACTAGGCGTTGCCATGGTTGACATTGGAGGAGGAACATCGGACCTTGCAATTTTTTATCAGGGCGCAATCAAACACACTTCCGTTTTGACTATCGCGGGCGCACAAATGACAAACGACATTGCCATAGGTCTTCGTACCCCAAACAATGAAGCAGAAAAAATTAAACACTCCTTCGGCTGCGCATACTCGCCAATCATTTCAGAGGGAGACAATATAGAGGTTCCCAGCGTTGGCGGAAGAGAATCTCGAACAGTACCTCGACAAATTTTAAGCGAGATAATCGAAGCACGAACGCGTGAGATGTTTGAACTACTCGATCACGATATAAATGAATCGGGATACCGGGAAATCATTTCATCCGGAATTGTGCTAACAGGAGGGGCTGCAAGTATGCAGGGAATGGCAGAGTTAGCGGAGGACGTTTTTCAATCCCCCGTACGATTAGGAACACCTATGGGCCTGGGAGGATTGATCGATGTCGTAAACAATCCCATGTATGCAACTTGTACCGGCTTGATCCAATATGGCTCTAAAAGAATTAAAACCGGACCTGTCAGAGAACTTCAGGGGCGTAATTTATTCGATAAGATTTTTTCACGTATGAAAGATTGGGCAGACGAATTTTTTTAAAAATTGGAGGACACCATGAGCTTGATAGAGTTTGAAAACGAAAATGATTACAACGCGACCATAAAGGTGGTTGGCGTTGGAGGCGGTGGCACCAATGCCGTCAATTCTATGGTTCGAGATAGTCTCCGTGGAGTGGAGTTTATTATCGCCAATACGGATTTACAATCCCTGGAAAAATCAGAATGCCCAGGGAAAATCCAAATAGGCGGAGAATTGACTCGCGGACTGGGAGCAGGTTCTAATCCAGAAACTGGGAAAGACGCCGCCGAAGAGAGCGAAATTGTTATACGCGATATGCTCGAGGGTGCGGATATGGTTTTTATCACTGCAGGAATGGGCGGTGGCACTGGCACAGGTGCGGCACCCGTAATATCCCGCATCGCAAAAGAGACAGGAGCTCTTACTGTTGGCGTGGTCACCAAACCTTTCGCGTTTGAAGGCAAAAAACGAATGCGGCAAGCAGAAGAAGGAATCCAAGAACTAAAAGAAGCCGTCGACACATTGATCGTGATTCCAAATCAAAAACTTTTGAGCTATGTAGGAAAGCAAACGTCTTTCACCAGTGCATTCTCAATGGTAGACGATATTCTCAAGCAAGCTGTTTGCAGTATTTCTGATTTAATCGTCATTCCTGGACTCATCAATCTCGATTTTGCCGATGTAAAATGCATCATGGGTAGCATGGGTAAAGCACTTATGGGAAGTGGCATCGCCACAGGAGAAACTAGAGCTGTGGAAGCTGCGCAAAAAGCAATCTCCAGCCCTCTTCTTGACGAGGCAACCGTTGATGGCGCAAAAGGTATCTTAATCAATATAACGGGAGGCGAGGACTTAACCCTTATGGAAATTAATGAAGCCTCTATGATGGTTCAAGAAAATGCACACGAAGATGCGCATATCATTTTTGGTGCAGTGATCGACCATCAAATGGAAGGTCAAATGCGGGTAACAGTCATCGCAACCGGATTTGACAATGAGATAGCTTCGCCAGTAGAGGAAAGACCTGCTTTGAAAAAAGTGGTGGGCGGCGAACCGCATATGGAAAGTGATGATGCCGCATCATCCTATAAACACCTAAAGACACTTGCGTCTTCAATCAAAGAAGAAAATCAGGACCCAGGGAACTTAAATGCTAATTTTGATATTCCCACGTTCCTGCGTAAACACGCAGACTAATAGCTAGTCCATCTGGAAAACCGGCGGGGAAACCCGCCGTGTCTTTCAGGCGAACTAGCCGTTAACATTCCAGTTATAATCAAGGTAGGACACATCAATTCTGGAATCGGCCAATTCTTTTGCCACTTCAGGTGAAACAAATTTACTGACAAACTTCAAAACCCCTCCCCTGCTTTCGAAGTCACCTTTAAACCATTTAAAAATTGAAGAAAGATAAACCCGGTTATCTTTCTTATCTATTCTCATCCCTTTTTCAGACGACTGCAAAAACCTTTTCATCTGATCATTCAACTGCTCGTTCAAACTGTCTGCCTTGAACGCTTCCAACCTGAGGTCAGGGCAACTCACCGACGCACAAACAATCGCCACATGTATTCTAGGCTCATCCATCTTCCTTAAAATTTCATGTTCAATTTCGTTCAGAGTCCGCTCTTTCCCAGCCACATGCCCCGCAGACTTTTTCCAAACCGAACTAAAGAAACTTCCCGCATCCTTAATACTTTTAATGGGAAAGCGGTCTGCCACCATTTTCGCAGCAAGAATATTATAAGTATTAATCCAGAAGGCCAGCTTTTCATCGCGGGTTTTCAAAGAATCCTCTCGGACTGAGTTCAACCTGGAAACCAGTTTCTCGAATTCCCCATCATTTTTTAAATTTTTATAATTCACGGCATTGATCATTACGCCATCGACTTTTTTCAGGCTCACATGTTTTTTAATCAAGCCATCCCAATCCGAAAAATCGAAAGCCCCGACGGGCACCACTGACAGCAAAATCAAAACCAGAGAAATGGCTAAAACTTCAGCCCTCTTCATAACCCTGGCAATATAATTGGTATTAATTAGCATATCCCGTACCCCTTCTTTAGCATCTTAAATTATCCTACAATTAATTTTTAGTATCATTGGGGAGTATTTCCTTACATATTTAGGAGCCTTATAATTTATAATACCTAATTGCGGCAATAATAATACCCTCTCTTAATGAAACATAAATAAATGATAATTCCTCATCAAGGCATAGCCAAGGATTTCCTATACATCTCAGATCTGGATGGGACACTTCTAATGCCCGACGGAACATTTCCGAATGAATCCATACTACGCTTGAATCATCTTATAGATGAGGGCATGAAATTTACCATTGCCACGGCTCGAAATTACGACTCTGCGCATCCAATATTAAAAGGATTAAACCTCAAGCTCCCTGTAGTCTTGTTCAACGGAGTCTATCTGGCTGATTTTCATGATGGTAGAATATTGGAACACACTCAGTTCATAGACAAGGAAGTTGTGGATAGCATGTTAACCGTTGCGCAAGCTCAAACCATTGAACCTTTCATTTATACCTTTGGCGAGGAGCATCAGGTTTACTATCGGAATGTAACAAACCCAGGTTCAATAGCCTATCTCACCAGCCTAGAGAAAGATAAAAGGGTTAAACAGGTCCCTGAATTCACATTTCAAGAAGGCGAAAAGGTTTCAGGTTTTTTACTGATTGGTACTATGGAAAACCTCGAACCCATACACCATTGCCTGAAGGAAAAACATTTTAACCATCTCAATTTATATTTTGCCGAAGATGTTTCCATGAAAGGTTATTATTGGTTACAAGCCTTTCACCAACAAGCTAACAAGGGAAATATGGTTGAAAAGCTAGTTGATCGCTTAAATTTTCCATTGAGCAAAACCATGGTTTTTGGCGATTACCTAAATGACTTGGATATGTTTCAGGTCGCCGGCTATTCGGTAGCAATGGAAAATGCCTTGCCAGAAGTAAAGGAATCTGCCGATCAAATTATCGGCTCCAATAGCCAAGGGTCCGTATTGAACTTTCTAGAATCTATTTGGAAGAATGCCTAGCAAAAGCAGGTATAATAAAAACTAAATTTCTTGGAATAAATATAATGTCCGATCAACCTAAAGAACCAGAAAAAACAATATACGAGCGAGACAAAACAGCTAAAGAGCCTCAACCTGCTGCCGATGCTCCTAAAGTTCCCGCCAGGCCCAAACCCAAAGTTAAAAAGGTTTTTGTTGCAAAAAAAACAACATTTACTACAGATAAACCGATGGAACACCGAGTTCGAAATATCCGGCTAACATCGATCGAATCTGCAAAAATGATTTGGGAAATACTCGTAGACTTTCAAACCGATTTGGCAAAAGAGGAAGTCGATGATCCGGACAAGCCTTTTCATGACTGGGAAAAAGTCGAAAAGTTTTTCATTCGCCTCGCCAAAAAATACAGTACCTGTAAGAGCAAAAAACTCGGGGGAGATTTAGATTGGGTCGATAAGGCAATGCCGGTTCCCGAACAAATACTTACCCAGGAACTCATAAGTGAAATAATGAAATTGGAAAAGTTTATCATCCCCGAGCCCATTCAAAGCAAACTGGGTTTCCATATCATTATGATCTGCGAAAGTCAGGTTCATACACCCCGGGCAAAAGCTGAAGAGAAAGAAACCCGCCCACTTTTCTAGAAACCTTCTCTGAGAATTATTCTCCCAGAAAAAAAAGTCGGATTTTTTCCACAATATATTCCTGTTGTGGCTGGGTGATTTCATGCGAAACCGGGAGGGCTAATGTTTCATTGGCGGCTTTCTCAGATTCCGGGAAGTCACCTTTTTTGTAACCCAGCGACTGAAAACATTCCTGGACATGAAGGGGTAGCGGATAATAAATTTCGCAGCCAATTTTATTTTCATTTAAAAAGACACGCAATTCATCCCTGCGACTTCCTGCGCGAATGACGTATTGGTTGAATACATGTCGCGGAAAAACTTCTGGAGGCAACTGAATATACTGGGTCAAAGCATTCTGTTGCAGCAATTGATTGTAGACTGTTGCATTCTGCCTCCGTTTTTCTGTCCAGCCTTCAAGATAGTTTAACTTAGCTTTTACAACCCCAGCTTGAAGAGCATCCAAACGAAAATTTCCACCTATAATTTTATGATAGTACTTGGGTTTTGAACCATGCATACGAAGCACCTTCAGCTTTTCATAAAGGTCTTCTGAAGACGTTGTGACAATTCCTCCATCACCAAATCCACCTAGGTTTTTTGCAGGAAAAAATGAAAAGCAACCCATGTCGCCCAAAGAACCTGCGCGTTTGTTTTTGTATTCAGAACCGATGGATTGAGCCGCATCTTCAATGACAATGAGATTATGCTTTTTCGCCAATTCCATTATGGGTTCCATGTCGGCACATTGTCCATACAAGTGGACTGGCATAATAGCCTTGGTCTTCGGAGTAATACATCTTTCAATATGTTCAGCCTTGATATTGAACGTAACATCGTTAATATCCGCAAATATTGGTTTTGCTCCCGCTCTAACAATTGACCCTGCTGTCGCAAAAAACGTATAAGGCGAAGTGATCACTTCATCACCTTCTCCTATTCCAGCGGCCATTAGGGAAATCAGCAAAGCGTCGGTTCCTGAAGAAACACCGACTGCATATTTTGTCTGACAATATTCAGCAATTTTCTCTTCCAATTGCTCTACTTTAGCCCCCAGTATGAACTGTCCCGTTCGCGTGGTATCAGCGATTTCCGCTTCCACATCATTCAATATTTCATGATAGGAAGCAGAAATATCCAAAAGCTTTACTCCAGTTACGGTATCAACAGGCCCATTGATTTTGGATTGCACTTGGTCAGCGGTCAGCACACGTTCTTCATTGCTGGGAAATTTTTCTGGCGTAGTCGAAACTATCGCATCGAATCCGCAAGACCGGCTAAGGGTTAACGCCAGTTTCTCTTCGAAATCATCCCCTTGCAGGGCATCTTCCAGGTCCCGCGCCGTCGGAGTCACCACACTCAAGTGCGTCAAAAGAGGTCTAATTTTATTTCTCTCATCTTTTTCCAACCCCTGCCATAGAGATTGAATGGTGGTTGATGCTACCCAACCCTTACAACGTCCTGACTGACAAAGTTCTAGAACGGATGTCTCTTCTATCGATGATAGCGCCTGAATCAAATAATCGTGGTGTAAAAGGATTTCCATATTTTGTGTTTTTACAAAGGGGTTAAAAATATTCAAAGAAAATTAAAAGCAAACATCCTGATCAAGTTTTTCTTTAAGGATAATTTCGGCTGGGGTGTAATACTTTTTGTTCGAATTGCAATTTTTACAGGCAGGGACAAGGTTTCCTCGAGTACTTTTTCCACCTCGAGAAATAGGCACAATATGATCCATAGTCAACACAGCAGCAGCAAAACTACCTCCGCAATAATGACAAATACCAGACTGAACTTTCTGTTGCCACCACTGCGACTGACGAAGTTTTCTTGCCTTGGCTTTTTCTATTTTAAATTTTTTGTCATCCATATTTTTATTACGCCCTAAACGCGTCGTTAGCCCAATCCGGTTCAATCATTTGTTGCGGCAACCAATTATTTCTAACAGCTCTCACCGTGCCTGTCTGGCTTCCTTTAGGATACCAATGAATATCTCCTACATCGAATTCAAACCCAAGAGCTGCCGAAAACCGGGTTTTCGATGTCCAAAAACAACTCCCATAACTGAACTCAAAGATAGGATTAATATGTAAAATAAAAGTTTTCCCTCGCGACTTAAACGGCAGGGCTGTTTCATACAAGCTTTGTATTTCTAACCGAGCAGGAATACGCCAGTCACTATAACCGCCGAGCTTATGTTGGTTTAGCTTTTCAATATACTCTTGCGCATCATACCAACTGATATTACTACCTGTTTCAAAATACGCATAACTTTCCTGCCACATTAACCCCGTTAAGGAGTCAGAAATTGTCTTATTTTTATTATCTATAAAACGCGTTGCCATAATAAAACCTGAATTATACCAAAAAGATCACTAAACTTTACCCGATCAAACCGAAAACAAAACACAAGGAGATTATCATAATAATAACAAAAGGTTATGCGTTTTTTTCAAACGAGTGCCAGAACATTACCCCATTTTTTCTATATTTCAGTTTTTACATTTTTTTATATTATTGCAAAGATTTACATAGGGGTTCATAATAATACGATCCGTTTCAAGGTACATTAAAATCTAATTTTAATCCTATGAAACCCAAAATTCCAAAATCTAAGACAACAACCTCCCCAGTTTCTGCTCAACCAAAAACCGGTTCTTCTCTTAAGCCTGAAACTGAAAAAATATTCCGCACGGTTGTAAAAACCAAATTCAAATCAGCTTTGGATCATGTGAAGCGAAAATCTTCCACAAGGAGGTTAAGCAAATTCATAGCTGAACGTAATTCTGCACTTGATTCGCTACAAGATACTGAAAATAAATTTGAGAAACTTTTTTCCGTGCAATCTGACGGCATACTGCTTTTCGATGCCAAAACAAAAACAATTCTCAATGCCAATGACTCCGCCTGCAAACTATTTGGCTACAGTAAAGACGAGCTTGCTCAACTCACCATAACAGAACTCAGCGCAGACCCCGAGCAAACGTTCGATCAATTGGAAAAAATTATAAAAGGTGAAGTAAAAAAGATTCCGCTACGATATATCAAACCCAAATCTGGCGAAAATATTGCAACAGAAATAACTGCAGGTATTTTTTATATTAAAAGTTATAGTTATGTTTTTGCAATTTACCGTGACATTACACAACAAATAGAAAATCAGGAGGCTTTAAAAAGAAAATCGATAGCGCTTGAAAAAAGCAACCAAGCTCTCAAAGATTTTGTCTCCATCGCTTCGCACGACCTTCAGGCCCCGCTGAGAAAAATCAGCTCATTTAGTTCTCGCCTTGAAAATGAAAGAGAAAATATCAGACCCGAATCTATGGAGTATCTGGAGCGTATGCAAAAAACCACATGTCGAATGCAAGAGCTACTGAACGATCTCCTTTTATACTCACAGGTCTCTTTTCAAACAGATTCATTTCAAAATACTAATTTAAATAATATATTAACTGACGTGCTAGAGGATTTGGATCTGGCCCAATACAAATTCCCGGAAAATATAAAAATTGGTATTTTGCCCAAAATAGAAGCCAACGCCTCCCAAATGAGGCAGTTGTTTCAAAATCTCATTTCCAACGCCATTAAATTCCAAAAGAATGATATGCCTCTAGGGATTGAAATACATGGGAAGCTAATAGATAACGAACTTTGGCAAATATCTGTAAAAGATCAGGGAATAGGTTTTGATGAAAAAAAACTGGATCGAATTTTCCGCCCCTTTGAAAGGTTGCATGGAGTTAATGAATATGAAGGAACCGGTATGGGACTGGCCATTTGCAGAAACATCGTGGAAAACCATCGAGGAACTATCACCGCAGAAAGCCAACTCGGTCAGGGAGCCTGCTTCATATTTACCTTGCCGGTGAAAGCTACCTCTTAAATCTTAAAAGTTCAACCTCTGACAGGGTGACCAAGCAAAGCCGGTGAAAAACGAAACCCACAGTTTTTAATGTCTTCAATATCCTCTTTTGCTTCAGGGAAACGACTGCAAATGAGCGGCTTTTCTGGACTGTCATGCACCCGACAGCGATTGTCGGAAGTCAGTTCACTGCACGGAACATCCATAGAATAGAAAAGCTGGTTGCTTTTTTCATCATCACCCACCACCCGAATGCCACGGTAAGACAGATAACGTTGCAACTCCTCCAAATTGCCATGCTGCCGCAGAGTGACATCTCTCACAACTGTCATATTGACGGTTTGACAACACTCACCGCAGGAATGACATTCCCCTTCTCGTTGCATAAACATTACTTTTTCTTCTTAGATTTGGAATGCTCCACCGTCACTGTGGTGTAAATACCTCCACGGACGTTGAAATCACCAACAATTTTCATATTTCTGGGCTTGCAGGCTGAAACCAGATCATCCAGAATGATATTGATCACTTTCTCGTGAAATCCGCCTTCATTCCTGTAGGATGTCAGGTAAATCTTCAACGATTTCAATTCAATACAAATCTTATCCGGAATATAGCTGATATTAAGAGTGGCAAAATCGGGCTGTCCGGTTTTAGGGCATAAACAAGTGAACTCCGGGCACTCCATTGAAATATTGTAATCCCTTCCTGGAAACGGATTCGGGAAGGTTTCAATCGCTATAATCTCTTTATTTTTAGTATTTTTCATAATTTTTCAGTAATTTAAGTTTTTTTTCAATTCCTACCTTGCTTTTTCAATATCGCGTTATATATAGTGTAAGCACTCAATACCTTAGAGTGCTAACACGCTGCACACAGGAGCTCATTCCTCCTGAACGGGACAAAACCCCCTTTAAATACAACATTTAATAGTGTTTCAGACAAGATTTTACGGAATTTTGTATTAATTATTAATTTTGGTAGAGTTTAACATTTTTTTAAGGAGTCTTTATGAAAATCCGACCGTTACACGATCGAATTTTGGTTCAACCGATTTTAGAAAAAGAAGTCCGCAAAAGCGGCATCATCATTCCCGATTCAGCAAAAGAAAAGCCTATCGAAGGGCGAGTCAAAGCTGTAGGTAACGGCAAAATTGGTGATGATGGAAAAGCCATCAAACTCGAAGTAAAGGTGGGCGACAAAGTCCTTTACAGCAAATACGGCGGCACAGAAATCAAATTTGACGGAGATGACTTCCTGCTTATGCGTGAAGACGATGTTCTGGCAATAGTAGGTTAAGTTTTTCAATAAATATCTGATTAAAACACATTTCACATCTCGAAAAGAGAAGGAGATTTAAGTTTATGGCTAAACAAATTGTATATGATGAAACCGCTAGACATAAAATTCTAGCAGGTGTCAACCAACTTGCTAATACCGTTAAAATCACCCTCGGACCTAAAGGCCGAAACGTGGTTATCGATAAAAAATTCGGCTCTCCAACCATCACTAAAGATGGCGTGACCGTTGCCAAAGAAATCGAACTGGAATGCCCTTTTGAAAACATGGGCGCTCAAATGGTAAACGAAGTTGCCAGCAAAACCAGTGACAATGCAGGTGACGGCACCACCACGGCTACCGTTCTCGCACAGGCTATTTTCCGCGAAGGCATGAAATATGTAACTGCGGGTGCAAGCCCAATGGACATCAAACGGGGTATAGAATCTGCTGTTGAAACAATCATTCCTGAAATCCTGAAAATGGCAAAACCTACCAAAGATAAAAAAGAAATTGCACAGGTAGGAACCATTTCCGCAAATCAGGACAAAGCCATTGGTCAGATCATTTCTGAAGCTATGGATAAAGTTGGTAAAGACGGCGTTATCACCGTTGAAGAAGCAAAAAGCATGGACACTTCCCTCGAAATCGTTGAAGGAATGCAGTTCGATCGCGGTTATCTTTCTCCTTATTTCGTGACCGATGCAGAGCGCATGGAAGCGGTTCTTGAAGATTGTTATATTCTTCTTCACGAGAAAAAAATCACCAGCATGAAAGACCTACTGCCTTTGCTTGAAAAAGTTGCAAAAGGTGGCAAGCCTCTTCTCATTCTTGCAGAAGACATTGAAGGTGAAGCTCTCGCAACTTTGGTTGTCAACAAATTGCGCGGCACATTGAATGTTTCTGCTGTGAAAGCGCCTGGTTTTGGTGATCGTCGAAAAGATATGCTCAACGATATCGCTATTCTCACCGGCGGCAAAGTCATCACCGAAGACATTGGTGTATCTCTCGAAAGTGTTGAGTTGGCAGACCTCGGTCGCGCTAAACGCATCACCATCGATAAAGACAACACCGTGATTGTTGACGGTAAAGGAAAAGCTTCTGACATTCAGGCTCGAGTCAAACAGATTCGTAACCAGATCGACGAAACTTCTTCTGACTACGATCGCGAAAAACTTCAGGAGCGTCTTGCTAAACTAGTTGGTGGCGTTGCTATCATTAAAGTTGGAGCCGCTACTGAAACGGAGATGAAAGAAAAGAAAGCTCGTGTTGAAGATGCACTGCACGCAACTCGTGCAGCTGTTGAAGAAGGAATCATTCCAGGAGGCGGCGTAGCATTCATACGTTGTCTGGAGACCCTCGATAAAATCAAGGGTGATCATGATTTCAAACTTGGCGTGAAAATCATTCGCCGAGCTCTCGAAGAACCTCTTCGCCAAATCGCTTCCAATGCGGGTGAAGAAGGTACTGTTATTTGCGAAAAAGTCAAAACCCTCAAAGGCAACATGGGTTACGACGCTAAAAAAGGCGAATACACAGACATGATCAAAGCTGGCATCATTGATCCTGCAAAAGTTACTCGCACTGCATTGCAAAACGCGGCCAGCATTTCAGGATTATTGTTGACCACTGAAGCTATGATTACGGATCTTCCAGATGAAAAGGAAGAACATAATCACGGCGGTGCTCCTGGCGGTGGCATGGGCGGCATGGGCGGTATGGGTGGTATGGGCGGTATGCCTGGCATGATGTAAGCTACCCTTTTAGTTTCACACAAATCAACCTCGGTCCCGTTCTATGAATGGGGTCGGGGTTTTTTTGTGGCGGCGAACCGCCGCAGGGAATAAGTCAAAGCCCGCTAGGCGATCCTTATCGTTTCCCCTTTTACTATATCTATATGCTCAAATAATTTCGCCAGCCTTAGGAGCATTGACCATTTGCCTCCGACGGCTCGTCGGAGTTGACAGGGGATTCGACAAACATTAGTATGAAGCGAATCTATAAGATTCCCCTTCCAACCAAGCGACTCTTTAGGATAGAGGGAAAGGCAATATGCCCGGCTCGACAAAAAAAGTTCTTGGAATGATCCTTGCCGGCGGTGAAGGCAACCGTCTTTTGCCTCTCACACAACACCGCGCAAAACCCGCTGTTCCTTTCGGTGGAAAATACCGGTTGATCGATTTTGCCTTGAGTAATTTCATCAACTCAAGTGTTTACTCCATATACGTTCTCACTCAGTTCAAATCACAGTCACTTACCGAACATATCAATGAAACCTGGCGGATTGGTTCCGTTATCCGCGACCATTTCATACTCCCTGTACCCGCGCAAAAACGCACAGGTGATAGCTGGTATCAGGGAACAGCCGATGCGATTTATCAAAATATCAATTTGATTGAAGATGGCGACTTCGACCTCATCGCCGTGTTCGGTGCCGACCATATTTACCGGATGGACCTGCAACAAATGATCGAGTTTCATGTTAGAAAAAAAGCAGATGTAACCGTTTCTGCTCTTCCCGTTCCTATTGAAGATGCAAAATCTTTCGGGGTGATACAAGTACAAGAAAAATTTCGCATCATAGGCTTTCAAGAAAAACCAAAGCGCCCCAAACCCATTCCAGGACGAGAAAAAGAAGCCTTTGCATCAATGGGGAATTATATATTCAATAAAGAATTTCTGATCGACATCCTTTATAAGGATGCGGAAGACAAAAACTCATCCCATGATTTTGGCAAAGACATCTTGCCAAAAATATTCAAAACTTCCCGAGTCTACGCCTACAACTTTCGTAGAAACCGGATTCCCGATCTCACTAAAAAAGAAGTAGGCTATTGGCGCGATGTAGGGACGATCAAAGCTTTCTGGGAAGCGAATATGGACCTTAGGAGTATTAATCCCGAATTCAATCTCTACAACAAAAACTGGCCGATTCGAACCGCCAGCTATGGCACCCCGCCTGCAAAGTTTATTTTTAATGAAGACGGTCGACGCGGACAGGCAATAGACAGCATCATCGCAGAGGGAAGCATTATCAGCGGTGGAAAAGTGCAAGAATCTGTCATAGGTCGGGAAGTATTGATAGATAGTGGTGCGGAAGTCAAAAGCTCGTTGATTATGGATCGTGTTAAAATCAACAAAGGTTGTAAAATCAAAATGGCCATCATCGACAAAGACGTTGAGGTTCCTCTCGGCACAGAAATTGGCTACGATTTAAAACAAGACAAAAAACGATTTTTCGTCGATAAAGAATCTGGGATCATCGTCATCCCCAAAGGTTACAAATTTTCCTGACCCCCCTTTCCTTAACAACATGACTCTTCCTGGCATCAACCACCTTCTGGCTCAACCCGAAAAATTTTTAAAAGGTAAAACCGTTGGCCTCGTTGTCAACCACACCAGTCTTGCCAGCGACCACAAACATTCAATCACTCACTTCAATTCTCACCCTTCATTCAAACTTGCTGCGCTTTTCGCTCCCGAGCATGGGTTATATGGAATTGCGCAAGACATGATCGAAATAGAGAATGAAGTGGACCCTGTTTCCGGACTCACCATATCCAGTCTTTATGGAAAAACAGAAGCAACGCTCGAGCCCGACCCCGCGGCCCTCGCCGGGATAGACAACCTCATTTTCGACATTCAAGATGTGGGCGCGCGTTACTACACCTTCATCTACACCATGGCAAAATGCATGGACATCTGCAAAAAGGCAGGTACAAGGATGATCGTTTGCGACCGACCGAATCCGATAAACGGAGTGAGTCTGGAAGGCAATCTAGTAGCAGAAGATTACCGCTCTTTTGTAGGGCAATACCCCATACCCAATCGCCACGCCATGACAGCAGGAGAACTCGCGCTATTTTTTAATCACGAAATCGATATCGGCTGCGAGCTTAAAGTCGTGCCCATGACTCATTGGAACCGCGAACAGTGGTACGACGAAACCGGACTGCCCTGGGTGCCCCCCTCCCCCAATATGCCAACACTCGATACGGCGGTAGTGTATCCGGGGATGTGCCTGATTGAAGGGACTCAACTTTCAGAAGGTCGAGGCACCACCCGCCCTTTCGAAAATTTTGGCGCGCCCTATATCGACTCACATAAATTATTGCAACGAATAGAAAACGACCAATTACCCGGTGTGATGTTTCGTCCGCAATTTTTCCAGCCCATGTTTCAAAAACATGACGGCGAAGCCTGTGGCGGACTGCAAATCCATGTCACCGATAGAAACCAGTTCAAACCGCTATTGACCACCATCGCTCTACTGAGAGCCATTGCCGAACTGTATCCCAACGATTTCAAATGGCGCACCGAACCTTACGAGTTTGTTAGCGATCGCCTAGCGATTGACCTGCTTTACGGTAATACCGCTTTAAGAGAAACCATATTTGATGATTCTTTCTCCCTGAACAATCTGGAAGAGTCCTGGCAGCAGGAGCTAAATAATTTTAAAGAAGTCCGTAACAATTATCTGATTTATTGAGGAGAGGCGTAAGTGAAAACAACTATTTATTTATCATCCATCTTATTAACTTCTCTTTTGCTTGCATCTAACACCTTTGCAGATGACTGTGTTCAAAAAAGAAAAACTCCTCAAGCTCCCAGCAATATCTTAAAACAGACCAATCCTTTAGAAGCCACCCCTGAGAACATTGCGGTGAGTGAAGCGCTCTACAAAAAGGGAGCCAAACCCTTGGCCTGCGCTCAGTGTCATGGCCGCCGTGGCAAGGGGGATGGGACAATGGCAAGAGGTATGAATCCCAAGCCGCGAGACTTTTCATGTCAGACAATGATGAAAGACATTCCAGACGGTCAATTGTTTTGGATAATCAAGAATGGATCAAAAGGAACGGCAATGATGGGTTTTAAATCCCTTAAAGATAATCAGATATGGCAACTGGTCTCTTATATAAGAAAGCTCGCAAAATAAAATGCAAATCATTAAATAATAAAAGGCTGATCCATGGACTTCGTAGGCATTTCTCAAAAACTTTTAATCGCATCCGCTGTACTGAACACAGCAGTGACCACACTGGCATTCTTTTATCTCTTGATTAACGGAGGTGTAGGATGACCTTCAACGATATGAAAGAAATTGTGTGGAACCTTGCTGGCGCATTCATTTATTTCTGCGTAGGTGGCGGGGCCGTCTTCCACACCTTCCTGGGATACTAAATCCCCCCTCCGCACGTCATCGCGAACGACCAGAGGGAGTGCGGCGATCCACGCGCAACAATATTCCACTTTGTTCACAGGTTGTATTACTAAAGATAGAATTGAATGGTTCTGGATTGCCACATCGCCTTCGGCTCTTCGCAATGACGAGAAATGTATGCTTGTCATTCTGAACGTAGTGAAGAACCTCA
>JAJDAW010000002.1 GCA_029261635.1 Nitrospinaceae bacterium
TCTCAAGACAATGATAGAAAGGGGGGAATATCAGGTCTCCAAAAAGAAGTTTGGAGAATTAGCCAGTCAGTATCTCAATGAAGTTTTAATAAGAAAAAGCAAAGCTTCACAAGTGCGGTATGAATCTATTGTTCGTTATCATCTTATACCTTTCTTTGACGATACTCGATTGGGTGAAATAGATGAAAAGGTAAGAGCCTACTTTGATGACAAGAATGATCTTCCTGAATCATCCTTGAAGAAACACGCGAGGGTTATTCGAGATATTGTCCAGTTGGGAGATAAGAATTTCAAGCTTCCAGCTATTGTCTATCGAAAAGGTTTTTATCAAACACGGTTCTTGAGTGAGGAAGAATTAGATCACGTTATCAGTTGTCTTGATGATCGCTATCATGCTTTGGCTCTTCTGCTAGCTCATACTGGATTGAGATTGAGTAATGCCATTAATCTCAATTGGGCTGATGTTCGATTGAGTAAAGACATGATTGAGGTCAAGCAATCAAAGACAGGTGACTTTGTGAGGATTCCATTCACCGAGGCTGTATCTGATGTGATGAGGTTTAGACAGCGTGTCAGGAGAATGGACGGTAAGATTTTTGATGTTACTGTTCGAGCGTTTCAAAAGGCTTGGAAGAAAGCAGTAAGAAAAGCGGAACTAGATTGGATTCCAAGACCGCATGATCTTAGGCATTTCTTTTGTTCTTCTCTATTGAACAAGGGAGTGGATCATTTAACTGTAGCAACTCTTTCAGGTCATAAAGGCGTGAACCTTCTCAAAGAAAGATACGGACATTTAACAGATGAAACACTTAGGAAGGCTATGGATACTTTTAATGGTTGTAGACAACCTGTAGCCAACTAGACAAAAAAGTAAAACGGAAAGCCGCTTAACTCTTTATAAAACAAGTAGCCCCAAGGGGAATCGAACCCCTGTTTCCGGCGTGAGAGGCCAGCGTCCTAGCCGCTAGACGATGGGGCCATACTTACTGCAATTATTAAAATCCGTCGCGTTCCATAATAGGGGGACCGCCACCCTTATTCTTCTTTTTCTTTTCTCTTCTTATGACGTCTTCTGCTTCGAGGTCGCGTTTGTTTAAACTGAAAATCAAATACACCATCAAGGGATAAGCGGGTAGAGACAAAACCCCCCATGTTGCCATAAATTTTCCTCCGGCAGAGATCATGCCGCCATCGCTTCCTTCATCCCCACCTGTGCCAAACGCCAGAAACAGCATTAGTCCCAGTAACATTCCCATCAATGATGAAACAGAGGTTTTATGGGCCACCTCATTCATATATAGTGTTGATAGTAACGGAAAGTCGGTCACATAAGCACCTATAAGGCCCAGAGTGAACATGATGAAAATAGCCGCCATCAAAAAGTCGTTGGTGATGGCAATGGTGGCGACCAACTGATAAGCAGGTGCGCAAAGGGCAACAATAAACGGATTTCGGTAAATATTCATAGTTTCTTAACTTTGACGTATTGGCTCAGCTGCTCGCCGCAGGGGAGGCAATGAATCTTTATAGTGGGAATCGACAGCCCGAGGAATTGGCTCGGGTACAAGGGCTCGAACCTCGACATCCAGAATCAGAATCTGGCGTCCTACCATTAGACGATACCCGACCGCTAATTCCTTTGGAACACAAGTTATAATAATTTTAATAGAATTCCATGTCAAGATTGTTTGTCCCCTATATAAATAAGGTAGCTTTTTAAATGCGAGTGATTTCTGGTGCAGCACGTGGAACCCGGCTGGTGGAACTGGGTGGTGCGGAAATTCGACCCACTTTAGACCGGGTAAAAGAGTCGTTCTTTAATCTCATAGGCCAGGGGCTGGAGGGCAGAACTTTTCTTGACCTGTTTGCGGGTACCGGGGCAATGGGTATCGAGGCTCTCAGCCGGGGTGCGGAAAAGGTGTTTTTTGTCGAGAAAAACCCTGCGGCGCAAACTTTGATAATGCGCAATTTAGAAAAGTGCCGAATGGCAGACCAGATTGCCCGCTGGCAACTCCTGAAACAGGGAGCGCTGCAAGCTTTACCGGTATTACAGGGGCAGGGCGCTCGGTTCGATTTTATTTATGTTGATCCCCCTTTTGCTGATGATCTTTACCAGCCCACCCTTTCTGCATTGGAAGGCGTTTTGAAAAAGGATGGCTGGGTTATTGCTGAACACTTCCATAAGACTGAATTGCAAGAAAGTTATGGTAGACTGAAGTCTTTTAAAGATAGGCGATTAGGTGACTCTTGCCTGTCATTTTTCCAATTGGAACTATGAACGATTCTGAAAAAATAGCGATAGCAATGAGTGGCGGTGTCGATAGTTCGGTCGCAGCATCAATTATAAAAGAACAGGGCTATCAGGCCGTTGGCATCTCCTTGCAGTTGTGGAATTATTCGGAAGCAGACAACCGATTCGGTACATGCTGTTCTCTTGATGATCTTGCCGATGCTCGCCGTGTTGCCGAAAAAGTGGATATTCCTTTTTATATTCTCAACATGGAAAAAAAGTTCAAGGAAGAAGTCGTAGACTATTTCATTTCTGAATATATGCAGGCACGCACCCCGATTCCTTGCACGTTGTGCAATCAGAAATTAAAGTTTGATGAGATGATTCAGAAAGCAGAATCGTTTGGTGTGAATCGGGTAGCGACGGGACATTATGCTTCCATCGTTAAGCATCCTAGTGGCAAGTTTCTCGTTCGCCGAGGGCGCGACCGTTGGAAAGACCAGAGCTACTTCCTTTTCAACTTGTCACAGGATCAGCTTTCGCGTCTGGAATTTCCACTGGGCGATATGGATAAAAATGAAGTGCGCGAACGCGCCAGGCAATTGGGATTGAATGTGGCCGAGAAAGCCGAGTCGCATGAAATATGTTTTATTCCTGATAACGATTATCCAAAGTTCATCGCTAAACAATTAGACGACGATGCATTTAATGAAGGCGATATTGTTAATTCAAAAGGCGAGGTGCTAGGTAAACATAAGGGTTACCCCGCCTTTACCATTGGTCAGCGCAAGGGATTAAACCTGGGTGGACTCAAAGAGCCTCATTTTGTCACTCATATTGATCCGGTTAACAATCGCATTACAGTGGGAGTTAAAAAAGAATTGGAGCGCGCAAACTGTTTTGTGGGTCAGGTCAACTGGTGTCTGGATATTGAAGAATCTACCCGCGCCGATGTGCAGATTCGCTATCGACATCAGGGTGTCCCAGCTACGATCATAAAGTTGGAAGATTCACGCGTTCGTGTGGAATTCGATCAGCCGCAGATATCTATTGCGCCGGGCCAGTCAGCCGTTTTTTATCAGGATGATTGTATCATCGGCGGCGGGTGGCTTGAATGAGTCAAGAAGTAATAGTAGCAGTTGAAGCTGCGTTGGCAGCAGGTAAGATTCTCCGCGACCGCGCAGACGACATGGGTAAAGTTTCTTTTAAGGAATTTTATGACCCCGTAACCGAAGTCGATCTTCTTGCTGAAAAAACGGTTATAGCCCGTATCAAAAAAACTTTTCCAGACCACGATATTCTTGCTGAAGAATCAGGAAATGCTGAAGGCAGTGACTCAACCAGCAAATGGATCATTGATCCGTTAGATGGAACGCTGAACTATTCGCATGGTTATCCCTGCTATTGCGTTTCAATCGCCTTAGAGCAACAGGGCGAAGTGAAGGTGGGAGTTATTTATAATCCCTGCCTCGATGAATTGTTCGTTGCTGAAAAAGGTCAGGGCGCAATACTTAACGGCAAACCCATTCACGTTTCAACTATTCCTACATTGCAAAAGAGTTTGCTTGTTACAGGTTTTGCGCCGCGCGTGGTGATGTCGGACAAAAATAATCTGGATCATTTCTGCAATTTTATGAAAGCCTGTCAGGCGGTGCGCCGCCCCGGTTCTGCTGCTATGGACCTCGTATATACAGCGATGGGCCGTTTTGAAGGATTCTGGGAGCGTATGTTACATCCGTGGGATGTCGCGGCGGGACTCTTAATCGTTCTCGAAGCGGGGGGCAAAGCCAGTAAATTTGATGG
>JAJDAW010000003.1 GCA_029261635.1 Nitrospinaceae bacterium
GACCAAAACCTTTCACTTCACTGACAGTTATGCCCTTTATGCCGATTTCGTTAAGCTTGTCTTTAACTTCATCCAGTTTGAAAGGCTTAATAATTGCCTCAACCTTTTTCATAAGTAACCTCTAGCCAATTTGTTCAGATAAATCAGGGCTTGGTAACGACTTTGTCATCAGGTTTGCGTGCAGACACCTGATTGATTCGCTTAAATAAACCCCCTTTAAAACACCGTTTACCCTACAGAATACAATTTTCATGCCAACCCTGAGAGTAGACACACTCATGGGTATCTGACCAAAAACCTATACATTTAAAGGAGTTTAAGAAGCGCAGAAACTATACCATACCCCCCTATTAAATTCAAACCCGAACCCGTGCCTAATTTTGAGACAAAATGCTCATAAAAATGGTTAATTTTTAAGCGTTTTTAGACTTTGTCACATTCTGAGGAAAGTTGGTTTAACTGCGTTTCGAGTTCAAGGCGTTTTTCTTCAACCAATTCTTCTGAAGAACGCGAAGTAAGGTAAATGGGAGAACCAAAATTGATACTACAACGGGTGAATGGAAGAGGCAGGATAAATTTGTCCCAAGTGTTCAAAGCTACTTTGTTTTTTGCTGAAAAAGTCATTGGAAACAAAGGTAATTTGGTAATACCCGCCAGTTGCACAGAACCAGATTGCGCAACACAACGCGGACCACGGGAACCATCTGCAATGACGATGATCCGTTGACCGTCTCGCAAAACGCGAATCAAGGACCGGGCCGCAGGCACCGCTTTTTTGAAGGTAGACCCGCGAATAACAGAATACCCCATCAAACGTGCAAGTTTTGCCAACAGATCTCCATCTGCACTGGGGCTAATCAATAAAAAATAATCAGGGCGATTTCTTAGATAATAAAATAGATAAAAAATTCTTCCATGCCACAAAGTTAGAATATAAGGTCCGGTCAGACTCTTGATTTGATCTTCCGCCTCGCTGTTCAGGTTCCTCATGCGAAGTGTCGCACACCAGAGATAAACCACTCCATAAAGAAGGTAGGGAATTACATAATTAAAGAGAAATTTTTTCATGTGGAGTTATTTTTGATAATGAGTCAGCCAGGCTAGACGCAACGGCTTTCATCACTCCCGGACTACCCAGGTTTTTGCGAACTCGCAACAATCGCTCTCGCACTTCCTGGTAGTGTTCAGGGTTCTTTAAGAGTTTTAAAGTTTCTGTTGCAATATTATCGGCGTTTGCTTTGCTCTGGATCAATTCTGGAGCTACGCTTTCTCCCGCCACGATGTTGACCAATCCATAATAGGGAGTATTTACAAGTATGAGCGCCAACCAATAAGTCAATGGACTCAGTTTATATATAATCACCATAGGACAACCTATGATTCCCGCTTCAAGAGTCGCCGAACCCGATGCAATTATCAGACTATCGCAAGTGTTCATTACGTCATAGGATTCACCTTGAATAATTCTTATATTGAGAGGATTAGAACCCAACTTCTGTCGAATCAAATTGATATCGATCGATTCAGCGACAGGAAGAAGAAACTGGCAAGAGCCTAACTCCTTTTTTATTTTCTCTGCAGCCAGCAACATTTCATCCAACAATGAAGTGACTTCATTCATCCGGCTACCAGGAAAAAGCCCAACCGTTTTTATGCCTGAATTCAGAGAATATTTTTCCAGGCTTTCTTCACGGGTACGAGTCGGGCGCACTATCTCAATAAAGGGGTGACCTAAAAACTCTGCATCGACACCTGCCTCGCGGTACATCTCTTCCTCAAAAGGCAGAATAACAAACATCTTATATACCGATTTGCGAATGTCTTTTATTCTGCCCTTTCTCCATGCCCACACTTGCGGGCTGATAAAATAATAAACTGGGCAATCGTATTTTCGGCCTTGCTTTGCGAGCCTAAGATTCAAGGTGGGATAATCGATCAGTATCACTGCGGTGTATTTTCGCGATGCAATTTCTTTCATCAAGGCACGATAGACACCAAAATAATGACCGAAATCGGCAAAAATTTCTACCAGGCCTACCGCTCCCATACGCTCAATACCAAACAGAGTATTGACACCAGCAGCGCGCATTCGGGCACCCCCCATTCCGGTAAACCGGGCTTTGGGATAAATATCTAATAATGATTGAACAAGTTTTGCCCCATGTAAATCGCCCGAGGCTTCACCCGCTATTATCAAGAAATGAGGATCGGGAATATTCATTTCCCTCACGCCTTCCAGGTAAGAGTCCACCATACTAAATACATGTCACTGCAAGCTTGGCTTCATCAGATATTTTAACAACTTTTTCTTGCTCCACCACCATCACGCGTTCTGCCTCTAAAGCTAAAACCGAGGCCCCGCCTTCTATAAGAGTCCTTATGGTTTGCGGTCCTATTCCCGGACTATCATAGCGATAATCCTGATCCGTTCTACTGACCTTTATCACCACGCAACCTCCCTTTGACAATTCGCATCCTCGCTGAATAGCCTTATCCGTTCCCTCAAAGGCTTCAACGGCGATAACCGTTTTGTTTTTTACCACCAGAGTCTGACCGATTTCCATATCTGCCAATTTTCGCGCAATGGGCAATCCGAATTCGATATCCTCTAATTCTTTTTGCGAAGGTTTTCTACGAGTCAGGGTGCCGATCTCGGGATAGACTTCTGCTAAAAAATCTTTCTGACTTAAAACACGCATGCCTTCCTTTTCCAATTCATCAATCACCCCTAAAAGTAAAACTTTATCTTCATGGGTAACTATATTTTTTAAAAACTTGATGAATTTCAAATCGGGCAATTGAAGTTTATAGATAACGCTCTTATCCACTTTCCCCAATATTAGTAATTCTTCTACGTTATTTTCTTTCAACGCATCTAGAATTTTACCGGGTTGTCCGACTCCATACGAGTAGCATTTTTCTGAATAGGGAGAAAGATTGGATTGTATCTCATCCGTAAAGCCAACGCTTATCAACTGCGTTCCATTCTGCTGAGCTTTTCTGGCGAAGTAGATCGGAATTTCTCCGCTACCCGCAATCAATCCGATTTTTTTTATAGGGTGGGATGGCATTTCAAAAATTCAGGCCAGACGGTTAGCCCTGCCTTGCAAAGTAGGAAATATTAGAAATATCTATAGTAAAAGCGGGAACTATTTTTGATGATTTTTATTGAACTGACCAAGAATTTTCAAAGCGATTTCCAAAGAATATAGCTCACTATCGATAGCCACTTTTCGTTGGTGGCCATTCGTTGCGCAGTCTAGAAAATGTTTGAGTTCCAATTTAAGAGGGTTGTCTTTATGCACAAAGATTCGTTCAACTAAAGATTCCTGTTTATATCTTACTGAATCTTTACTCAGCTTATGCTCTGAAGAAGATTTTCTATGCACATAAATTTCCTGATCGGTGTAATCCAGAACAACATAAGAATCTTTTTGAGTAACTGAAAGAGTCCTGACTTGGTTTTGCGAAACTCGGCTGGCAAGGATATTAGCAATACATCCATTTTCGAACTCAAGTTGTGCGTTTACTAAATCATCCTTTTTGGAAAATACCGATGCACCTAACACATGGGTGCTGACTACTTTCGACTGTATTAAATTTAAAATAATATCGATATCATGGATCATTATATCGAGCACTACCCCATCATCTTTAATACGATCTGTAAAAGGCCCCATGCGCTTGCACTCTACAAAAATGGGGGAATCAACAATTTTATGCAGTTCTTGAACCGCTCCATTGAAACGTTCTACATGACCAATATGTAAAGTCAAACCTTTGTCTTCAGCAATCTTAAAAAGTTCGCGAGCCTGTTCGAGATCGTTCGCACAAGGTTTTTCAAGCAAAACATGAATGCCCGCACTCAATAAATCTTTTGTGATCGGGTAATGCAGCCCTGTTGGAACAGCAACCACAGCAACCTCGACTTTGCCGTAAAGATCCTGATGGTTGTTGAAACCTGGTGTTCCATAATTTTTTGCGATTGCGCTTAGATTTTTTGGGTCCGTATCCACTACGGCAGCAAGTTCCACGTCGGGCAACTCGTTTAGAATACCCACATGATATGTACCCATTCTTCCTACGCCAACAACACCAATTTTAACCTTACTCACTACTTAGTCACTCCTCTAGTGGAGTTTTTAATAAAATCCAACAAATGATTAATTTCTTCGTGCATTTCAACTTCCGACCTTATTTTTTCCAAGGACTGACTGGTATTCAGATCGGGCTGAGAAATTATTTTAAAAGCCTTTTTTATATCGGCCCTTACATTCGGTTTAAAGTTTGCCCGTTTTAATCCTACCGCATTGACACTCAATAAACGAGCAGGCGTTCCTTCCACCATTGAATAAGGCAAAACATCTTGATTCACTCCGGCCATACCTCCGACCATCGCGTTTCTTCCAATACGAACAAATTGATGGATGCCTACCAAGCCAGATATAAAAGCCTGATCTTCAACAATAACATGCCCTGACAAACCTGTTCCATTTACTATAACAACCTGATTACCAATTTCACAATCATGGCCCAGATGAGAATAAGCCATCAGTAGGCAGTTTTTTCCAATTCGCGTTACGCCATCTTTAAACATGGAGCGGTGGATGGTCGCATACTCGCGTATAACCGTTTCATCACCAATTTCGACAGAGGACGAAATATCTTCAAAACCCATGATTTGCGGTTCGCCACCTATCGACGCACCGTGAAAAATCTTACAACTTTCTCCGATTACCGTGTTGGCTTCAATTAAAACATGAGAACCAACAACCGTTCCTTTGCCTATTTTCACATGTGGGCCAATTATCGAAAATGGCCCAACCGAAACACCTTCGCCCAGAACTGCGCCTGGATCAATGATAGAACTGGAGTGAATGGTCAATGTCAAGAAAGTGTGATCTGGTTTTAAATTGGGTTAAGTACTAGAAATATCAAATTAAAAATTTAAATATTCCGTCATTCGTTACCCATCATGGCTTGGATAGTACATTCAGTTGCTAACTTATCATCAACAAAAGCTTTTCCTTCGAATCGGAAAATTGATTTTCGTTGTTTTATTTTCGTCAGCTCCAGACGCAATTGATCTCCCGGAACCACTGGTTTTCGGAATTTAGCTCCATCAATTCCTGTAAAAAACACTGAACCTTGCCCCTCCAGCTTAAGGAGTTTTAACCCTAGAATACAGGCTGTTTGCGCCAAAGCCTCAATGATAAGAACCCCCGGCATCACCGGAAAATCAGGGAAATGGCCTTGAAAAAAAGGTTCATCGGCAGTCACATTTTTTATACCTACAATACGGGAATCAAAATCACATTCGATAATTCGATCTACAAGAAGAAACGGATACCGATGGGGGATGATTTTTTTAATTTCATTTATATCCATCATAAGAAATTCTGCCCTTAAACTGACTTAGTGAATACAGCAACTTTTACTTGAAAATAAATGCAGCCGATAAAAACCGCAACAAATGTTGGATGGAGTTTACTTATTACTTCTATCGTAGGTCTTTGTTGCCAAGCTGGTCAGGTCTTTACCCTTATCGTGGTAGAGAACGACTTTCTGCTCAAGAATCATTGTGTATTTTTTATCTTTACCAATTTTTTGAATGACCTTCATCATTTTTAGAAGAATTTTTTGTGTCATTTCCTTCTCACTTTTACCAAAATCTTCATTTCGGTCTTGCACATATCTTTCAAACGCTACTTTTTCTTTGCGAAACTTATCTTCCTTCTTTTTTTTCAATTCAGGATCCAGCACGAAGCTTTGCTTGTTTAAATCTGCCAGCATTTTTTTAATTCTAGCTTCTCTAGATTTTATCTTTTTTTTCTCTTTCGCAAAATCTTTCTTAAAATCTTCGAAGCTCCGTTTCCATTCTTTAGTACTGATGACCGCTTTTTGAATATCTACAAATCCAACCTTCTTTTCTGCCGCAAATGGGGCTGTTGCCATCGGCCCGAAAAAGAACAATCCGGTTAAAAATACTGAACAACAAACTACTTTTGAAAAGAATGCCTGCATAATACAAATCCTTACTTGTGGTTTAAATTAGAATGCACTGCCTGCGGAAAAATGGAACTCGCCTGTACTTTCACCCGATTTTTTATCAATCTTGACGCCATAAGCAAAACCAAGAGGACCAAAAGGACTGATAAAACGAATCCCAGCACCTATACTATTCCTCATTTCACCCAGATCAAAATCTTTCGAAGTTAAGCTTATATCGGGACCTGATCCATAAACATTACCTCTGTCATAAAACACAAAACCCCGTAACGACTTGGTAAAAGGGTATTGCATTTCTAAATTGAGGATCAATGCTTTGCTTCCGCCGAGCGGGTCACCATCAGAATCTTTAGGCCCTACGTCTTGAATGGTGAAACCTCTCAACGAAGTAGGCCCCCCCATGAAATATCTCTCGAAAGAAGGTAGTGTCTCGCCGCCATAACCTTCTGCAAAATTTACTCTCGCATGTGCGGCTCCCACCAATTTACCCAGTAGAGGGTGATAATAAGTGATTTCATAGCTGGATCGAGTAAACTTTGCACCCCCTAATCCAGCAAATTCAAATCCTATCACATGCCTCCACCCCTTGGAAGGGTTTAAAAAGTTGTCCCTACTGTCATAGACATAGGTGGGTGAAAGACGGCTGGTTGTGCGGGTTTCATTACTAAGAAACTCGGTTGTGTCCGCTGCGGAAACACCAGTGACCTCAACGTTCTCGAATCTATACCCTAAATTTAAAGATTCAAATTCCGTGATATTTTTTCCAAGCCGAAACCCCGCACCCGTTGTTTTCGCATCGAAACTCAAAAAATCCTGATCTTGGTTAAAAGCATCAATCCCTGCAGATATCTCGGAATCGAACAAGCGCGGCTCCGTAAAGCTAATATTAAAATCTGTCCTAATAGAAGATAGTGATGCCGTAAGGTTTACTCGATGTCCATTTCCAAACAGATTATCCTGAGCAATGGAGGTGGTAAAAATCAGATTTTCAACTGAACTGAAACCTGCGCCAATGGTAAATGACCCTGTGGGTTTTTCGGTCACAGTAGTGAGGATATCTATCAGCTCTGGGTTTTCTCCTCTTTGGGTATCAATCTTCACATCTTCAAAATAATTCAGATTGTTGATTCTTTGCTTACTACGTTTTAGCTTGGAACCATCGAAAACTTCCCCTTCTTTTAACCTGAATTCCCGTCGGATCACATTATCTCTGGTTTTAATATTCCCCAGCATATTGATATTTCCAACATAAACTTTTTTACCCTTATCAACATCAATTGATAGTTCAACTACACGAGTTTTATCATCAATTTTCGTTACCGGATTGACATCTGCATAGGCAAACCCTTTTGCTGAAAATAAGTCTCCAACCGTTATAATGTCCTGACGAAGCTGCGATACATTGTAGATATCGCCTTTTTTCGTTAAAAGACTTTTTAAAATTTCATCATGAGGAATGGTGTCATCGCCTTTAACGATCAAAGATTTAATACGGAATTGTGGACCTTCTTCTACGGGGATAATGATATGAATTTGGCGAGCTTTTTTATTAATATCAATCCTGGGCTCAAGAACTTTGATCCTTAATTAACCGTTGTCC
>JAJDAW010000004.1 GCA_029261635.1 Nitrospinaceae bacterium
TGCAGCAAAAATGTTCTATCAGAATGATGCACCACTTCCACACCTTCAACTTGCCCAAGAGCCTCTACAATTTTTTGCCCGTGTTCTACTCCTGAAGTATAGATACTGATATCGCGAATGGACCCCCCATTGGTAAGAGGACGAACGATATCTACAGCACCAATATGACCTTCCAGATTAGCAATCTCGGTCATTACCCGTGGCAGGATTTGAGCCTGACCTTCTATTTTTAATCTAACAACAATGCTATCGCCTGCATTGGGAGTGAATGCAGCTTTAGTCATATTCCACCTCGGGGTTCTGGGTTGAAGAAATCAAATCTCTGAATACTAATAAACCGTGTGTAACAAATGATAATCGGATACTAAAAACCGGACTACTAAATCAGCAAACTCTAGCCTCTACACACGACACAATGAGGCTTTTCATTGGATATTGCAAACAGGAATTAAATGACCTACCATACTCCCGGTTTTGTCTCAGAAACATGGTTTGTTCCCAAAATTTAACAATATTCACTAACCTCAGCACTCTAAAAAGGATTGTAAGGATGTCACTGTCTGCTTTCGAATCCACACGAAGCGAACGAATTCCCTGCGAATGCTGCGGGTCGTTGAATTTCACCCCTGTACACCTTCGTGAAAATAACACATTGGTCGTTCATTGCGAGGAATGTCATCTGGAATTTATCAATCCATTGCCTACCGTAAAAGAGATGCAGGAAAATTACCAAAAAGAAATGACGGGTAATGAGACGGAGTCGGGGCTTCACTCGAGGTACATTCTGGAAAGACAAGCTCGCATCAAGTCTTACTCCAAACTTTACAACTCCCGGTTGAGCCTTATAGAAAGCTTATATTCGAGTAAGGGCAATTTATTGGATATTGGATGCGGAGCGGGATTTTTTCTTAACTGCGCTAAAGAGAGAGGTTGGAATTGCCACGGACTCGAAATCCTGCCTGAGTATATAAAGTTTGCTCAGGAAAATTTTGCTTTGGACAACATTCGTCTGGAATCATTAGACGAGTCCCTTTCCTATGATGCAAATACCTTCGATGTAATCACCCTTTGGGATCTCATTGAGCACTTGCGGAGTCCCCTAGACTGCCTGAAGAGAATCCATCATGTCATGAAGCCTGGTGGGCTTTTGGTAATGTGGACCCCAAATGTTAAAAATGCTGTCTTTTTAAAAGAGAATTGGATTGGCTATGAAACCCTTCAGCATTTCTATTTTTTTTCTCGAGATAGTCTGAACCAAATGTTGGAAAAGGCAGGTTTTAAAATAGTTCATTTAGAAACGAACAAGGCAAGAAAAGGGCTGCTGAACCAAAAAGGTTTTAACGCCTACGATAATTCTGCAAAGCCCAATAACATTATGGGAAGGTTCCTGCGATCAGCAAAAAGGGACTTAAAAAATACTCTGAATCCACTGACATACCTAGGCCCCTTGTTTGATATGGCGGGTTATGGCTTCAACTTGTATGTCATTGCATCAAAGCAAGAGGATTGATTTACAGAAAAAACAAAGAGGCGGCTTCTTTGCACAAAAAAAACCGGCAGGGCATCGAAGCCCTACCGGTTAAACAATCTCGCAAAAATATTTATTTCGGAATTACTTTTGAAGCTTGTGGTCCTTTTTGTCCCATGCTTTTTTCAAATTCTACATCTTGTCCTTCTTTCAAGGTCTTGAAACCATCGCCCTGAATTTCAGAAAAATGTACGAAACAATCTTCCCCATCGCTTGACTCGATAAACCCATAACCTTTGCTATCATTAAACCACTTTACTTTTCCTTCAGCCATACCCAATAACCTCCAACAATAAATAAGTAGGAAAGGAGTGCTACACAATGCACCTTCCCGTAATTTTAACACGCAAATGTTAACATAAAAACCCCTCCTCACCTAGCTTAAACGGATCAAAAAAGCCACTCCCTAAAAATCACACAAGAACACGTTAATAAGCCTAAAATCAATGTTTTAGATGAATTTCATATCATCTTTAATCTGGTTTTATCTGTCCCTTGTATCTCCCATTTAATAAATTTAGGGACTGCATCAAAAGAACCATCCAGCCTGTACCTGCCATAGGTATCAGAAAACAAATGTGTTGTAAAAATGCCAGGCTCAATGCCAGCTCTGGTGACAACCCTGAAAATTTATAAATCAAGAAAGCTGTTGCTTCGTAAACGCCGAAATTTCCAGGAGTCAGAGGTAAAATTGTGGCAAGGTTTAATGCTGCCATTACCAGAATCGTAGTCCAAAAGGGAAGCTCTAGTCCCAGGCTTTTTTGCGCCGCCCATATTCCCAATGCCTGTAACGCCATCATTATTAATGCCAGGAATAAACCGGTACTAAATACCCGATAATCTTTCAGCATTTCCAAGTGCCCGGCCCATTGCGATACAAACTTTTTCACTTTGAACAATAGGGATGGAGAAATTTCTTCATCCTGACTCGCAGCTTTTGGAGTTTTATGCGCCGCATAAAACATAAGTGCAGAAAATATTACGATCAACACAATAAAAACTGAAATTCCCTGTCGCATTTGTTCTGGCAAGGGAGAAAAACTGGCTGCCAGAGTAAGAACCACAACCTTAACTATGCCTTCCATCATCTGATCTAAAGCCAGCACCGATAAAGCTACCGAATGCTTCAGCTTCGTCAGACGTGCCAACAAAACAAGGCCCACCGCATGCCCTCCCGGAAACGGCAGAGTATTGCATGAAGTGGACATGAAGGAATTGGCCTGAAACAGTTTTGAAAAAGAAACCGAAATATTTTTGGGGACAAGGACATTCCATAACGTAGTCCATACCAGTAAAATCGACAGGTTGAACAAAACAGCAAGAACTAGCCACCCGGAGTGAGCGGTTTCTATCTCTTTCCAGGTTCGGTCAAAATCAGCTGTCTTGAAGAACTCGAAAAAAAAGTACGCGGCAAGAGACCAGATTACGGCAAAGATAATTTTCTTTTTCAATCCAACATACCTGAATTTATTAAACACAATGGGTAGGATAATTGAGAAATCAAAACCCTCTAAAAACTTTAATCCCCAAAAAATATAATTATAACCTCCGGCCTATAAAAAATGTTTGAATTTCATGACCCTACAAACAAATGATCCATAAAATAAAAAAGTTTCGAGTGGTAAACTTTCATAGAAATCATTATCATCCAGCAGTAAAAGGAAGGGCATAAATCCAAAAAGGGTTAAAAATGGCGCAAAAAATAATTACAGGAACAGGCGGAAAAAATATTATTGGTTTGATTTCAAATAAAGACCTCAACTTTTAAATGGAAGATTCCATCTATCGTTTAATTTCGCTAAGCGGCTTTTTCGTTTTATCCGGCATTGCATGGTTGACCGGCACCCGCACCAAAATAAAAATAGAAACTATTGTTGGTAGTATTTTTCTTGCATGGGCATTAGGCGCTTTAACATTCTGGTTTTCAGGGTCCCGAGCGGTTCTGGAATGGGTCAATGATTCCCTGATTTCCCTACTGAGCGCCTCTCAAAAAGGTTCCATATTTTTATTCGGGCCCCTCGCCCTTAGCCCCGGCCAAGCATTGGCCGACGGCACTTCCTCTGTTGGATTCGTTCTCGCCTTCCAGGTGTTCCCCTCAGTCATTTTCTTTTCGGCCTTGCTGAGCGGATTATATAACTTGGGCATCATGCAAAAAATAGTTCGGTTTTTCTCAAAAGCCTTTTACCGAATCCTTTCCTTATCTGGAGCAGAATCTCTAGCCGCTTCGGCCAATTTGTTTGTCGGAATTGAATCGGGCTTAACCGTACGCCCTTATTTAAATAAAATGACTCGGTCAGAGCTATTAACCCTGATGACCTGCATGATGGCTACGGTTGCCAGCACTGTAATGGGTATCTATGTTATCGCTCTGCATAAAATTTTTCCAAATATCGCCGGGCACCTTGTTTCTGCTTCGTTGATATCCATCCCGTGCGCCATATTAATCAGCAAACTTTTTTGCCCTGAACAAGATCAACCGGAAACCCTGGGAGAGTCTCACGATGACAACCGTGATGATTCAAACCAGACCAATTTAATGAATGCGTTTGTCGAGGGAGGAAGCCAAGGGGTAAAAATGGCCGTTGGCATTGCAACGGTTCTCATTATTGTATTGGGTTTGGAGGCATTATTCGATCTTATGCTAGGTAAGCTCCCCGAGTTCCAGGGGCAGCCTTTTTCTGCAATCCGGCTAATGGGATGGATTACATTCCCTTTTTCTATTTTGCTTGGCCTAAGACCCGAGGAATGGGAGATGGCCTCGCAAATTCTAGGCTCACGGTTTATTGAAACAGAAGTATCGGCTTATTTCACACTCGCATCCATCCAAGCCACCGACACAGCATTTTCTATACGTTCCATAACCATTATGACCTATGCCTTGTGCGGCTTTGTTCATATTTCCAGCATGGGAATTTTTATGGGAGGCCTTTCAGCATTGGTACCTTCACGCGCCCATGAAATTTCGGTTATTGGATTACAAGCCTTATGGACCTCTTTCCTGGCTACACTATTAACAGGATGTATTGCAGGGAGTCTGGTCCTTATTTAAAAACTATGGATTCGGGACGGTGGCAAACTCTCCCAATTCCCATTTTTGATGTAACCTGCTAATCGTTCCATTTTTTAAAAGCCGAGTCAGGCTGACATCAATTTTATTTTTTAGTTTTTTATCCTCTTTTCGGAGAACGATCCCATAAAACTCTGATGTCATCCTGGAACCTACAAACCGTGCCTGGTCTGCCAAATCCTTATTATTCCGAAAATAATAGTTAGCCTGAACAGAATCTCCCACCACGGCATCAACCCCTTTATTGGCAAGATCGATAACTGCATGACCAAACTTTTCGAACGTTTTTATATTAATCCCTGAAAAATTTTCAAGAAAATAATGCGATGTCGTGTTGATCTGGGCACCTACTGTGGCATTTTGTTTTTCCAGGTCCTCCAACGACTCGATATCCGTCATATTATTTCGGACCAATACCGCTGCCCCGCTTTGAATATAAGGAATACTGAAAGCCATCCTCTTCTTTCTCTCCTCTATAATCCCTACAGAACTGATAACAAGATCAAATTTTCCGGTGATCAATCCTCCAAACAATCCACCCCACTCAACATTTACTAATTCATACTCCAGATTTGCCTCCTGAGCCACTTCCTTGATTAAATCGACTTCGAATCCATCCAGCTGATTTTCGGTATTCATAAACGACATGGGGATGAAAGTCGCATCAATAGCCACAACAACCTTGGATTTTGTTTGTGGTTCGGTGTTCTGTTCACATCCGCTTACCAAAATTAAAGAGGCGATGAGTAGAATCTTAAAATTTGAATAGAATGCTTTCATGCTTTAAACTCTCAAAGTTTTTTATTGCCGTTGCCAAAATTATCACCCAAAGTGCAGTTTAAAGGTTTACCCGAACAAAGGCAAAAAATGCCAATATTGATGTGTTGTTCTAAACCTAACCCATGCATTTTTTTTTGAATTCATATAATATAAGTAACTGTGGGTTTTCCCCTATAACAAACAATGTTTCCTCCGACATATCGTTGTCTTCTTCAAACCCTTAATCGAAAAGAAACTTTTTAATCATGATGGAAAAAAACCATGCTTGGGCCGACGAAACCAGTGTCGATGCTTTAAAAAAGTCATTCGAATTTCACCTGAAATATTCCCTTGCTGACGACCATTTATCCGCAACAAAAAGAGATTTATATACCAGCCTTGCCTTGTCGGTAAGAGACCGCTTGATTAAAAAATGGCTACTCTGCCAGCATTCCTATTACGAAAACGACGCTAAAAGGGTTTATTACCTTTCCATGGAATTTTTAATTGGCCGGCTGCTGAATAACAGCCTCATCAATCTCGGTTTTCATGGTGAATTTTGTCAGGCTCTAGATGAACTGGGCTACAACATGGGTGATCTAGAAGAAATGGAAATCGAAGCAGGTCTTGGAAATGGCGGCCTCGGCCGACTAGCCGCATGCTTCATGGAATCGTTGGCAACATTAGGAGTCCCAGTTTGGGGATATGGGATTCGTTACGAGTTTGGAATTTTTTACCAAAAAATAATGGACGGTTATCAGGTAGAAACCGCTGACAATTGGCTACGTAGCGGTAGCCCATGGGAAATTCCACGCCCACGGTTTCTCTATCCGGTTCAGTTCGAAGGACGGGTCGAAACGTCACCAAACCAACAAGGCGAACCTGAGCATAAATGGGTAGATACTTCACGGGTGATGGCAATGCCTTTTGACATACCAGTTCCCGGATACAGAAATCAAACGGTAAATAATCTACGATTGTGGGGCGCACGTTCTGATCGCGAGTTAGACCTAAAATTGTTTAACGACGGTAATTATGTCCAGGCGTTGCAAGACAAACAAGACACCGAAATTATCTCCAAAGTTTTGTATCCCAGCGATGCCAACCAAAATGGCAAGAGACTCAGACTAAAACAAGAATACTTTTTTGTTTCCGCCTCCCTGCAGGACATTATTAGACGTTTCAAGAAATCCCATTCCGATTTCACGTTGTTCCCAAGCAAAGTGGCGATACAAATGAATGACACTCACCCTGCCCTGGCCATTGCCGATTTAATGAGAATCCTTATAGATGAAGAAAAACTTCAGTGGGAAAAAGCCTGGGATATTACTGTAAAAACCTTTGGGTTCACCAACCACACTATTCTACCAGAGGCATTGGAAAAATGGCCACTGGAGTTAATGGAGAATTTACTGCCTCGGCATTTGCAAATTATCTATAAAATCAACGACCAGCTAATAAAAGAAGTGCAGGAAAAATTCCCCAACGATATAGATAGAATCAGACGCATGTCATTGGTGGAAGAAGGCTTCTCGAAATCTATCCGCATGGCGCACCTCGCAATTGTAGGCAGCCACTCGTTAAATGGAGTTGCCGAAATTCATTCCGACATTCTCCAGAAAGATGTGTTTCGGGATTTTCACGACTTGTACCCAGAACGATTCAATAACAAAACCAACGGTATCACTCAACGAAGATGGCTAAAGGTCTGCAATCCCGGCCTATCCAACCTGATCAACAAAAATATTGGCAAGGGATGGGTCACAAACCTTTACGAACTCAAAGCCCTCACATCAAAGTGCAACGACCCTGAGTTTCAGAAGGAATGGCGTAACATAAAATTCCAAAATAAGGCAAGATTGGCAAAATTTATTTTAGATCGAGCCGGAGTTAAGGTTAATCTTGAATCAATTTTTGATGTTCATATAAAGCGCTTCCATGAATATAAACGGCAGCTGTTAAATATTCTCCACTGCATAATTCTTTACAATCGCCTTATCAAGAATCCTGAAAAAGTTACAGGGTCTTATACAAAGATTTTTTCAGGGAAGGCCGCCCCCGGTTATGCCATGGCAAAATTGATTATCAAACTTGTCAATGCAATTGGCGAAAAAATCAATAACGATCCAAGAATCCATGATCGGCTAAAAATAGTTTTCATCCCCAACTATTCCGTCACCGCCGCAGAAGTTATCATTCCAGGATCAGATTTATCAGAGCAAATCTCAACAGCAGGAATGGAAGCCTCCGGCACAGGCAATATGAAATTGGCGCTGAACGGAGCGTTGACCATTGGCACGTTAGATGGTGCTAACGTAGAAATATTGAGAGAAGTTGGGAAAGAGAATATTTTTATATTCGGACTGACCGCAGAAGAAGTAAAAGAGAAAAAACAGGAATATTTTGATCCGCGAGGTATTTACCGCAACAATCAAGAAGTCAAAGAAGCTCTTGACCAAATCGGAAATGGTTTCTTTTCCCCGGAAATGCCAGAGTTGTTCCAACCGATCACCGATTATTTTTTAATGCATAATGATCCTTATATGATACTTGCCGATATTGAAGCCTACCTGCAGTGCCATGACACAGTAGCAAAAGAGTTTCAGGATGTTGAATCCTGGACTCAAAAATCTATATTGAACACAGCCAATATGGGTTTTTTCTCTAGTGATCGATCGGTCGCGGAATACACCAAAGATATTTGGGGAATCGATTGCCCTTCACCCACACCTGTCAAACTCACTGACCATGAAAGCTAAATGAGCGGATAATTCGGAATTCAGGCAGTCGGACTGCATTCGCCACTGCCAATTGGATTCCTGTGTCCCTGGAAAATTAAAACGCGCCGACTCATCCAGCCCAAGCACATCCTGCATCGATAAAACCGCCAAGCGGGCTGGGGACATTAAAGCCTGCCGAACCAGTTCTTCAGATATCTCTTCCGCTAAAATTTCTCTTCCAAGATATTCAAACAGGTTCGCTTTCTGTTGAGGCGACATATCGTGACAGAACCAACCCTTTACCGTATTGCAATCGTGGGTGCCTGTATATACAACACAGTTTTCAATATGGTTGTGCGTTAGGTAAGGGTTGGTCTTTAAATCGGAATCGAATGCAAAGACCAATATTTTCATCCCCGGAAATCCAAAACGGTTCATCAACTCACGAACTTCATCGGTAATCAAACCAAGGTCCTCAGCGACAATGGAAGCATCTGGAAACTGCTTCAGCACTTCATTAAATAAATCATCCCCCGGAACTGACTGCCAGCAACCATTTTCTGCAGTCTCGTCGCCCGCTGGAATTTCCCACGCCCCAACAAATCCTCTAAAATGATCGATTCGCATGATGTCCATGGTTTTAAGGTTGGATCTCAAACGCTGCATCCACCAATCATAAGAATTATTCTTTAAAATCTCCCAGTCATAAACAGGGTTTCCCCAAAGCTGACCCGTCTCACTAAAACAATCGGGGGGTACTCCTGCAACTACCAAAGGGTTTCCATCACGACCCAGCTTGAAATTTTTAGGATTTGCCCAGACATCTGAACTGTCATGTGTAACATAGATAGGTAAGTCGCCAAAAATTTCTATTCCTTGATCGTTACAATAATGTTTTAAACTCATCCACTGTTCAAAAAAGATGTATTGTACAAATTTTTCAAAATTAATGGCCTCTCGTAATTGCACCTTCCGATCATTTAAAAATTCCACTTCCCGATCCCGAGCCCCCTTTGGCCAATTAGTCCAGACAGCCCCCTCATAAGACTCCTTTAAAGCGACAAACAATGAATAGTCCTCTAACCAATAACTATTTTCATCGCAAAAATTTTCGTAATTCGCATTCAACGAAGTTACACGCGCAAATGCTTTTTTCAAGTATCAAAGCTTTTACGTTCCTTCCTCACCATCGTCCACTTTCTCATCGGGATAAGTATGTTGCAGTTCGATATACAATGGCTGTAACCACCAATCCTCCACCAATTTTTCAGGACTGATCAATAAAAAATTTCCCGCAAATGCAGATGGACTAAAATAGGGTGAGTCACCAACGGTGATTGGATTCAAAG
>JAJDAW010000005.1 GCA_029261635.1 Nitrospinaceae bacterium
ATTGCTGACCGGGTGCACGCCATCGTTCAGGCAGGTATTCCGGTAATGGGGCATGTCGGGTTAACCCCTCAATCAGTACATCAGTTCGGCGGCTATAAAGTTCAAGGGAAAACTTTTCTCGACTCAAAACAAATCAAACAGGATGCAAAAGACCTGCAAAAAGCAGGTGCGTTCTCTCTGGTTTTGGAAGGGATGCCAGAAGAACTTGCGGGTGAAATCACCCAGGATCTGGAAATTCCCACCATTGGCATCGGAGCAGGCTCAAAATGCGATGGACAAATTCTTGTGACTCATGACCTTCTCGGATTAAATCCTGACTTCGCACCCAAATTTGTCAAACACTACGCTCAATTGGCGGATGTTATTCAAAATGCCGTCAGCGAGTTCATTGGTGAAGTTCATAGTGAAGCTTTTCCTGGTTCGGAACACAGCTATAACCTGAAAAAAGGTTCTCTCAAACAGGTGAATGATGGTCGCTGAGTTAAAACAACAAGTCCTCATGCAGAGGGCATCCTCTACGGATGAAATGAAAGAGATTTCAAACTCATTTCATGGTTCCAGTGTTGGTTTTGTACCTACCATGGGGTATTTGCACGAAGGGCATATGAGCTTGGTAAAACAGTCTTTGAGGACTTGCGACCATACGATTGTCAGCATTTTTGTCAACCCCATACAATTCGGCGCCAATGAAGACCTTGACGTTTACCCTCATGACCTGGAAGGGGATATAGAAAAGTTAGAATCCGCTGGAGTCGACGTGCTATTTCAACCCGATCGCGAAACAATTTATCCTCAAGGATTTAATACCTATGTTCAGGTCAATGAGATCACCGATCATTTATGTGGAAAAAGTCGACCCGGATTATTCAAAGGTGTGGCAACCGTTGTTTTGAAATTGTTTAATATCGTTCGTCCGCAACATGTCTTTTTTGGAGAAAAAGATTGGCAACAGCTTGCAGTGATAGAAACGATGGTGAGAGATTTGAATCTCGACATTTCGGTGCATCGAGTGCCCTTGGTCCGCGAGTCCGATGGACTTGCCATGAGCTCACGCAACCGCTATCTATCAGCTGAAGAAAGGCAGAAGGCTCTTTCCCTTTCCAAGTCGTTAGAGCACGCGAAAGAAAAGATTGGCCAAGGAATTACAGCAACAAGCCAATTGAAGCAGAACATTAAAAATAGAATCACCGCTGAATCTGGAATGCAAATCGATTACATTTCGATTTGTGACCCCATCAGCTTGCAGGAAGTAGAAGAAGTTAAAGGCCGCACGTTGATCGCGCTGGCTGTAAAAATCGGATCAACCCGACTCATCGATAATTGCATTGTAGAGGACTAAAAAGTGCAAAGAATAATGTTAAAATCCAAACTGCACCGGGCTACGGTGACAGCAACTGAAATTGATTATGAAGGCAGTATCGCCATTGACGAAGATTTGTTGGATCGGGTCGATATCCAACCCTACGAACAAGTTCACATTTTCAATATTAATAGCGGCAGTCGATTTATCACCTACGTGATAACAGCCGAACGAGGCTCTGGAACGTTTTCCATCAATGGAGCTGCGGCACGGCTGGCCCAGATAAATGATCGCATCATTGTTGTGGCTTATGGTAATATAGATACTGATAAGGAATCCCATCAGCCAAAAGTCTTACTCCTCGATTCCACCAATAAGGTGGTTGAAGGTTCCTGATTTTCAAATCTGGACAACACGATTTTATTGTCCCTATAAATAGCAGAGGTAGAATTGCAAGAAATATTTAACTACTTAGCAGCCGGGTTCATGCTGTGGATGGTTCTGGACTGTATACAAAGACGCGAACATTTTGTCTGGATAATCATTATAATTCTGCTCCCTCCTATTGGTGCGGTAGCGTATTTTTTCGCCATTAAAAACCGAGCTAGCGCTACTACTAGCCCTGGTACCAGCAGTGGTGGTGGAGCACTCGGCACAATCATTCCTTTTGCCAAACCCGTAAAAAAGGAAGTTGAAACCGAAGAAACCCTACAGCTCAAAGAACTGATTAAGCAATTTAATAAAGCCTACCACTACGAAAAACTCGGGCAGGTTTATATAGAGCAAAAAAACTTTGAAGCGGCCATTCCTAACTTTGAAGAAGCCATTCAACGTGACCCCGAAATGCTGGAAGCAAGATACGGCCTTGCAAAATGTTTACATGGTCAGGGGAAATTCGATGAAGCGGCAACCGCATTAGAAAAACTAACCGCTATCGACAAAAAATATGACTACGGCAATGCTATTTTTGGGCTTGCAGAATGCTACCGTTTAGGCGGGGATGATGAAAAAGCATTAGAGGCATATGGCGATGTCATCAACTCCTTCCACTTCTTCAAAGCCTATTATCACTACGCGCACCTGCTGGATAAAAAAGGCAAGAAGCAAGAAGCTATCGATTACATGAAAAACATTATCGGCTCTTCAAAAGACCTTCCCGATTACAAACTGGAAAAGGAACGTTTCTGGATTGATGAAGCCTACAAGTTTTTAAGAAAAAATGGGATCGAGCTAGCTTAAATTTTCAAAGTGCTGGATCAAGTATTATGACTATCCTCTCAGACAATTTAAAAACGATCCGAAAAAATCTCAACTGCACACAAATGGCCTTGTCCGAAGTTCTCGAAATCGGATTCAGAACCTACGTCCGCTACGAAGCTGGTGAAAGAGATGCCCCGGTTTCAGTCCTCGTTAAGCTGGCACGACTAGGAAATATATCTCTCGATCGGTTACTGACCACCAAAGTTTTTCCCGAAGACTTACAAACACCCGATCAGGAAAAGTTTCCAACCTCCAAAGCTCCACTAGAAGTCATTGGTGGCGGGTTAGAAGAAGGACGGCTGATGTTCAAAGGCCAACTCAACGACAACCTTATCAGCACGAATAAAGAAGAAGAAAAACTACTCACCCTGTTCCGCAAATTAAATCCCAGCAACCGCGAAAAGTTTCTACTCGATGCAGAGTGGGTTTACACCAACACCCGCAAGTCGGTGCGCTACCGCAAACCTAAAAAAATCCCCCGCAAAGAAGAAAAAGCCAAAACCGCCGTCAAGCTCCGGAAACTGGCAAAATCCATCAAAAAAATCACCGTCCGCGGCTAACCAGCCAGCGGCTGGTTGTAATAGGTCGATTCCTATATAGCGAAACAAACGCCGTCAAGCTTCTGGATAGGCATTTGTTTGAATGTTCTGTCTCAACTAACAACATTTTAGCTCTTGGCTGGAAACGGCTAAAAGCAGACGTCCAGCTTACGCGTATACAATAATTTATCTTATAAAAAATGATTTCTAGTCCTATTTGCAAAAGCTACCAACGACAGCATGACGGGCACTTCGACCAGAACGCCTACAACTGTCGCCAGTGCCGCACCGGAATGCAATCCAAACAAGCTAATGGCAACGGCTACAGCCAGTTCAAAGAAATTAGAAGTTCCGATCAGAGCGGCAGGGGCAGCCGTGCTGAATGGAACGCGCCATAGATATGCCCATCCGTATGCAACGGCAAAAATACCGTAACTCTGGATCAGCAATGGCATGGCGATCAAAGCAATGACCAAGGGCTTATCAATGATTGTCTGCGCCTGAAGGCCAAAGAGCAGTACTACAGTGGCCAAAAGCCCCATGATAGAAAATGGTTTGATTTGCACCGTAAATTTAGCGATGCGTTCTTGATCGCCTGAGCTCTCAAGTATTTTACGTGTAAAGTAACCTGCCGCCAGAGGAAAAAGAACATAAAGGACTACTGAAAGAAGAAGCGTTTCCCATGGCACGATAATATCTGTAACGCCCAGTAAAAGTGCTGCAATGGGCGCAAATGCAAAGACCATTATAATGTCATTTACCGACACCTGTACTAGCGTATAATTGGAATCACCTTTTACAAGCTGGCTCCATACAAACACCATCGCCGTGCAAGGCGCAACGCCGAGCAGTATCATTCCTGCAATATATTCCTTGGCATCCTGAGGTTCGACCAGACCAGAAAATAGATACTGAAAAAACAGAATACCAAGTGCCGCCATTGTAAAAGGCTTAATCAGCCAGTTTACAACCAGAGTAATGCATAACCCTTTCGGCTTTTTCCTGATATCCTTGAGTGAGGCAAAATCAACATTCACCATCATTGGGTAAATCATCACCCAGATGAAGACGGCAACCACCAGATTGACGCTAGCATATTCAAGGCTTGCAATCGTTTGAAACGCGCTTGGTATAAGTAGTCCAAGCCCGACACCTGCTGCGATACATAACGCTACCCATAACGACAAGTAACGCTCAAAAATGCCCATTGGCGTGGTTTTAGCACTCATAACAATTCATCCGCACTTCTTTTTTTCTGCAAACTTCAAATACCAGATCAAAAACGCTGACGCGACCACTACAGCAGCTGTAGGATCAGAGTACCCAAGTCGAAATCCGCTTTAGGTAGGAAGCAGGCCTAAAACTTAATGAGCTACCCTAAAAGCTGGCGATTGTTGCATTAGGACGAGACACCTTCTGCCCAATAATTTTAATTATATCAGCCTCTCGCGCTAGCGGGTTATTTACGGAGGAATTTTTTTAGGATATCGTCCATATCGAATAAAAGGGAGATAGGTCTGCCGTGTGGACAGGTGAAGGGCATGGTGGTTTGTTCCAGATCGGAAATCAGTTTGCGGATTTGATCCAGGTTTAAGGGATGGTTTACTTTGATGGCGTTTCGGCAGGACATCATTATAAGAACATCTTCATATTTATCGTGCAGGACATTTTCGTCACCGCCTTTAGGAAGAATCTCAATCGTATCGCGAAGTAATTTCTCGTTATCGATATTTTTTAGAATGGCGGGTACGGATCGCAAAAGAAATTCATTTTTCCCAAAGGTCTCAAGCTCTAATCCCAATTGTTGTAAGCGATCCAAATGCGGGGTCAATATTTCGGTTTCCGCCGGAGAAAACTCTACGGTTAGAGGAAATAAAAGGTTTTGCACTTCGATCTTTTTTTCTTTCGCCGCTTCACGGAACCGCTCATACAAAATCCGTTCATGCGCCACATGCTGATCCACCACCAGCAATCCCTTTTTCCCCTGCATGATGATAAATGAATTATCCAATTGCCCTAAAGGTTCGAACTCAGAATAAATAAGGTGAGAAACGGGTATCGGAGGTTTATCGAACCAAGTGACTTGCGATGAAGGCGTGGTGGCTTGCGATTCGAATCCATGCCCCCCCGCCATCGTTCTTAAAGCATCAGAAAGATTTCCCTGACTGAATGAAGCTGTTTCCTGTGATTTACCTACCCATGAAGGAGTTTCAGTGGGTTTTCGATAGTTTGAATGTATTGGAATATCGTCTTGTTGAGGACGAACATCATCGACGGGTGCCTGCATATTTTTTTCAAGGCCTTCACGGATGCTGCGAGAAACGAATTGGTGGACATCTTGCTGAAACGCGAATCGCACTTCTGCTTTCGAAGGGTGAACATTCACATCCAACAATTTTGGGTCCATGGTCAAATATAAAAACAGAGCCGGATGCTGGCCTTTCGGAAGTAAATGACTGTATCCCTGCTGTGTAGCGTGAAGAATAACTTTATCCCGAACGAATCGTCCATTGATGAAACAATATTGCGCAGACCGATTCGAGCGAGTGTAAACCGGATTAGACACATAACCCTCTAATTGGTAATCCCCGGAACTCGAACTTACCTGCACCAGTGACTTGCCAAGGTCCGTGCCAAAAAGTTCAGCAATACGGTAATGGATCTGGTCCGTGGGCAAGGTCTGGATCACATTACGACCGTTATGAGTCAATTGAAATTGAATAGCGGGATAGGCCAACGCCTGCTGTGTCACCACTTGAGTGATATGAGAGAATTCGGTGGAGTCGCCTTTTAAAAATTTACTGCGGGCTGGGGTACTATAAAATAATTGTGCTACTTCGATGGTTGTTCCCTGAGGACAGGCGAAATCTTTATCTTCCACGAGGGTTCCCCCCTCAACCACGATTAACTTTCCTCCCTGAGTTTCATTGCGCGCGCTTGTGCAACGGACTTTTGCTACCGAAGCAATACTCGGCAAAGCTTCGCCACGAAACCCCAACGACTGAATTGTTTCAAGATCGCTGAATTCAGAAATCTTACTGGTCGCGTGCCGGGAAAAGGCGAGCTTGCACTCCTCCGGGAGCATCCCCATACCATTATCCATAATACGGATTTTCTTTTTACCCCCCTCCTCAATATCAAGTCGGATGAGAGTGGCCCCCGCATCGATGGAGTTTTCCACCAACTCTTTCACCACAGAGGCCGGCCGTTCGACCACCTCTCCTGCTGCTATCTGGTTGGCTAGATCATCAGAAAGAATCCGTATTTGCGGTTTATTTGTATCTGTAGGTGTGGGCATAAAAAGATATCCAGCATGAAGCTGGACTCTAAAGGTCGATTCCCCTGAAAGCTCATGAGCATCGTCCGATATTTGACTATAGGTTTACTAAAATTCCCTCAAGGCAGTAGCCTTGTTTTTTTAAAACAAATCTAAAACGATTGCAAGTCAATTGGTGATATGATGCTAAAGATACAATTTGGAGACCCCTCGTTGGACAATCACTTCTTCGAAAAAAATCTAGCTCTGTTGAAAGACCATGTTTCATGGCCTGCAGATATTCACAATGAGCTATCGAAAAAAATCACTGTTCTCGATGCTAAATCGGGGCAGCCTACCGCGCAGTTTGAAAACATTCTACTGCACAGTAAATACGATCCCGAAAAAGAAGCGGCTGATTTCGCCAAAAATATCCCGCCGGGAAGCCGGGTATGTCTGTATGGATTTGGTCTCGGTTACCATCTACAACCCTTGTTGGATAAAATAGGTCCCGATGGTTTTTTACTGGTGATTGAACTCAATCTGGATATTTTAGCGACCGCATTAAAAATAAAAGATCATACACAACTTTTTCAAAATAGCCGATTCAAACTGATTTTCGGAATTGACGAATCAAAAGTCACCGATGAGATATCGCAGGAGATGCAACACATCTCAGAAAAAGGTTCTGACAAACTTGAGATATTGTTTCATGCTCCGTCTTTCAAATGTATACCCGATAAATTTCCAGCTTTAAAAAATGCTCTTGAAATATTGTTAATGGAGCGAAGGTTTCCCACTATGTTCCGCGGTCTGGAGGAAGTCAATGTCTCGCGCAACGAAGAAAAGGTGAAAAGTTCTCCTGGCATTAATTCTTTAAAGAACGCTCACTCAGGGCGGCCTGGCCTTATGGTAAGTGCCGGCCCCTCTCTCGATACAGTATTACCCTACCTTAGACATCTACAAGATAATTTTGTCTTAACTTGTGTCGACACAGCGTTTCCTTCTCTTCTTAAAAATGGCATACATCCTGAATATGTTTTCTCTCTTGATCCGCAATTTGAGAGTGCTTTCCATTTTGCAGAGTACACAAAGGGCTCCACAAAATTGGTTTTCACACCCACCGCAAACCACAATGTATTAAAAAATTTTTCCGGTGACTGCTTTGTGGTCTACAAAGAAGGCCATGCTCTTAGCCAACAAGAGGCAATAGAAAAAAAAGGGATCACGCAAGCGGGCGGTTCGGTAGCCTGTCTGGGTGTTGACGCTTTAATTCAATTCGGATGCGATCCTATATTTCTAATCGGACAGGATTGCGCATTGACGGGTGATCGCTATTATTCAAAACACAGCCGGTTCAACCAACAACTCTTCTCTCAAATATCCGGTTCCGCACAGCTTGACAAACTGCACCAAGAAAAATTTCAGAAAAAAAAGCCCGTAAAGATAAAAAATACGTATGGAAATGAAATATTAACCGACCAATTGATGTATAGCTATTTACGCAATCTGGAGCAAATCACCTCGCAAAATAAACAAACTCGAATATACAACCTATGCTCGCAGGGAGCAGCGATAGAGGGTACCGACATTCTCTATTCCATTAGTGAATTAAAACGCTGGTTCTCATAAAAACCTAACTATGAATCAAAATAGAAAACTTATTAAATACCTGCCGCATTTAGGACTGCTGGCCTTGATCGTTTTTTTAATCACAGACACTACGCCAATAATCCTATCGTCCTCAGTTTCGGAAAAAGGTTCAAAGAAAATGGAAGGCAGCCACAAAGAAGGTAGCCACAATGAGGGTAGTAACGGTCAAAAAATTTCACAGGAAGAAAAAGAAAAAAGAATGGGCATCTTCCATTACAACGAAGGCAATAAAAGTTTCAAGGAGGGCCGATTTGATGAGGCCATAGGCAATTATAAAAAAGCACTCCATCATAACAAGACCCTCAAAGAGGCGGCTATAAATCTGAGTACCGCTTATATGAAAAACTTAAACTTTGACGAAGCGTTAGAAACCTTAAAGGTGGGAATGGAGGTTGACTCGACAAATCCGCATATCCATTACAACTATGCCTGTTATTACTCTTTAATTGGGCAACCTAAAGCCAGTATGGAGAAGTTACAGGAAGCCGTCCGTTTGGGGTTCACTAATTTCAAGCAGATTGAGACAGATCCTGACCTGGAAAAGCTCCGACAGTCGCCTGAGTTTAAAAGTGGGGCACTCAGGTCAAATACCAAAATATCATTTGAGTGGAATCAGGGTAACCGCACCCGAGGGATTGATCTTTAATCCGACCTCCCCTTTTAACAACGACAGCATGGGCTCGCCGATGCATTCCCTTCTCCAGCCCTGTAGAAGAGAATTTTCGTCCATATTTAGTTTCTGCTCAAAGTGAGTAGCGAAGAGGTGTATTCTCTTTCGGTCGGCGAGAACACTGGGTTCGATTTTCAACTCTTCAGAACGAATTTGTACGAAAGCAGATAAAAGTTCTTCTATACCTCGCATAGTGGAATAGCCATCCGATTCTGGCAGCACAGGTAAATCACCTTCTGCTACCTCATCTCCTTTTTCAACCGCTTGTATGATGGCGGCTCCACTTTTACCAACTTCCTTATGGTAGAACCCTCTTAATGACGAAAGCTCTCCTACTTCACGCGGCATTTTCCTTGCAATTTCCAACAATGTTTCATCGCGCACAATAGACTTGGCTAGACAGTCTCGGGATACAGCAACATTTTCTCTCCAAGCCGCCAGTTCCCTTAGCACCGCCAGATTTTTGGGTTTCAAACTTCGCAGACTTTTAATTTTCAAAAACCGCTTTTGTGGATCGGGCAAAGCAAATGTTTCTGGATCTTCCCAGATTTTCACTTCTCCTGCGACCCAGTCGTTTCTCTTCAATTCCTTCAGTCTTTCGATGAGTTTTTCATAAGCAGGCATGAGATAGCGAACATCATCGATAGCGTACTGTATCTGACTCTCACTTAAAGGGCGTCGGCACCAATCGGTATAAGTTTCCGACTTATGCATATGCTTGCCCAAAGCTTTTTGTATTAACTTGGCAAATGAAATCTGTGACCCCCAGCCGACAAGAGCAGCAGCGACCTGAGTATCAAACACCGGTGGTATAACCTGCCCACAAAGACGCACCAGAATCTCTAGGTCCTGACGGGCTGCGTGAAACACTTTTATTTTGCTGGGATCTTTTAGAATCTCCAATAATGGAGTCAAATCTTTCACCATAATGGGATCGATCGCCCCACACCCCTCTTTTCCCGCAACTTGGATGAGTCCAATACGATGAAAATAGGTTCTTTCACGGACAAATTCTGTATCAACAGCAAGAACATCGGATGATTCCAAGCTCTTACAAAAATCGTTTAATTGGTCTGAAGTTGTTATATACATAGATTTTCAAATAAATGGCTAATAAATGGCACGGGGCAAAACGATAAATTATATTTGATTATAGTCCGTATGGATAGGGTTAATAACAACCTTTTATGGAATAAAAAAAGGCACAGCGACATAATCGCTGTGCCTCAATAAAAACTTGGTCACTACTTTTATTATCTATCTTCTAGCTGAAATTCGTCTTTCTCATAAACTTTATTAGTTCTAGTGCTAGAACTGCTTTCTTTATCCGTAAAGTCGATCAATTTCTGTTCCCCATCTTTCCAAAACCTATTGCTTAGTTTTTTTGGGGATAGTACTTTCTTAAGTTCACCCTTGGCGTCGAAAATCTTGACTTCGTAGAACATAACGCGCCTTGCCTCCAAAGAATGTCTCCAATACCTTGTTTTTAAAAGTGCTATTAGAACACTAAAAACAAGATTTACCCTGCAAAACACATTCACCTTAAAATTAAAAATTTCCAATGTCAAGCAAATAAGATCAATAATTTCAATGGTTAAACTTAAAACTACCACAAATCATATAAGATTTACTCTAGCAATATTTTGCTATCTGCTTGAACAGTTCTAAAGCATAAAAAATCAATCGATTTCTTTTCAAAAAGTTAACGGGAAAAACACATTTCCTACAGGGCCTTAATTATCTAAATTATTGATTTTAAACAACAAACACAAACCAAACCGAATCACGAAAAGCCCCGATTTTTCATTGACTTTCAACAGTCCATCCCCTATCTTTACATTGTATTTTAAGGAGCACATCTATGAGTTTTTCTCCACCCTCTTCCATCGAGAAGCAATGAAAATATTGGGAATGGACACATCCTCACCTTCAGGAAGTGTCGCTCTTCTGGATGGTAACGATCTCGTTTCCGAGTCATCAATCAAAGGCTCACCCGCCTATTCCGACAAGCTTTTATTTGAGATTGATGCCATGCTCAATGGCTCTGGAACAAAATTAAATGAAATTGACGGATTTGTGATTACAACGGGGCCTGGGTCATTTACTGGGCTAAGAGTAGGAATCAGTTTGCTCAAAGGCTTTATTCTGGCGACGGAAAAACCTTTCGCATCGGTGAACACTCTGGAGGCCTATGCAGAAACGATTCAACCAGGACATTACGCTATTTGTCCGGTTTTAGATGCCAGAAAAAAAGAGATCTATACCGCTTTGTTCAACTCTGAAAGCAACCAATGTATAAGAGCAACTCCCGACCAAGCAATTTCAGCGGCAGATCTATGCGGCCAAATAAAACAACCCACCGCATTTGTGGGCAATGGATTAGATATTTATAAAGATGTCCTCACATCTCGTCTTAA
>JAJDAW010000006.1 GCA_029261635.1 Nitrospinaceae bacterium
CGTTATGGTTTTTCCCGATGCCAGTAAGATACGGCCCGTCCTGTCTTTGACCTCTGTGGCGGTTACCATTCCTTCACTAATTAATTTGATTTTGACAGAGTTCATATTAAACTTGGTTTGATGTGAGGGTTTATATCTCTGAATTATTATCATTCACTAAAAAAACAATTATAGCTTATGCTAATTCGATTCACTTTGATTCTTGCGTTATTGCTGTCAACAGGATGTACTACACATCATCAGGTCTTCCTCGCCCCTTCCCTTCCTATTCACGATTCAAAAATTGGCAACAATATTCCCGTTGCATTATATGTAGAAGATACCCGGCAGAGTAATATTATCGCCAAATGGCACAAAGGTATAAGAAAGTTCAGCATATCTGCTCAAAACGACTTGAAGGATATTTTCTCAGCTAAAATACAGCAAGGTCTAAAAAAATTGGGTTTTATCCCCAAGCTTCGCACTAGAGATCCCAATCACTCCTTAAAAGTCGACATTCTAAATATTAAAAGTAAGTATACGGTGAGCCCACGTATGAATGTAAGAGTTAAGACAAATTTAAGAGCCACCTGCAACAATAATGGCCGAAAATACTCCAACCTCTACTCCGCAAAAAAAAGCCGGATTGGAATAACCCCTGCCACTTTTCCAAATGAGAAACTACTAAATGCCTGTCTTTCAGAGCTTTTAGGGGAAATGTTTAGAGATCAAGCGCTTTTGTCCTGCCTAGTTGAATAGCCATTACGTCATCATAATAGTTTAAAGCTCTATAAAACAACCATCTCTCACACATCATCGATATTTTTGCTTACTTTTTAGGCTTTTTTAAGTAATGCTTCAAATTTTAACTTTCATTTTACCGGATTCTCGGTTTATAGTTTATCCAAATACGTTCACGATGAACATTTCCCTTTTGTTATGAAGCATATAGGTCGATAAAACCATTACTTATAAAGTTTTTTATTTTTTGTTTTATTACCTGCGCTACAAGGACTTCAAATTTTGAGGGAAATCACAATGGGATGGAAGCTTTCCATTCAATATTTGGAGGGGCAATAAATGGAAAAAGATATTGAGTCGCTAATAAACAGCAGCGATGTACTTTTTATGATGTTCGGTGCAGTAATGGTCTTTGCTATGCACGGGGGCTTTGCATTCCTTGAAGTCGGTACTGTAAGAAGGAAGAACCAGGTCAACGCGCTGGTTAAAATCCTTGTAGACTTTGCCTTGTCTACTCTAATTTATTTCTTTATCGGGTACTCAGTTGCCTACGGAATCAACTTTTTACTTCCAGCTAAAGAATTAGTGGCAGACAAGCAAGGTTACGAATTAGTTCATTTTTTCTTTTTACTCACTTTTGCGGCAGCAATTCCAGCGATCATTTCTGGAGGTATTGCCGAGCGCGCTAAATTCTGGACCCAAGCCATTGCCGCCGGAATATTTGTTGGAGTGGCCTACCCCTTATTTGAAGGCATGGTTTGGGGACAAATCACATTTCTAGGTCAAGCGGACTCCTGGCTGGCGGGAATTACAGGCGGAATCCCTTTTCATGACTATGCAGGGTCCGTTGTTGTTCATTCTATGGGCGGATGGATCGCCTTATCAGGCGTTGTCGTATTAGGTCCACGTCTAGGGAGATGGGACTCTCAAGGACGGAGTCGCCCTATTCCTATTAGTAATGTCCCCTTTATGGCCTTGGGAAGTTGGATGCTGTGCATAGGTTGGTTTGGATTTAATGTTATGTCTGCCGCAACTTTACAGGGAATTTCTGGCCTCGTCGCCATTAACTCGTTATTCGCAATGGCAGGTGGGGTAATCGCGGCTTTGGCTATTTCTAAAAATGATCCGGGGTTTATCCACAATGGAGCGCTCGCGGGTCTGGTAGCCATTTGCGCGGGGTCTGATCAGGTGCACCCGATAGGAGCACTGGCTATAGGAGCAGTAGGCGGAATAATTTTCGTAAAAGGTTTCACATGGGAACAGGAAAAATTAAAAATCGATGATGTGCTGGGAGTCTGGCCGTTACATGGACTAGCTGGTTCATGGGGTGGTATCGCTTGCGGCATTTTCGGACAAGAATCTTTAGGAGGTCTGGGCGAGGTAAGTTTTGTGGCCCAACTGATTGGCACCTTGGCAGCCATTTCGGTCGCTCTGACTTTTGGATTCGCAGTATATAAAATTCTGGATGCGACTTTCGGGATTCGTCTTTCAAAAGAGGATGAGCAGATGGGTTCTGATCTCACTCTACATAAAATCGAATCTTACCCAGAGGATGCAACCACACGCTTTTAACTTAATGAGTGAATGTTTATGAAAAAAGTTTTTATTTTCCTTCTTGCACTGGGAATTTTAATTCCATTTCATCCTAACGAGACACGGGCACAAGAAGACCCTATAGAAAAACTAAAAAGTGCGGCCAAGGCCGATCCAAGAGATTACGCGCCGCATTTTGGTCTGGGTCAGGCCTACCACATAATGGGCATCTACGATAAAGCCATTACCGAATATAAAAAAGCCATAGAACTGGAGCCTCTTTTTGCGGCTGCCTTCAACGGCCTGGGTTCGAGTTATGGTGAGCTGGGTCAGTTTGAAGAAGCCATTGAAGCTTATCTAGAAGCCACCCGATTAGGCCCCAATTATGCGAAAGCACAATTTGGTTTAGGTTGGTCTTACTTTCACTTAGAGAAATACGATAAGGCTCTACTGCCTCTTAAAGTCGCCGTAAAAGTAGAACCTCAAATGACCGCAGCCCATTTTACATTAGGAAAAGTTTTGGCTGCACTGGGCAGCCACAGACAAGCCATCAAAGAATATAAAAAAACACTCGCTATCACACCCATCTTTCCCGACGGATATTTTCAACTGGGCCGTAGCTATGTCAGCTTAAAAATGTTTAACGATGGAGTACAAGCCTACAATGATACTTTGAGACTGAGCCCAAATTTCTTTGAAGCTTATATAGGAATAGGCAAAGCCTATATCAATGCAGAAAGAAATGACGAAGCAATCGCTCCTTTAAGAAATGCAATCGCCATCAACCCTGGCTCCATCGATGCTTACGATAAGTTGGGGCTTGCATATGCAAACATGGGAGAGCACGAAAGAGCCATCGCACCTTATCTGGAACTTGCGCGAATCGACTACAGAAATCCTGTAGCGCAGTACAAGGCAGGTGTTGCTTATTCAAAAGTCAATAAAAAGCAGGAGGCCATTAAGAAATTCAAAGAAGCTATTCGCTTAAATGAAAATTTTCCGGAAGCCTATTTCAATATCGCCTGGCTTTATCAAGAACTCGGTGACTCTGAAAACGCGCTGGATTTTTATAGCAGGACCATTAAGAATGACCCGGATAACCTGGAAGCATTTTACAACTCAGGAGATATCCACGAATCTTTCCAGCGCTATCAGGAAGCAGCGGAAGCTTTCAAAGAAGTCACACGGATTAACCCTGAACATGTGGAAGCACACGCACGGCTGGGCCGGAACTACGCCAAAATTAATTTGCCTGAGAAAGCATTAGCGGAATTCAATATAGCTTTGCAAATCAACCCGAACCTCGCTGAAACCTATTACCAACTGGGAAGCACCTATGGAGAATTGAAAAGATACCGAGAGGGATTGCAACCGTTGAGAAAGGCAATCAAATTAAAGCCGGGTTACATCAAAGCTGTATATTTACTTGGAAAGTTTCATAGTCTATTAGAGAACTATCGCGAAGCAATCGCATCTTTAAGAAAAGTCGATAAAGTTGAACCCGGTTTTAACAAAACGGATTTTCTTCTTGGCAAAAACTTATTGAAATTAAAACAATACCACGATGCCCTGCCCTATCTTGAGAAAGCAGTCATCGAAAATCCGCAATCTTCGCAAGCACAATATTTTCTGGGACTGAGTTTAATCAAGATAGGTCGTAATAAAGAAGCTATAAAGCCATTGCGACTGGCCGTTAACGCTGAACCTGGTTTTGCAAATGCCTTCAAGCACCTTGGGGAAGCATATCAAATGTTGGGAAACTATCCTGAAGCCATTGAAGCTTTTGAAAATGCCATTAGTATCGATCCCCAATTTACAAGCGTGCACAACAACCTCGGCACAATTTACACTTTTCAAAAAAAATACGTCAAAGCGATTCATTCCTTCAAAGAAACTTTGCGGACAAACCCCAAATTTGAAAATGGTTTTTTTAACCTGGGAATGATTTATGAGATTTTGGGCCGCTATCCTGAAGCCATCAAAATCTATAAAGCATTACTTGACCTGAATCCAAAGCATAAGGAAGCTATGTTCAGTCTAGGGTGGGCACTGATGGATGAAAAACGTTATTTGGAAGCCGCTCCTATACTAAAAAAAGCCGTTCGCCTAAATCCAGGAAATGCTGATACACATTACAGCTTGGGAATGGTATATGCTGAGCTAGGCCGGAATGAAGATGCTCTGATGCAATACCGTAAAACATTGCAAATGGATGGCAATCATACCGGAGCTCATGAAAAAATTGCCCGGCTACAAAAAGAAATTGAAGTGACACCTCAAAACGAACCTGTACTCCAAACCGAGACAACACCGCAGGATTCCGATATCATTCTGCTTCCATAAAAACACCTACGCACTGGCCCCTTTAACGCGGTTTTGGTGCCCCCTTCTGCCAGATCATTTTTCCTGCCAAAATTCACTACTCTCACAGCCAAACCCCAACAATTGAGACCGCACAATGTGACAGGCAATTTCTCCTGTAAAATGAAGGGGTTAACAGGGCAAACTCTTTATTAATAAATAGGTTGACAGTAAATCCTTCCACCTTATATACTTCTGCCTCTTAGCAGGATTCCGGGAAAAAGTACTATTGTATAAATATGGACAGTACTTTTATATTTTTCCCATTCCTTAGCGATTTTCCTGATAAATTTATCACAGGAACGCACTGATATTCTTGAGGCTAACTGATGGACACCAACCCTGTTGCGACAGAAGAAGTAGAAGAGATTGATCTGGCTCCGACTGAGGAACTTTTAAATAGCCTGCCAGATAATTCACGTGGACACTTAATCCCAACCTTGAATAAGGTCCAGAATGCCTACAGGTTTCTCCCTGAGCCGGCATTGGAATTATTGATGGAATTTTTCAGTGTTTCTCGCGCAGAAATATATGGGGTCGTCTCATTTTACCCTCAACTCATGATTGTCGAGCCGGGGAAATACATCATTAAACTATGCTATGGAACAGCTTGTTTCGTAAAAGGGGCTGATATCATTGGCGATAAAATACACGAAAAATATCACATCAAACCCGGCGAAACAGATGCTGGAAAACTATTCACCTTGCAGACAGCATCGTGCCTTGGCAACTGCGGTGCTGCCCCCATGGCTATTATCGGCGAAGACACTCACGGTACCATCGATCCTGAAAAAGCCATAGATATGCTCTCTGAATATAAAATTGAAGATGAAGAAATGCCAGTGACAGAGGAGGTAGGATGAGCACCGTTGCAAAGAAAGCTCTCAACGTAAAAATTAACGGCAAGGAAACCACCGTCGACGAAGGAACGGTTGTTCTTGAAGTGTGCAAACAAAATGATGTCGAGGTTTCAAACCTTTGCTACAACCGAAAGCTCAAGCCTTTTGCCGCCTGTCGCACATGCATGGTCGAAACGGTTGTCGATGGAAAAAAAGAACTGGTTTATTCCTGTACCCATCCCGTTGCTGAAGGAATGGAAATCAACACCGCGACCGAGGAAACCGATCGCTACAATAAAGCGTGTCTGGAAATGCTTCTGGTAGAGCATCCTCTAGATTGCCCTATCTGCGATAAGTCCGGAGTTTGCCCTCTGCAAGACAATACAGATCTACTCAAACTATACGATGGCCGGTTTGAAACCCAAAGACGAAATGAACCCAGCATTAAATCCAACCCTATCATCGAATTTTACTTAAACCGCTGCATCATGTGCGGACTTTGTGTACGGGCTTGTGATGAAATTCAAGGTGTTCAGGCACTCGATTTTCATAAACGCGGTATGAGCGTTGGGATTGGAACAGCCAATGATGAACCTCTGGATTGTGAGTTCTGCGGACAATGTATAACGGTCTGCCCAACGGGTGCATTAATGGATATGACATCAGGAGCCCGAGGCTTGGCGGCGATGTTCACCGAAACGCATTCAACCTGCAATTACTGTTCGTGGGGTTGCACAGTTAAGCTTGAAACGAAAAAAGGAGAAGTCATCCGGATTGAGGGTGATGAAAACTATAATATAGGAATTAACGAAGGCAATCTGTGTGCAAAAGGTCGGTTTGGTCACGGCATTATCCACAACGATCAGCGAATTGAAAATCCTTTAATGAATGTCGGTGGAGATTTTCAAGAAGTAACTTGGGATGAAGCGCTACAAACCATAGCTGATCGAATGCAAGCCACACTCAATCGCAGTGGCCCAGACAGTCTCGCCGCTATTGGCTCAGAGAAACTGACCAATGAAGAAAACTATTTATTGCAAAAATTATTTCGTGATGTCTTAGGGTCTAATCAGGTCAATAACCTTGCCAATATTAGAGCCCCTTACCTGAATCGGTTCATGTTGGACTGCTTTGACAATGGCATTACATCGCAACCTATAACTAAATTACAGGAAGCGGATGTTGTCCTGGTTTTCAATTCTGACCTGCCTTCTGAGTACCCGGTAGGAGGAAACTCTGTTCGATTTGGCACCGTCTTTAACAATACAGATATTCTGATTGCCAATCCAAGGCGCGTGGTTTTTGAAAGCGAAGCAAAAGTAGATGTACGCTTGACTTATAAACATGGGTCGGATGTTGCCGTAGCTTCAAGGTTAACTAAAATTATTATTGATAACGGATTGATTGATGTTAACAAGGCAAAGTCCTCTATCGATAATTACGATAATATGGTGCAATCGCTTTCCAGCTATACTGCAGAAAATACCGAGAAGCTTACCGGTCTTCCAGATGATGTCTTGACCCGAGCCGCAGAAAGTTTTGCACGCGATGCAGATCGGTTTGTTCTGGTTGGCAATGATGTTCTTGATACTGGCGAAGGAGAGGAAGTTCTAAATGCCCTTCTCAATCTTTGTACCCTAGTCAACTTTGGTAGCACAGGCAGTGTCAGCATCTACCCACCGAGAGAACATTGTAATTCACAGGGTGTAAATGACATGGGGCTCACCCCCGAATTTTTACCTGGCTATCAACCGGGAAAAACAAGTCGTGATCTGTTCGAAACTTGCAAAGATGGGACCATCAAGTTTCTTTACATAGCAGGGGAAGATCCAGTGCAGTCTTTTTACAAGCCACAGCAAGTTAAAGACGCACTTCAAACCGTCCCATTCTTAATCGTCACAGATGTGTTTATGACGGAGACAGCAAGAATGGCAGATTTGATTTTACCCTCTTCCACTTATGCTGAAAAAGATGGAACTTACACAAATATGTCTCGACATATCCAAGCGGTTGCCTCAGCTGTTATACCGCAAGGAAGCTCAAAACCTGATTTTGATATTTTGCTTGAACTGGCAGAAACTTTTGGAAAACCTTTTACCAGTTCATCTATTACTGAAATACAGCAGGAAATCGAGCAAGCCGCACCTATTTACAAGGGCGCTTTTCCGGGTAAAGAATCGAAACAATGGGTTCCTGCTGCATCAAGCAAAAAACCTGCGTTCAAAACTGTTTCGGGAGCTAGCGAGCCACAGACAACTCAAGACGGCTATCCCTATACACTGCAAACCAACAATCATATGTTCCATATTGGGGGCTACAGCCAATATGCAAAAGCATTGGTTGAAATAGGGCCTGAATGTATCGCGGAAATCCATCCCGATGATGCAAAAGCTATGGGAGTTTCTTCTGGAGATGAGGTTGTAGTGGAATCTTCAAGCAATAAGGTGCAAGTCAAAATTAAAACCTCTCGGGTAACGAGTCCGGGAATGGTTTATATTCCAAAAAATTGGCCCAAAGTAGCTGTCAACGATTTGCGGAATGGTGAAGAAGGTTTAATAAAAGTAAAAGTATCAAAATCCAGCTAACGCACATTAACTGACTTTAAACTATGACTGACTTAAAAGAGAATCTACATACCGACCATATGGTCCTGAACATGGGACCATCACATCCCGCTACCCATGGCACTGTAAAGTTTTTACTTACGCTGGATGGGGAAACCGTGGTCACTCTCGATGTCGAGATTGGATATCTACATCGTGGTTTTGAAAAAATGTGCGAGAGCGTCACCTATTCCAACGTCTTCCCTTACACTGATCGATTGAACTATTGTTCCGCTATCATGAACAACATTGGGTTTGCCTTGGCAGTCGAAAAGTTATGCGATATTGAAATTACTGAACGCTGTAAATACATCCGTGTCGTCACTAATGAGCTTGCACGAATCTCAGATCATTACACCAATATTGCTGCAGCAGCATTGGAGTTGGGTGCCCTGACTGCATTCATCTATTTTGTTGAAGCTCGAGAAATTGTCTGGGATCTACTCGAAAAAGTATGTGGTGCTCGTCTCACTTCTAACTACATCCGCATTGGCGGTTTGATGTGTGACCTACCCCCAGGATTCGACGAAGACCTAAAAGCGGCATATCCAAAATTAGACGACCTCTTTGAAGATGTCGATAACCTGCTTACCAAAAATCGAATTTTCATTGATCGCATGGAAAATACTGGTGCTATTCCTGTCGAGAGTGCTATCTCCTGGGGTTTTACAGGCCCCTGTTTAAGAGCCTCTGGTGTCGACTATGATGTGCGCAAAAACCATCCTTATCTCTGTTACGACAAGCTCGACTTTGATATTCCACTGGGAAAGACCGGCGATAATTTTGACCGTTACCTTGTTCGCATGGAAGAAATTAAGCAGAGCCTTAAGATTATCAAGCAAGCTATGCGCGATATGCCTGATGGACCTATCAATGTGAACCATCCGTATTTAAGGGCTCCTGCCAAACCGGATGTATACAAACGCATGGAAGAAATGATTGCGCATTTTAAAATGGTCATTGACGGATTAAAACCCCCTGTTGGCGAGGTTTATTTCCCAACTGAAGCGGCCAATGGCGAACTTGGGTTTTATCTAGTGAGCGATGGTTCCGGCAAGCCCTATAAATGTCGTGTTCGTCCCCCATCATTCACATTAACGCAAGCTATGCCAGAAATGTGCGAAGGCGGAATGCTAGCAGATATCATCCCCACCTTTGACATGATCAACATGATCGGTGGCGAATGCGATCGTTAGCACTTTGCCCCTAAAGCACAACTCTCGAAATACCGCATTACCTTCCCACTATTTAAAACCCGTATCACTGTTAACCTGAAATGAAGATACTCATTAACCTGACTCTTTTTCTATTGGGTTGCGGCCTCTTGGTCTGGGCTATCAACTCTGTTGATACAGAAAAAGCTCTCGAACTTTTACTTGATCTGGGCTGGGGATTCTTTGCTATTCTTCTTATATATAGCCTAATCACCTGGCTGGACACATTGTCATGGAAAAATGATTTCCCCCCAGAGATAACATCCCATTTTTCGAACCAACAGTTATGGGTGATCCGCCAAATCGGAGAAGCTTATAACACCATCACTCCCTTGGGTACTCTGGGAGGAGAACCTGTTAAAGCGCATCTTTTAAAAGAGCATTGCGACATCAGCATAAAACAAAGTCTTGCCTCCCTTATCATTGCTAAAACCACCTTCCTGACTGCGCTGATTATTTTCTGTATTCCAGGAATCTTTTTGATCTTTGATTCTGCAAAGATTCCTGAAGATTTCAAAATTGTTAGTCTTGTAGGGATGATAGGATTTTCATTCCTGATTTTCTTGTTTTTTATTTTTCAGGTCACAGGCACTTTGGGGAAAATCTGCTCATGGTTTGCCACGAAAACAAAAAGCGATAGGCTGGAAGTTTTTTTAACAAAACTCGTACATCTCGATCAATTATTTTCCGTTTATTATCGGAGTTATCCAAAGAGAATTTTCATTTCCATATTTCTTGCATTGTTGGGGTGGGTTTTAGGGCTGGTAGAGGTGTATTTGATTTTTTACTTCCTCGGTTTCTCCACATCTTTCACAGATATCTGGATCATCGAGGCTATGGCACAATTGGTACGGGCGGGAAGCTTTTTCATCCCCCTTAGCATAGGGGCTCTGGAAGGCGGAACAGTGCTTATCTTTTCGGCATTAGGCTATCCAGGTAGCTTGGGGCTTGCTGCATCACTCATCGGACGAGTGAAACAGTTCACCTGGGTTGCCCTCGGATTAACCTTGGGTTGGTTTATGGCCTTTAAAACAAAAAATATAAAATCCGAATCACTAGAATGAAACGGAGTTTTAAACCTTAGAATGCGTCTCGCGAAACTCCACGGTCACGTCCACGTCCACCAGGAGTACGACCCAGTGATGTAGTAAAAACGTCGCCTTGCTGAACTAGACCATCGTGAGCAGTTCGGATGGTGCCAATCCTGTTCTCTTTAATTTCACTTGCAGATTCATCGATCAATTCTTCTTCTTTCTTAGCAGCATCGCTCTTCGGGGCCTCTGCAGTTTTTTCGCTAGTGGCTTCCTGCGTATCTGAATCACTTTCAGTTGGCAGCTCCTCAGCTTCAGCTTCCTTCATCGAACTTTTGAAGTTTTTAATGCTACGCCCGAATGCAGATCCTATTTCCGGAAGTTTTCCGGCACCAAAAATGATCATAATAATGACCAGGATAATCATCAACTCTGGAAAACCTATACCCATCATAATGCTGTCTCCTCAGTTTTATTTTATTCAGTAAGTTTAACAAAATAAACACTCAATTAACAGGAGTTAAACTCACACCCCGTGAATAACCGGTGAAGGTAAAATTTGACCCCGAAACCCATTCAGTCTATTATTGTTATTGATAAACACCTTATAAATGATGAACTTGAGCATTAATTCATGGCAGAAGATTCACCCATTGATATAGAAAAACTGGTTTCTGACAAACTTGAGAAAGGGGTTGCCGGCTCCACCCTTATCTTAGAAAATAAGAAACTTGGAGATGAGAGTGTCTCGCAATTATCCAATCTGGAAGTTTTATTAGAAGTTATTACCCTTGATCTAGGCGAAAATAATATTAGCGATAATGGAGTCCACACGCTAGTCAACTCTCCTTATATTGAAAACTTAAAAACCCTAAATTTAAAGTCCAATAGTTTAACGGAAGAAGGAGCAAAGTTCATTGCTGAATCTCCCAAATTGAAGGACTTGGAGCATTTGATTCTGAAATTCAATCGGATTGGTGAAGCCGGGGCAAACCATCTAGCGCAATCTGAAACACTGACAAACTTGCGCACTCTCGATCTTTTTCGTAATAGAATTGGAGATGCAGGGGTCAAGGCCATTAAAAAATCTAAAAACTTTCGAGGGGTAAGCCGAATGCGGCTTGACTAAATTTATGGATTTATCCAGAGCTTTTCCGCGTAGCCCAAAACAAGTGATGGCGGGCTTGGTGCATCTACCCCGTATGATCGACAAAGGCCGTGCTTACAAAGAAGACAAACTTGCCGAATATATTTTCCCCTGCCCTTTAGATAAAATAATTCTTAATTTCCTGCGAGTCGACACCGAAGTATTTGCCGATATGACTCGCGATAAAAAGGACGAGGAGATCAACGATTGGGCAAAAAAACAAACAGAATCAAAGTCACAGAGTGATTTGGATTTTATTAACAAGCAAATTCTTGAAAGAAGACCTGATTCAGAAGATCGTTTGGACTACTTTAATGACCTACGGAATAAAATTGATCCCTCAAGAACCGACGTAGACACTTGGGCAGACCTTATCGACCTTGAAGAAGGCCGTCTACCCCCTAAGAACTCGTAAAACACATTTATTTAGCCCCTGCCAAAAGGTAAAACCTCTGTAAATGCAAGACTCACCTAAAAAGAAGAACCCAAGAAAAACCCGAAAAAAGAAGCCTGCTAAAGAGAGATCGAAATTAAAAAAGATCTTAATGGTTTCTTTTTTATCTATCTTCCTTCTTTGCCTAACTGGAGGGTTTATTGGGGCAGGCTTTATCTATTTTCACTTTTCCAAGGACCTTCCAGACGTTCGCAAACTGAAAGACCATCAACCCAGCACAATCACCCAAATTTTTTCAGATAAAGACGAAAAAATTGCAGAGTTTTATATTGAGAAAAGGATCGTTGTTTCTTTGGAAAACATTCCGCTTGCTTTAAAGCAAGCCACCCTGGCGGTTGAAGATTCAAACTTTTACTACCATTTTGGCATCGACCCTAAGGCCATCTTTCGCGCATTCATAACCAATTTGAAAGCAGGATATGTTGTCGAAGGCGGCAGCACAATTACTCAGCAATTGACTAAAACAATGTTTTTGTCGAGAGAAAAAACTCTGCCAAGAAAAATCAAAGAAGCTATTTTAGCGGTTCGTTTAGAGCAGGTTTTTTCTAAAGATGAGATTCTTGAAATGTATCTCAATCAAATTTACTACGGTCATGGGACTTATGGTGTCGAGGCCGCAGCACGAAACTATTTTGCAAAAAGCGTTAATGACCTTACCATTGCTGAATGCGCCATGATTGCCAGTCTACCCAAAGCCCCCAATAATTACTCCCCTTACAGGAACCCCAAACGAGCACGAAAAAGAAGAGACCATGTAATTCGGAGAATGGCCGATGTCTCCTTCATAACAACCGAACAAGCAAAAGCATCCATGCTGGAAGATTTCCATTTGGGCGGAGTTGAGGAAATGCTCAATAAAGCACCCTATTTTGTCGAGCATGTACGCCGAATTCTTGAAGAGAAATTTGGTAGCACTAAACTGTATCGTGCAGGCTTAAAAGTGTATACCACTTTGAATATGGATATGCAGGAGTCGGCTCAACGCGCAATCAAAGAGAATTTAAGAAATGCAGACAAACGATATGGCTACAGAGGCTCCCTAGGTACAGTCGATCTTTCCAGAGGTGAAATAGCAGTACAGAATGCCATGCTTAAGCAAAATAATTTTTCAGAAGGCAAAGGCATTGAGGTAGGTAGCACTATTAACGGCACCGTTATGTCCGTGGGCGAAACACAGGCATGGGTTATTCTAGGAGCCGAAGATGGCTATCTTGATATAAAAAATATGAATTGGGCGCGAAAGCCTAACCCTAATGTGGATGGTAGATGGGCAAAAATCAAACGACCAAACGAAGCCATTGCTGCCGGAGACATGATCAAAGTTAAAGTACTCGGTCGAAAGCAAGACGGATCGGGTTGGTCTCTAGCCCTCGAGCAGGAACCGGATGTTGAAGCGGCACTCATCAGCCTTGATCCTTTAACCGGGCATGTCAAAGCAATGATCGGGGGTTATGATTTCTATAAAAGTCAGTTCAATCGAGCGGTACAAGCCATCCGCCAACCCGGCTCTGCATTCAAACCCATTATTTATGCTGCCGCAATTAATGAAGGCTTTGCCCCTTCGAGTATAATAATTGACTCTCCGATTATTTTTAAAGAAAAAGAGGATGCTTTCGACAAATGGAAACCGGTCAATTTTGAAGAAAAGTTTTACGGCCCTACATCTTTAAGGGAAGCTTTGGCGCATTCCAGAAATGTGGTAACCGTGAAGCTAATGCAAAAAATCGGAATCAAAAGTAGTATCCGTCTGGCAAGAAGTTTAGGAATCTCTTCTAAACTCGAAGAAAACCTATCAATCGCATTAGGGTCATCAGGTATGACTCTATTTGAACTCACCTCTGCCTATTCTGCTTTCGCCAATATGGGAACCTTGATCAAACCTGCGGCTATACGAAATATCAAAAGCAGGAGTGGGGAAGTACTATTTACTGCAGTCCCCGAAAGCAGTCAACCCATTACACCTGGAACAGCGCATATCATTACCAGTCTCATGCAAAGTGTTATTCAAAATGGGACAGCTACAAAAGTCAGGTCTTTAAAAAGACCCGTTGCCGGAAAAACTGGAACGACAAATAACTATGTGGATGCCTGGTTTATGGGTTATACACCTGAACTTGTGACGGGAGTTTGGGTCGGCAAGGATAAAGATGAACCCCTAGGAAGAAATGAAACAGGTTCTAGAGCTGCAATTCCGATCTGGTTACAGTTTATGCAAGAAGCATTAGCAAACCAGCCAAAAATAAACTTTCCCGTCCCCAATGACATCCAGTTTCTAAAGGTCCAATCTGAATCGGGAGAACCGGCCAAGTTTGGCGACACTGATTCGAAATTTGAACTATTCTCACAGGATTTCCTTCCGGAAAAGGAACAACCCTTTGCCCGACAATATGAGGAAGAGAACTTCGAGGATTAGCTATTAATTTTCTTCAACAATTTTTTTTCTCTTCACCGTCAGAGCAAAAATATATTTTTCTGACTCGCCTGATTCTAGCATACTGGTTTTCCCTGTCACTCCTGGGTAGTTTTTCACCTTAACCAGACTGTCTCTCAATTTTAAACGGTTATCAGCTCCTGATACGATACTCTTGAAAAAGATTCCTGCAGCATCATAGGCATGCGCGGAAAAATGCGATGGAAGTTCACCGTAATTTTTCTGGAATATCTCCACAAACTTTTTAACTCTCACCTGATGCGAATCCGAATAAAAACCATCAACAAAATAAACCGACTTCAAAAACTTGCCTCCCATTTTTACTAATTCAGGGGAATTCCATCCATTCGCCCCCAACAGAGCAATTTTTTCAATATTGTAAAAAGCCAGTTGCGGAATAATTAACCCTACCTTGTCATATACGCCGGGAATAAATATTGCATCGTAACCCAACTCAAGAGAAACTTTAAGATTTTCAATTTCATCTTCTGACCAATGTTCCATATCCACTCTAGGTCGTGACAATAATGCTGGATCACTAAAATCTTCTTGCGCTTCATTATCCAATAATTGTTTCTTTGTTATTCGACTAAGATCATCATCGGCAATGCCGCCCAATTCCAGTATCTGCTTTTTAAAATCATTTTGTGACCTGTCATAACTCGCTATCCCAACAATCTCGCCACCAAAGGCTTCCACTGCCTTCAAGAACTCATCCTTTAATTCTTCACCGAATGGCTCTAGCGGGTGAAGAATCACAAACCTTCTTAACTTTAGAGTGTTGATGGAATATTCTGCTAAAAACTGGGCCTGTATTTTGCGCGTCAATGAGTTTCTAAAAACATATGAGCTCGATTCCACCAGGCCAGCCGAAGAAGCTGTAGGAGAAAATACCGGAATACGAAAAGAGTCTGCCACAGCACCTGCGCGTTTGATCTCATCGCTCAATAACGGACCAAGCACACCCACAACCTTTGGATTTCTAGCCAAATTGCTTATAGTTTTTTCAATACCTATATCATCCGACGAATCTTTGACATTTAATGTTATCAACCGTCTGGATTCTTCCGGGAGACGACTGTACGCAAGTTGGATTCCCTGCAAAACTTTTTGTCCAGTAGCCGCAAGTTTGCCCGTCAAAGGTAAAACCACTCCAACAACAACTTGTGCTGCATTTCCCCTTCGAATTTCTTCCAGGTCGTTTTTTAATTCTTCAGATTTGGCATGTTCAGGAAAAATGGTCAGGAACTCTACCAATACCGATTCATAACGACCTACATCCCCTTGCTCTCGAAAGAGCGATAGTTTTTTTAAGAAAAGAAGGTCGACAGGAAACCCGCTGCGATACTTTTGAATTAGCGATGAAAGAATCATTTCACTAAACTTTTCATCAATCATTTCTTCAGCAAGCCTCAAAGCCTGTTGGCTTAATCCTTTATCATCAACCTGCCCATATATTTTTTTTAATTTTCCGATTGCTTCTTCAAAGCTCAGCCGCCGACTATCCAGCTGGGAGAGAAAGTACATCGCCTGCCACTTTTTCTTTTTATCAGGCGATTGTCGAAGTACAGCATTAAACAATTCTTCGGCCGTATCTAAATTGCCAAGCTCATAATTACAAACGCCCATATTGAACTTCACATCATGAGCGAGCAAGTTGTTCGGGTGGGAACCCAAAACCAGTTTGTAAAATCGAATTGCTGTGGAAAAAGATTTTTCTTTTTGATCGATCAGACCTAGACGGAAAAGAGCATTATGTCGCCTTTGCCCTCTTGAGTTCTTATCCAGATATTCATGATAAAAAGGTTTGGCAGCAATTAATTCACCGGAGTGGAACAAATGCTCCGCCTGCAAAAACGGATCACTGGAAGCTTCCGAATTTTCATAGCTTTTTTCTCCCAATAGAACAGTCTTTTCAGATTGAGCCATCGAGTCCAATGGCCACATGAAAAAAAGCAACAAAGCAAAGAATATACGGCGTCCTGAGTTGAAGGATAGATACTGGATGATATTATTCGGAAGGAGATACATCATTCGTTATTTTTTGGTTTCCCTTTTAACTGATGTTTTTGTATTCGGTAACGCATGGATCTGAAACTGAGGTTCAATTGTTTTGCCGCCTTATTTATTATACCATCGGCCTGTACTAATGCATTGGATAGCATTCTCTTTTCAATTTGATCCAGTGTTCTTTCGAGATCAATTTTTTCTTTATCCATAGTGGGAACTTGAATATGGGGTATTGCTCCAAAAATTTCTTCAGGCAAACTGGATTTTTGAATCGACTCCCCCGTTTCCAAAACCACGGCTCTTTCTATCACATTCTCTAATTCACGCACATTTCCAGGCCATGTATAATTTTCAAAAAAGTGCATGGTCTCTGGCTCAACAGATTTAATAAAATCCTTTTTATGCTTCGAATTATATTTACTTATAAAAAATTCTACTAATTCAGGAATATCTTCCTTACGATCTCTTAAAGGCGGCAAGTGAATGGGAATAACGTTTAGTCGGTAATACAAATCTTCTCTAAAAGTCTTATCGCTGACCAAACTGGACAGATTGCGATTCGATGCAGCAATTATCCGCAAATCCACAGGAATAGCTTCGGTTGCCCCCAATCTTAATATTTCGTTTTCCTGCAGTACCCGTAGTAACTTAACCTGAATCGAAAGAGGTGCTTCGCCAATTTCATCGAGAAAAAATGAACCCTTATTCGCAGATTCCATCAAACCCAACTTTAATGTATCGGCACTGGTAAATGCTCCCTTTTCATGCCCAAACAATTCACTCTCAAGAAGGTTTTCGGGTAAGGCCCCGCAATTGACAGATATGAAAGGGTAGTTTTTTCTATTGCTATTAAAGTGAATGGCCTTTGCCACCATCTCTTTGCCGGTCCCACTTTCTCCGTGGATCAAAACTGTTGCGTTGCTACGCGAAACCTTTTCAATTAAATCGAATATCTTCTGAAATGTTGCTGACTTGCCAATAATATTGGAGAGTTGAAAGCGATCATTCAAAGCCGTTTTTAGCTGACGGTTCTCTACTGAAAGTTTCTTCTTCTCAATAGCATTTTTGACGATCAATTGAACATCATCAATTTTAAAGGGTTTCGAAATATAATCGTAGGCGCCCTTTTTCATAGCATCAACAGCTGTTTCAGTACTGGCATATGCCGTCATCATAACTACGGGCGTATCAGGAAGGATTTTTTGAGCGCTTTCAAGGACGTTGATTCCACTAGATTTTCCCATTCGAATATCCGTAAGAATCAAATCAAATATATTTTCTTTAATCAGCTTCACGGCACTATCGGCACTGTGCGCCGTAAACACTTTATAGCCCTCTTCCTCCAACATAATTGCCAGGAAATCTCTCAGGCTCTTTTCATCATCGACTACTAGAATGGAACTCATCTTATAATTCTATCTCCACCCTCCCCCATAAATCAATAAGGAGAATAATATATAAAATTAATCGACGGAAAAACAAAAGGGATGCGGACTCAACGTCCAAAGGTTTCTGCGTAGAGTTTGAGACGTAACGCGTTCAGTTTAATAAACCCGTCAGCGTCATTCTGGCTGTAGCCATGGCTTTCTTCAAAGCTGGCTATATTCTGGTTGTATAAAGATTTTTCAGCTTTCCGACCAAGCACAATACAATTTCCCTTATACAGTTTTAAGCGCACCTCACCGGTAACATGCTTCTGCATTTGGTCCACCATTTGCTGAACAAGCTCCCTTTCAGGAGAATACCAGAATCCGTTATAAATCATGCGCGCATAGTTCGGAATCAAAGAGTCGCGTAGAAACGTCACTTCACGGTCCAAAGTAATCGATTCAATGGCTCGATGAGCCTGATGTAAAATAGTGCCTCCAGGAGTTTCATAGATACCACGTGATTTCATACCCACGAATCGGTTTTCGACAATATCAATGCGGCCCACTCCATTTTCACCACCATATTGGTTGAGTCGTTCCAACAATGTAGCAGGACTCATTTTCTCGCCATTGATCGCAACGGGATTCCCCGCCTCATATTGAATTTCAATGACCGTCGCTTTATCGGGAGCTTTTTCTGGAGAAACAGACAACATAAACATATCTTCATCTGGACCAGTCCAAGGGTCTTCTAAGACTCCTCCCTCGTAGCTGATATGAAACATATTCCGATCCATACTATAGGGTTTGGCTTTGGTGACAGGAACAGGGATGCCGTGAGCTACCGCATAATCAATCAACGCAGTTCGAGAATTCAAATCCCATTCTCTCCAAGGAGCGACAATAGAAATTTCAGGATTCAAAGTGTGATATGCCAATTCGAAGCGAACCTGGTCGTTGCCTTTCCCTGTGGAACCATGCGAAACACCGTCTGCCCCTTCCAGATTTGCAATGCGAATCTGCTCTTTTGCTATCAAGGGTCGTGCAATGGAAGTTCCTAAAAGATAATCATGTTCATAAAATGCATTGGCACGCAACATGGGAAAAACAAAATCAGACACAAACTCTTCGCGCAAATCTTCGATATAAACTTTACTCGCACCTGTCGCTAAAGCTTTTTCCCGAACCGGGTCCAATTCTTGCCCCTGACCAACATCTGCTGCAAATGCAATAATCTCGCAGCCATATTTTTCCTTCAGCCATTTGATAATGACAGAGGTGTCCAACCCACCTGAATAAGCCAATACAATTTTTTTAAGCGTGTTTCCCATAGTTATCTTCTAAGTTAAAGATTCTCCATACTACAGAGATCAAATTAATCATTTATTAATGTGTGAGTGCATATTGAGCTGCGCCATGAAGCGCAGATCTATCATTCAAAATTACTTTCACAGGAATTTCGGTCAAAAAACTTTTAAACCTGCCTTTTTCTAAAAAGGCTTGCATAAATGTTCCCTGCTCCAACAAAGGCATAATTCGCGGAGCAATTCCACCTCCCAAATATACCCCACCTTTGACCAAAACCTGTAACGCCAAATTTCCTGCAAGTGCTCCATACAACTCAACAAACATGCTCAGTGTCTTTTCGCATATTTCTGATTTTTTTTCCACTGCACAACGAATAATCTCTGCAACCAGTTCCTCGTTTTGCAGACCTTTCTGCCAATCCTCTGAGACTCCTGAATACAAATGTTCCTTAACAAACTCGAATATATGAATCACACCAGGGCCCGACACAACTCGTTCCACACTGACTCTTGTAAATTTTTTCTGCAGAAAAAACAACAATTCCGCTTCAAGTTTGTTTCTGGGAGCAAAATCCGCATGCCCTCCTTCCGAATCCACAGCAGAGTACTTCTCGTTACCCGTTGGAATCAGAAAGGCCTGACCCAATCCCGTTCCAGCAGCAACTACCGATATACGTCCCTCTTTTACTTGCAATCCGGGTTGCAACACCGCAACATCTTTTTCTTCCAAGCAGGGCACCGAACAAGCCATCGCGACAAGATCATTTATTAAATATGCTTTGTCGAATTGTTTTTCCAGTCTCCCAGCTCCGATCCTCCAATCAAGGTTTGTTAGACTACAATTGCCATCGATTATAGGACCCGCCACACCCAAGCAAGCTACCCTAGGTTTCTCATTCTCGCCTTTTAAGAATTCTTCAATGATCGAATCGAGATTGGGGAAATTGCGGTTTTCAAATCGAGTTTCGCGAATTTTTTCCAGCCGATTATTGTTTTCATCAAACAATGCCAAATAAGTTTTAGTACCTCCAATATCCCCGGCGAGGATCATATATCAATCACTATTTTAGAAATGATCGAATACGATCATCCAATGCATTTTGGTCCTTGGTAAACGATTGCAATGCGGATTGTGTCATCAAATCATCCAACGCAATCGACTCCGACCAGTTATCCAGACAAGGAATTTT
>JAJDAW010000007.1 GCA_029261635.1 Nitrospinaceae bacterium
GCATTACAGTCGATGCTCGCACCAATACCATCATTTTGAATGACCTTCGTCACCATGTCGATGATATGTTGGAGACCATCCGTGTTCTTGATGTGGCGACAGCGCAGGTTTTGATCGAAGCAAAAATAGTTGAAATCAGCAAATCTTTTACACAGGAACTGGGAGTGCAATGGGGGCTTACTGGGGTTTTGGATCCAGCTCAAACAGCTAATGGGAATACAACATTAACGGGTCCAGATTCTGCAACAAGCACCAACTTTTTAGTTGATTTGGCGCAACAATCAGCCATTGGTGCTGCAGGAGCAGGAAACGTGGCTGGTTTTGGATTGACGCTGGGAAGCATTGCTAAAGGCGTTTCACTGGCGTTACAATTAGAAGCTCTTGAGACTCAGGGTAAAGGTCGCATACTTTCCAGCCCGAAGGTAACGACTGCCGACAATAAAGAGGCGAGAATAAATAGTGGTCGCAGAATTCCTTACCAAGCTCAATCCACAGATGGGGCCACTGTTGAATTCATTGATGCGGAGCTCGCTTTAAAGGTTTTGCCACATGTGACTTTCGATAAAAAAGTTTATATGGTCATTGATGCAACCAAAAATGCCGCTGACTTGACAGGTACTTTATTTAACGGTGTTCCTACGATTACAACCCAGGAAACCCACACTGAAGTTTTGGTAGGAAGTGGCGACACCACCGTTCTTGGGGGCATCTATCAGAGTACTGTGGTCGATAATAGAAAGGCTGTCCCATTTTTTTCCAAGATCCCAATTCTAGGAAATTTATTTAAAAGTTTCAATGAATCGGATACTATTACCGAGCTTCTTGTTTTTGTTACCCCAACCATTGTTGACAATGGTTATAATTAGGGGAAAACAGGGTTGTAAAATTTCATTATCCCTTTAGATGATTTTCCATTCATGCAACGTTTAAACATTGATCTGGGCGAAAGGGGCTACGATATTCTCCTAGGCTCGGGGCTTCTCGACCGTATAGGTGAGCTTGTTTCTCAAGTTCTTCAGCCCAGCCGCATAGTTCTGGTAACTCACCCTTCTCTTTTTCAACTCTATGGCGATAAGGTCTTAGCTGGATTCAAAAAGCAAGGCTGGGCCACAGATATCATTGAAGTGCCGGAAGGTGAAACCTCAAAATCTCTTCAGCAAGCAGACATTATTTATGATCGGCTATTAGGTTTTAATTGCGACCGAAAGTCTGTTCTGATTGCATTGGGGGGTGGTGTCATCGGCGATCTTACCGGGTTCGTGGCAGCCACTTACCAACGCGGCATCCCATTTGTTCAGGTGCCAACCACATTGCTTTCCCAGGTAGATAGTAGTGTCGGTGGCAAAACGGCTGTCAACCATCCCAAGGGAAAAAACATGATCGGCGCATTTTATCAGCCGCGTCTGGTGATTGCCGATTTGGATACGTTACAAACTCTTCCGCAAAAAGAGTTTCGTGCCGGGCTTGCCGAGGTCATTAAATATGGTGTCATTTCCGATGCCAGCCTTTTCGACTATCTGGAAAATAATGTGGAAGAAATTCTTCAGTTGGATAATGAATGTCTCGCCCATATTATTAAAACTTCATGTGCGATCAAAGCCGAAGTGGTGGAGAAAGATGAGCTCGAAAGTCATTACCGAATGATTTTAAATTTTGGTCACACACTAGGACATGCCATCGAGGCGTTGACGGGTTATTCGCGTTTCATCCATGGAGAAGCTGTGGCAATTGGAATGATCTATGCGGCGAAACTATCACAACAATCCGGAAAATGTGAGGAAGGGGTTCCTAATCAGATTTGTGAATTGGTAAAGAAATGTGGTTTGCCCAGCCAGTGGCCTGACTTGGATCCACAAGAGGTTATTGAATCTCTCTACCATGATAAAAAAACCATGAACCATAAAATCAAGTTTATCCTGGTTAAAAAAATAGGAAGCGTTGGAATTATCGAAGATATGCCAGAAGCGGATATCTTAAAAATGTTGTTATCAAAAGCTTAACCACACTCACCTATGAACCGAGTGCTTTGCAAAATCATCTTTCTTATTTTCGCGGCAACTCTTTTGAACTTGTCCGGCGATGGGTGTGAGGCGGCCGTTTATAAATGGAAAGACGAAACCGGAAAAGTCCATTTTACAGACGACCTCAATCGTGTGCCTGAAGAATTTAGAAAAGAACATTTTAAGAGGAAACTCCCTCCCACTATACCGAAATCAAAAAGTCCGATAAAACACAAAGAGAAGTCCAATCGGGAAAAAGAAGGAGTGGCTCCAGAAAGTGAAGAAGATACAGAAAAAGAAGAGTCCAAAAAAGATGAAGGACTGACCGTAGCTGAAAAATCAGCGGCTGATGCTGTCATTGCTTTTTTCAAGGAAGATATTCCGCGTTACGATGATCTTTATAAGATACCTCCTAGTTACGGGAATACTGGAATTCGAAAATGGCGAAAACTAAAGAGTGCGGTAGTAGCTACGATTCCCCAGAAGCAAACCTTGATTGAACAAATTTCTATTAGTGAGCGACCTTTATTCAAAGAAATAGTCAGTTTTTTGAAGAAGGCAATTCAAGCTGATGAAAAAACTTCAAAGCGCGGGATGCCTATCAGCAAAAATACTCGCCCGCTGGTTAATAAGCTTTCTAGCCGTCTCAACGCGCAGGCAGCCAGTGAAGAAAAATTTATAGAGCAACTTAAAGAAGCTCTGGCAGGCCCCGATACCTCAGATCAAAAATAGTTGTCTCCAGAAGAAAAATTCTATTCTTCGAATGCTCTCCACTAAGCAGATGATCTTCATCCCTGCATACATAGTGTTTCCCTAAAAACATGTGCGCAAAACGTAAAAGATGTATAAAATAAGATAAAGCCAATTCGTTAGATATAAATATTTATTCCCCCTTGTTTGCGGGGGAAGATATTTTTTCATGCCCATAAGTCATTGAAAATAAATGTTCATTCTTCTAGCCTGCGGCTTTGAGAAAGTTTTGGCCTCTATTTTGCTATTACTTGTTATTAAGGATAAACAAAGGAAACTGAAATGTTATTCATTAGAAGGCTAAAAGGTTTAAGACGTTTCCTTGAGTCAAAAAAAGGTTTCACCTTAATAGAAATGATTATAACCATGGCGATCATAGGAATAGTTTCTGCAGTAGCAATTCCAAACTTTTCAAAATGGAAAGAAAAGCACGAGATCAATGGTCAGGCGCAAAAAGTATATTTTGACTTGATGCTGGCCCGTACCTCTGCTGTAAAAAGTAATAATGATGTGCGAGTTGTTTTCGATTTGGTTGCGAATACTTACACCATTCATGAAGATAATAATGGAGATGGAATTGTGGACGCAGGCGAAAATTTTAAAAATGCGATACTGGAAAATAATGTGCAGTTTGCTTACAACGTGGGTATCACAGATACAGATGGCAATGCTGTTGCTTCTGCTGTTTCGTTTAATGGGGATCAGGAGGTTGTCTTCGATTCCCGGGGTCAGGCTAGTGCTACGGGAAAAGTATTATTATTACACCTGAATGATATTGGGATTACCGATGACCGCGCTCGTTTGATTTCTGTTTTGCAGGCTACGGGCGGTGTTGATTATTGGACCTATAGCGGAGCTGATACGCCTCCATGGAAATGAAAACTTTGACCAATACAACTATTTTATTGCAAGCAGGCCGAAACCAGAAAGGCTTCACCTTAGTAGAAGTGATGGTGAGCATGGTGGTTCTGGCGGTCGGTCTCTTTGGTCTCATCAAAGCTGCCGATTCGGTTATCTTCTACCAAAATAATTCCAGACTGGTCACCGAAGCGACGATGAAGACGACGAATAAAATTGAACAAGTAAAAGGTTTTTCTGCCAATGACCCAACAGGTGGAGCATTTGGATTTGATTATATGGTCACAACTTATTTAACGAATGAAGGGTTAACGCAGGATGATGACTGGACCTACTCCAAAACAGAACAAGATGGGGAGTTTAATATAACCTGGCAACTGCAGGTTTTTCCTTCAGGGGGAGACGAAACGTTTGCCGACCCTTTGTCTATTCATATGCTGGAAGTTTTGGTGACAACAAGTTGGAACGATAGCCATGGCAATGCCAGAGAGTTAGAGATGGCATCGGTCCTTCACAGGAGGCAATTCATAGAATGAAAAAACTTTTCAATAAAAATCGTATAAGTCTTTCTAATCAGGAACAGGGAAGCACCATGTTGGTTTATCTATTTGTTCTTGCAGCGATGGCGGCAGTTTCCTTTGCTGCCTTGCAAACGATAACTTTAAACCTGGAATCTTCTGAAGCACATAAAAAAGGCAAGAATGCTTTTTATTCTGCAGAGATTGGGCTCGACTTGGCGGTGAACGACATCATTAACGACTTTGAAGATTTAATCCCTTACACCGAATCTGTAGACCAGGCGGGTGCGGATGGTGATGGCTATATCAATGTTGCCAATTATCGTAATTATGCCGTCAAATATAAAATAGAAAATCCACTGGAACCTTTCCTTTACCAGACAGTCGTGGGCAATACTATTATTTATCATTATGCTCACACCTATGACATAGAATCTGAATCAACATCACTCATAGATACTTCTAATGAATTGGTGAACGAAACGGTTCGGATATTGGAAACGCCACTGGTTCAGTACTTCGTATTTTACGGTCAAAGTGGAAATTCTGCCGACCTCGAATTATTCCCAGGTCCAGATATGAACAGTTGGGGCCGCATTCATTCTAATGCCGACATTTATATTGGGTCTTCCAGCGGCAATGATATTAATTTGAGAAATTATGATGATGAAAACAATATGTCACCGCATTCCATGACTGCTGTAGGGAATATTTATACCTATGCAAAAAACAGCGGCGCCAATTATAAAGATACCGTTACTGTTAAAACCTCTAGCACGGGTCTCACGTTCAATAACAACGAGACCGAAACATTGGGGGTAAATATCACTTCCGCTAATGAATCTTCAGAAGAGACTCGGTTTAACAATTTTGTATTGATCAATGAAGAGCCTTACACCACACCTTCTAAAGATTTGTTCAAGCGCGGAGCATTTTATGAACAGCGGGCTGGTGCGCCGGGAAAAGCCACTATTGATGGTATGACCATCATAGGTACCGGAGGGCTGGGTGCAAATAATATAGAAGTCTTTGTTTCGCGCCCTGTGTATACAGACGTCACCGCTTTGGTTTTGACAGGTCAGTCTTCTGCCGGCAACCCCGTAGCAGGCTTGCCAATGCCAGTCATTCAGGAGACAAACAACGCGTTTCAGGATTGTCGTGAAGGTGGGCGGAATGTGGATACTACCGATATTGATCTTTATTCCCTGGGTCTTTGGTATGAAGCCTATCTTGCGGATCAAGGTCTTGCTTTGGCAGGTGACGGGATGCTGATTTATACCTCGCGTTCTCCGAATGCGAACTTTACTAACCAGAATGGCGATCTGGAAGCCATCCGGTTATTGCCCATCGCTAATACATCCAGCCCACAATTGTCGGATGAAACTACTTTAGCTACAGATAATCCAATTTACATCCATGGTGATTTCAATACCATTAACACAAAAGGTGTTGCTTTAGTTGGGGATGCCATGAATGTTCTTTCAAATGCTTTCAACACGAAAACTTGCAATATTACCCAAAATCAGCTTTTCAATAATTATCGTGGATCAGAAACCACAGTCTATGCCGCTCTTTTTGCGGGACATCTTCCAACAAGCGAAAACGGTTCCAATTATAGTGGCGGCGTACATTCCTATCCGCGGCTTCATGAATGGTGGACAGGGGCGGCCTTGAATTTTCGCGGGTCGTTTGTCAATCTTTGGAATAGTGAGCAAGCTGACGGGCTTTGGTGTTTGGGAGGCAACTGTTATTCAGGGCCAACTCGAAACTGGGGTTGGGATGTGCGATTTCAAGAACCAACTTTCTGGCCGCCTTTTATCCCATCCATATTCAGTGTGGAACGAGTGGGTTTTCTGGAATAGTTATAAAACGAGGAATATACAATGAAGCCGCTACCAAAAAAAAACTATTGGAAAATGAATGAAAGTGGGTTCACCATGGCAGAACTATTGGTGGGCACTGCAGTTTCCTTGCTCCTGCTTGGACTTGTGGCGGGAATAATTCAGTCTCAAACTAAAACCTTCCAGCGGCAGAGCCAATTGGGCCAGATGCAAGCGAACGGCAGAGCAGCAGTAGATTTTGTTACCCGCAGTGTGCAAAACGCAGGCTACAACATCGAACGCGGTCAAAGGTTTTTAGCTGCATCCGATCATTATTTGACCATGGTGTTTGATGATGATAACGACGGTACAATCCAAAATGATGAAGTGATGACTTACGCAGTCTCCACCCCGCAAGGCGCTGACAATGAAACATTCGTCATCTCTCCATTTTTCGATCAAGATGATGACAATCAAGTAGACAGCACGGAAACTCGCGATTATGACATTTCCCTGTCATTAACCGGACCTCCATTCAACTTTTATCGTATTACTCCTAATAAAGGCGATAATGGTGTTGTTCAAAGTACGGTCGCTCGCAATATTGATAATGTAATTATCCGTTATTGGGATAAGGATGGTAACCGCCTGCCTACCGGAGTTGCTTTGGATGCTGACGGCCTACCGGTTCCACCCTATGTCATCCCAGATGCTGAATTGAACGACATCCGGGGAGTGGATTTCGAAATCGTTACCCGGTCAAGAGATGAAGATCCAAATACAGATTATGTGAACAGTGGAACTTATTTTGCCGGCAGTGTGGCTACTCAAAACAGTTCTGATACATACAGCGACAGTTACCATCGCGAAACATATGCATCGAACACTTCACCAAGAAATCTGATTACCGCTCCCTGGGGAAAAATTTCATTGAGGGCCAGCCCCGCTACCGTAAGCTGTCCGGACAACTCAACCACCATTACCGCAAGTGTGGTAGATGGAGACGGAGTAGGCGTGGGTGCGGGAATTGCGGTTAATTTCAACGCCACTGAGGGAACACTTAGTCCCGCAACCAATTCAACGATCGGAGACGGAAACGCAACCACTACCTTGATTTATGATTGGGAATCTCCCAGCGTTACAGCAACTCTATCTGCGAGTGCTCTTGTTGATGTCGCTGGGGAAAGTTATCCGGTGTTCAACGCCATTCCAGTTGCTTTCAATTCAGGGAATGGTATTTTTACCGACGACTTTAATGATGGGGACAGCAATGGTTGGTTAGAAGAAGGTGCCGCAAACTGGAATGTTGCATCAGGGGAATATAAATCAGCATCCAACAACAATGGTATTTCTACAAATGGTTGTGCCTCTTGGCAGGACTATGAAGCTTCAATAGAAATCAACCGTAACGGTTCTTTGGGCGCAGGCGAGTATGTGGGTCTTGTGCTTAGATATCAAGATGCCTCGCAACAATATCAGGCAAGACTGTATTGTACGGTTTGTACAAATAGTAATCCTCAGTATGATTTACAACTTGTGGATTACAATAGCGGTGATACCGTTTTGACGAGTACATCTGTCACATTTAATAAAAAGCAACCAGGCGATGTAACATATATTCTTAAGGCGAGTGTTGAAGGTGATACCTTGAACGCAAAATTTTGGAAAAAAAATGATGCAGAACCTGTGGATTGGGATATCACTGCCACAGATGACTCCTATACGGAGGGGAAAATAGGGATAGCGGTAACCACAAACACTACTTTTTTCGACAATGTTGCGGTTAATCCTTTATAAGAATTTTTGATCTTAAAGGGAAAGATTTTGCGTTAATATGCGGTCAATGAAAACACTCTGGATAATAATTGTCATTTACGGGTTTTTATTGGGCAGCCTTCCTGCGCATGCGAAGATTTATAAGTGGGTCGATGAAAACGGGAAAGCCCATTTCACCAATGACCCCAGCCTGATCCCCAAAAATGAAGATGCGAAAATAAAAACCTTTCGCGAAATTCCTCCTGTCAAAAAACCAGTTTTTGAAAATGATCCCCCCTCTGAGTCTGCCTCTGATGAAGAGACTCATGTTGATATAGGTTCGCCACAAAAGTCAAAAGCATCTAAGAAAAAAGAGGTGACTTCTGAAGGTCTGGCTGAGGAAAAAAAATCTTATAAGGAACTTCTAAAAAAATCTCGTGAGTCGCGGGAACGACAACTCAAAAAAATAGCCGAGTTGCAAGAGATGGATGAAAAGCCAAAAAACTGGACTACAAAAGAATCCTTGGATGAAATTATTTTAGGGCTACAAAAAAGTGTGAAGAAATCAGAAAAGGAAATTCGAAAATACGAAAGAGAAATACAATCCTTTTCCCTGACAGATTGATATAAATTACCTTCTTTCTCCCCTGCCCCCCCCCGATTGTGGGATTGTTAAAACTTATTTTTGCCTCATAATTAGCTGTATAGTTTTGTTTTTAAAGAAAATATTCTGGTTTGCATATGAGTCGTCTATCACAAAATTCTGGCTTAACGCTCATTGAAGTGATTCTTGCTATTGCTCTTGCGAGCATAGGTCTTCTTGCGTATGGCATTTTAACCGGAGCCGTAATAGAAAGAAACGCGGTTAGTAAAAAGAGCAGTGTTGCCGTGACTCTCGCTCAGGATAAGATCGAGGAAATTAAAGAACTCAGTACACGAGTTAATTTAGCAGATGCAGATACTCTGGATTCTCCTGTCTACGATTCTTCCACTCAATCCTGGACGGCTACGTCAGGCGGGGAAACCATTGATGCTCAGGGAGCGGCGGGTGGATCAGATGCTCTTTACACGCGAAGTTGGACCATCATCCCGATTAGTAGTGCCGAGTTCTTCACAGATATATTAGTAACGGTTACTTGGGATAACGCCGCGCGTTCTGTTTCTCTAAATACCTATATCACTCAATAATATTATGCGAATTAAAAATAATATTAAAAACTCAAAGGGTGCATCCTTAATTGAGATTCTCATTGGAGCAGCGTTGGGAGTCCTTGTGCTGGGGGCGGTAATCAGTATTTATATTAAGGAAGATAAGGTCATCAGCCGGGAAAGTGAAGAGACTGACATACGTGCCAAGGGAAGACACCTTATAAAATTCCTGGCCGAAGAAATACGCATGGCAGGCTTTGGTCTTCCTCCAGGCTTGGGGGTGACAGATATTTCGGCGGCTGATTCTGTAACCTTCCGCTCCAATTTGTTTGATGTGCGTACAACAACTCCTCCAGGCAGTGAGGGAACCAATGCTATCGTATCCGGATCGAACTCCATCACCGTGGTGAATGGAAGTGAATTCGCAGATGCAGATAATATTGTAATTTATGACCCCAGTTTTCGCGCTTCAGAGCTCAATACCGTGAGTGGAAGTCCCACTTCGACCAGCATTCCTATTGGCACAGCAGCGGGTTCTAATTTTACCTACTCAAAAAACTCAAAACTGGTCACTATCAATAAATACAATACGGTGATTCTGTACCAGGATGGAACAGCTATTAAAAAAAATATTGATGGGACGGTTTCCACTTTAATCATTGATCCATCCATTTCGTCTTTGCAATTCACTTTTGACTCTGGAACAGCTGCAGATGTTACAAAAATTGGAATCTCCTTGGAAATGGTAGATCCGAATAATATTACCGAGGGTGTCATCGAGTTTGAATCAGATATTGCTTTAAGAAATTCAGGTTGAGGCGCTAAGTATGTTCAAAATAAAAATGACAATGACAAAGTGGTTGATAAAAGAAGATGGCGTGGCTTTGCCTGTGACCTTACTGATCCTTGTTGTAATGGGGGCTTTAGCTGTTGTCGCTACACAATGGTCCACGCAGGATGTAAAGCGTACCGAAAGGTACTACAAAACCCGCGAAGCATTTTACATTGCAGAAGCGGGAGTTCAGCAGGCCATCGATTTAATGAATTATGACTCTACCGGTAACAGCCCGGGAGAAGAAATTGCTGCTGGAGGATTCGATGATGTTCTCGACAATTTTATTTCCAACAATTCCGCAAAATTAACTAATATCAGTTTTGCAAGCGGCACCTATAACGTAGTAGTAGCCGACAACGATGATAACGATGGGGATATTACGGATGATGATGATAATACCCTCGTCATAACCTCAGTTGGAAACAAGGGTGATTTTGCTGTCACTGTTGAAGCGATTGTCACACGCAGACTTTTTAAGGCAAATAACGCGATTACAACAGATGGGGATCTTGGTGGTAATGGTTCCTTTACCGTAAGTGGAACCAATGGTAGCATTCATTCCAATAGTGAAGTCACCATTAGTGGCGGCAGCGCAACCATCACTCAGGGAGCGACGGCAACGGGTAGTTGTACGGGCACCGGCTGTGTTTCGGGGGGAGTAGCTCCAGAAGATATTCCCATCGTAGAGCCCTCTGATTACAAATCGTATGCGGACTACATTTTGAAAAGTGACGGCACTATTCAAGAAGTATCTTCCGGTGATATCTATACTTTCACCAACCCTGGAGGTGGGAACTGGTCTACCTCAACAACGGGGGATGGCAACGGTTTATTCGCTGGGTTGCAATTGCAGTCAGGGATATGGAAAGCAAGTAGTAGTACGATTGCCAACGGTATGTTTTATGTGGAGGGAGACTTTTCAACAACCGGATCCCCCGCAGGATGGCAAACCACAATAATCGCTGAGGGTTATATTAATTTTGGTGGCAATGCGGATGTTGCAAATTATAAAGACGCAAGTGATACGGTCGATATCCAAAATCTTTTTTTGGTGGCCGGGACAGATATTGAATTCTCAGGGAACCCATCAAACACCATTCAGGGAATGATGGCTGCGAAAGAACAAGTATCTATTTCTGGCACAGTATCGCTGGAAGGTTTTTTAATTGCTGCCGATACTGACACCTCGGAAAGTCTGGTGACTGGCAATACCATAAGTGGCAGCTTAACGGTTACCTACAATGGAGACATTGTCGCTCCCTTCCTAAGCAACAAAGTAAAAGTCATCGCATGGCAGGAAACCTAGGTTTCTTTTCATCATGCCCGCCTGAATTATTTCCTTTCTGTGGTACAATTTCTAAGGTTTTAGCTTCTGAATATATAACATTTCTGTAAATACATTCTTTGCCTCAAGAGGTCCTTCCCATTTTAAAGTTTTCTATTTTATCCAGCGGTAGTGGCGGTAATTCGGTTTATATCGAAGCAGGCGAAAAGCGTATCTTGATTGATGCGGGTTTGAGTGGGAAAAAACTTTCCCAGCGCATGGATCATATTGACCGCAGTTTTACCGGCATGGATGCGGTGTTCGCAACGCATGAACATTCGGATCATATCCGCGGCATCGGCCCACTTTTAAGGAAACACGATATCCCTTTATATACGACGGAAGGAACTTGGCGACGTGCAAATAACACAATAGGAAAGATCAACTCCTTAAATACTATTCGCGAAAGTGAGCCGGTGCATTTTGGTGAACTTTCTGTTGAACCTTATTCGACTCCTCACGATGCAGAAGAGTCTGTTGCTTTTGTTGTTCGTTATCAAGGTAAGAGTCTCGGCATCGCCACCGATCTTGGGCGGGTCACCGATGAAGTCAAAAATAAATTAAAAAACCTCGATGCGTTATTGGTCGAAGCCAATCATGATATTTCGATGTTGGAGGCAGGCCCTTACCCTTGGGCTACACAACAGCGGATAAAAAGTGGTATCGGCCATCTTTCGAATGAGGCCTGTGGAGAAATATTGGCATCGGTAAAACACCCCGGTTTGAAATTAGTGGTGTTGATGCATATGAGTGAAACCAACAACCATCCTGAAATTGCGAAGATCACTGCTTTGCAGGCTCTCGGCGAATCGTCTCCTGAAATGATTTTGGCACAGCAGGACCATCCGACCGATCTTCTCACCGTTTAATCTCTTATAAATAATTAATCCGTATGGAATCTGATCCAGATAAAGTCATGGGCTGTTTTTTGGGAATGGCCGTAGGTGATGCCATGGGTCGTGCCGTGAGTGGATTAAAACCTGAAGCGATCGGCCAAATATTTGGTGCCGTCGAGGACTATCAAGATGTAAAAAAAGTAGTGGGGAAAGGCATCAAACGTTATCGCATGAAAGGGTTATATGGCGCGCCCATACAATGCGCCCTTGCTGTTTGCGATGGAGTTCTGACAAATAAAAAAAAGTTTCTTGAAGAAACTTTACGGAATATTAAGAACCTTTCGAAAGGGGGGCCTGAAAACCATTTCGGAGTATTCCGAAGTTCCGAGAGCTGTTTGTGGAAAGCCGTTGACCTTTTAGATGATCAACCCATTGCAGAGCCGACGACTCAAAGTTCTGCGACTGCGTTATTCACTTCCCTATCTGTTCCTCTCGCATTGTTCCATAAAAAGTGGTCGAAAACTCTTGCGACTCAGTGTTTAGATTTAGCTTTGACCTTTAGCAGCCACCCGCAGGAAGTTGTTGGTACGGTGCTGAATGGATTTCTTGTGACACGATTTCTGAACTTGCAAGAAGGTGAACTCGTTTCAAAGAGTAAAGAAATTTTGCAAGAAGCGGCGGAGATTTGTGCTCAAACCGAGAAGGAATATCAAGGCAGAGTAAATATATACGAAGATGAGTCGACAGCTAAATCAAAAAATGCTTTCAGTCAAACTCTGGAAGGTTTAATCCCCCAGTTGGAGAAATCAGAAAAGGAAGCATTGCAATGGATCGTTGATAATGCTTCGGTCTATACAAAACGCGAGATACGGCATGCCTCCCAGGGATTTGTCTTAACGTTGATCCCATTAGTTTTGCATTGGATATTAAGCCAGGAAAAAAAATTTTTGCTCGCATCTGTTTTTGCGCAGGGAAGGGAAACGGAAAAACTGGGTGCATTGGCAGGTGCGTGGAGCGGAGCTGTTAATGGAGCACAAGTCATTTCTGAAAACTTAAAAACCGGTCTGGTCAATAGCCGTGAAATTCGTTTGAGAGGTGAGGCTTTATTCCAACGGCGTATGAAAAAGGACATGAAACCTCTCGCTGATATGGAAACGGCTTTGACTGCTAAGGAATCAGAAGAAGCAAAACGTTATCAGCCCAAAGAAGCAAAGAAAATCTTAAAACCGATCGCCATAGATTTTTGGGAGGACGAGGAGGATATCGTTCCTTCGAAGGAAGATCGAGCTCAATGGAGAAAGTTTCAAAAAGAAAAAACCAAGTCCAAACGCGATCGCCGCAAAAATCTTCCAGATGAAGATTATTGATTATTTTCTATTTTAATTACTGGTCCTGACTTCCCAAATCCTTGGGTTTTTCGCAAGTTAGGCGATTTTGGCGAACCTTCAAGTAAACCTGTTAACTACTTGAAAATAAATGTTTAACTTTTTTGTGCCGCGAGGTATACTGTAAAGATTCCAATCATAGCCTGAGTTTTTTACGGCTGGTTATCCGCGGTTTGTTATTGAAAGGAGATACCGGTGAAGATCACGAAACATTTTTTTGCAGTATGGATTGTTTTAATTATTGTCCCCATCTCTCTGGGCTTTGCGGCTCCTGAATCCGCTAAAAAAGCAGCCGAAGTAAAACCAAAAGCGGTCGCCAAGGTAATTAAAAAACAGGCGAAAGTTGAAAAAAAGAAACTCAAAGGTTTTGTGGTTGGGAAGAACCTTAAAGTCGGTATGACTCTAGACAAAGCCATTACCTTATTGGGGGTTCCAAAAAAAATCAAAGTCGAACGGGGGACCGAGCCGAGCCTCGACAGCATATCTATCAAATATGCCAATCATGGGGTAGTGATTCAGGCTTTAAATGGAAAACAAAAGGTTGAAGCGATTGAGTTGTTGCCCACTTTCAAGGGACAGTTCGCAAATGGAATCAAGATGGGAAACAAGGTTCCAACATTAATCCAAAAATATGGAGTGCCTCAATCAATGAGCGCCAGCCTTGCCCGTTACCCCGACAAAGGATTATATTTCTCTCTAAAAGAAAATGTGCTGGTTTCCGCATGGATTTTTGTGAAGAACAGTAAAATCCTCAGCCACCAACTATTCAAATCCCACTAGCCGTGGGGGCAACTAGCAACAATTTATGTAGCCGAGCTAGGGGTTCGTTTGTTTGTAGAGTTAATGCGACCTACTTCCCTCGTTAGAGGGCCACTAGCCGTGGGGGCAACTAGCAACAATTTATGTAGTCGAGCTAGGGGTTCGTTTGTTTGTAGACTTATTGCTTCCCCTGCTAAGTGCCCATGTTAGCAGGCAAAAATAGCTTCTTTTATTAAATCAAAATTTGATCCGTTATTTGAAGGCTGACGAGCGTGAGCCAGTAACAAAGAACCTAATAGTTCATGATCTGTTTGATTTTCTTCCAGGATGTTTTTGGCGTTTTCAGCCTGTCCGTGTTCCAAATACAGAACGGCAAGTAGCAGGATATATTTGTAACTGTCCTGCGGCTGGTTTGGATCGATGGCTTTTTGGTAGATCTGAATGAGCTCTTGTGGATCTCCTTTATCCAGATAAACTACTTTTTGCACTCGGATCAGACAGAGGGCATTGTGAGTCTGCTCAAATCCTGTAATCCATTTCTTAATTGCCGTTTTAGATTTTCCGGTTTCCAGATAGGCATCGCCGAGAAATAGGTGGGCATCAAAATTTTTGTTCCATGCTTTCAAAGATTGTTTGAAATCGGATATAGCTGGATCACGCCTGTCTTGCTCCCATTGCTGTTTGCCTCGGGCATAAAGGAAACGGCTTTTATTTTTTAATTCTTCCTCCCATTCTTCTTTATTGTTTCTTATGAGAGGGAGAATTTTATCTTGGGCGATTAAAATACTTTTCCAGTCCTGTTTTTTAAGATACGCATCGCGTAGGCGGAACAAAGGCTGGGCTGCTTTCGGATTGTCACGATGCATTTTATTAAGCAGATTTGTTTCGTCATCGGTTTGATCTGCTTTGGCATATGTTGTTGCTAAATCAAACAACACGGAAACATTTTGCGGGTCTACTTCTAGGGCTTTTTTCTGCAAACTGATAGCCTGGGAACTCTTCCCTTCGGCGCCAAGGACCCTTCCTTTAAGACTCAAGGCTCCAACATGGTCTGGAGCAGCATCCAGAACTTTCTCCAGAACCGCCGAGGCTTTATCGAGTCTTCCACATAAAAAGAAATTTTCCGCTTTTTTAAACAAACTTTCGAGTCGACTGTGTTTTTTTTCAACTCTACTTTTTTGGAAATCTGTTTTCCAGCGGGAGAAGGCGTTTTTTAAATTGAAAGTCCAGAATATTGCAACGCTGATCACTACACCTGTAAAAACTGCCGCCAGCAAAAGAATAACAGTCGGCAGTTTGAAAGTCTGGCTTTGTGTTAAATGGAAGGTGGATTCATGCGGATTTAAAAACGCAACGTATATAGAAAAGAAAACAAACAGGACAGAGACAACAATATGCTTTAACGACAAGGTTAGGACTCCTTGGTGTTTTGGGGTTCCTGATCGTTTAGAGCGGCAGCATCATTTTCTTCAATTTCACTCAGGCATTGGGTGCAAAATTCTGCGTATGGCATGATTTCTAACCGAGCTTCAGGAATTTCTGTTTCACATTGTTCGCAGGTTCCATATTTGTCTTGTGCAATTTTTTCTAACGCCGCCTCTACTTGTTTTAATTTATTCCACTCCTGTTCTTCCAGGTCTCCCTGTAACTTGCGGTCGTAGGAACGTGCAGCATCATCACTGATATCAGCCATATGCTCTGTTTCGATTTCTTTGTCGTTCAGGTTTGCTTTTTCAACATCGCCAACGATT
>JAJDAW010000008.1 GCA_029261635.1 Nitrospinaceae bacterium
TCACTGTCCACCGCACTTCCAGGGTCCCATGCAGGGATTTGATCCAACTGATTCTGTGATTTTTTAGATTCTTTAAACAAGTTCACCGCCTTGTCAACGGCGCGATGCGAAAGCACCAGTCCTTCCAACAATGAGTTGGAAGCCAATCGATTGGCACCATGCAGTCCGGAAAAACAAACTTCGCCACTGGCAAACAACCGTTTGATATTCGTTTGCCCGTTCGTATCCACAATCAGTCCACCGCACATATAGTGGGCCGCAGGTACAACAGGAATACGCTCTTTAGACATATCAAAACCAAACTCAAGACAAGTCTTGTAGATGTTTGGGAAGCGTTCACGAATTCGATATCCTTCGAGATGCGTGACATCAAGATAAACACAATCGTCACCGCTCTTTTTCATTTCATAGTCAATGGCGCGGGCAACTACATCGCGTGGCGCGAGGCAACCCAGATTATGGTAGTTCTCCATGAACGTCTCGCCATTTTCCAAACGCAAGATGCCACCTTCACCGCGCACTGTTTCAGAAATCAAAAACGATTTTGCTTTAGGGTGAAAAAGACAAGTGGGATGGAACTGGAAGAATTCCATGTTGGAAATTTTCGCACCCGCCCGATAGGCAACAGCAATGCCATCTCCCGTGGCAGTATCCGGATTGGACGTGTAGAGATAAACTTTTCCTGCACCCCCTGAAGCGAGCATCACTATATCGGCCACCATGGTTTCTACCTGACTCGTCTTATGATTCAGCACATAAAGTCCCATCACCTCATCATCAGAACTGCCCGGTTGAATTTTGTCATCGAGCCGGGCCTTGGTGATCAGATCGATAGCCATATGGTGTTCAAAAATTTCTATATTTTGTTCAGCGTGAACCGCTTCAATGAGAGTTTTTTCAATTTCCCAACCCGTGAGATCGTGGGCATGAAGAATACGGCGTCTGGAATGGCCGCCCTCTTTTCCTAGATCGAATTCGGTGCCGCGTAAATCAAATTGCGCTCCCAAATCAATCAATTCACGGATTCTCGACGGGCCTTCGCGGCAGGCGATACGCACAAAGTCTTCATGGCAAAGTCCGCGTCCCGTTTCCATCGTGTCCTGAACGTGCAACTCGAAAGAATCGTCTTCTGCCATCACCGAGGCAATTCCCCCCTGGGCGTATTTGGTAGCAGACTCCTCCAACGCATCTTTGGTGATGATGCCGACCGACCCAAATTTGCAAACCTTGAGAGCAAAGGTCAATCCAGCAACGCCAGAGCCAATTACAATGAAATCCTTTTGTATAGCCATGCCCAGATTATATCGAATAACTCCATAAAATTCAACCCATTAGCATGGGAGGCTGCTCTGCATTACGACTGGGAGGAGACAATGCTTTTTGAGCGCGTTTAAGAGCACTTTTTACTCCTTTTACTTTACAATTATCCCTCTCCCCATGCGGGAGAGGGCTGAGTGAGGGGACTTCAATAGAAAATGAATAGAATCTCGCCCATTTCGCCAAAACGAAGACCATGATAGGCTATAGCGAATTAACTTTCCGGTCCGAGCTCAATTATGCTGGCCTTATAGCGTTCGCCAAAATCAGCAAAGAGTTCGGGGTGGGTACAGTAGGCTAGAATTTCCAGGGAGTCGAGGATGCGTGGGCCGGGGCGATTAAAATAAGAGTTGCCATCGACCAGATAAATGCGCGGGGGATTTTTCCAATCCGGGAGTTGCTCTCTTAATAGTTCTAATTCTTTTAAGGTTTGGTCAAGTTTATATCCACAGGGTTTGACCACCACCACATCGGGTTCTATTTTTGCGAGGTCTTCCTTTTTAACCACCGGGGCGAGTTGCCCGCTTTCAGCGATACATACTTCACCTCCCACGATATCGATCATTTCTGGCAACCACATGCCACCGATATAAATAGGATCAAGCCATTCAATAGTTAGCACCTTCGGTGCAATACTATTTCCACTCCGAGTTTGAACTGCTTTGATTCTTTCATCTGCTTCAGCCTTAAACTCGCGGCCTTTTTCGCTGACGGATAATTGGTCCGCTACGTTTTGCACATCGTCCCAGATATCGCCCAGCATTTTGGGCTTGAGAGAAATGATCCGCGTATTCGTATCGAGGACTTCCTGACAAGCCTTTTCGACCTGCTCAAACGAAACGGCGCAGACATCGCACAAATCTTGAGTGATTATGAAATCGGGCTGAAGAGATTTTAAAAGTTCTACATTGAGTTCGTAAACAGAGACGGCGCTTTTCATCACGTCCATTACGGATTGATGAATATTACCACTCGACAAATCGGTATTGATTCTGCTTGAAGTGATTTTTGAAAGCGTGGCAACCGTTTCAGGAAAATCGCATTCGTGCGAAACACCCACAAGATTTTTTTCTAATCCCAATCTTGCAATAATTTCCGTAGCTGAAGGTAACAGAGTGACTAGTTTCATTTCTAACCTTTCAGATTTTTATTATTTTCCATATCGAACCACATTGCAAAAAGCAGGAACTGCAATCCTGAAATAATTAGAAAAGCTGAGAATAATGCGCTGGTGGCAGAAACGGGGCCTGAAAATATACGGAACAAAAAAAGGTAAACTCCGGTTATGAACCCCGCAGGAAAAGCGATCAGGCCCAGGGTATAGAAAAAAACTAAAGGATGAAAATCTCGAATTACATATTTTTCAACCAGGCGACTGAAAAAGCAACGGAGCAATAATCGGGATATGGTTATTACAACACGAGAAATGCGAATCTCAGAAATTTCACCAACATTGTATACCGGCCGAACGGGAACATCCCGCACACTGCAATCGGCAATGTTTAATTTAACAAGCAGGTCATTGGGCATTCCATAACGGGGATATACATTGTCTAGGTCGACGGCTTTCATGGCTTTATTTGAAATGGCGGTATAACCGCATTGCGTATCTGCAACATGCCAATAGCCACTGGCAATTTTTGTTAAAAGCGAAAGGATACTATTACCAATATATCGGTGCCGTGGAATGATCTCCCAGGCTTTCCCTTGGAACAAACGGTTGCCTTTCGTGTAGTCCACATCCTCTTCTGCTACAGGCAGAATGAGACTTTCCAGATTGTCCGGGTCCATTTGAGCATCTCCTGCCATTACTACGGCGATATCCACCTGGTTTTCAAGACTGGCTTTGTATCCTGAACAAATTGCCGCACCGACACCCCGATTTTCTTCATGGCGAATCAGTTGAATACGCGTATCGCTTGCCATTCTTTCGCGCACTTTTTCAGACGTTGCATCCAGACTGTAGTCATCGACCACATATATATGATCCACCCAGTGAGGTATGGACTGTAAAACTTTTTGAATTAGCTTCTGCTCGTTGTGAGCAGGAACGACAATTGAGATTATTTTATTTTTAAACATTTAATGGGTTGTCTCCAAAAATTGTTTGACCTTTTCAATCCTCTTGAAATCTTTTAACGTTTTCATTTTTTTGCTTGCAACGTTCAAAGCTAAAATTGTTTGTTTCCTGTTACCGGAAACGATCCAGGCATAACATTTTTCCATGTATGGACGAAAAGCATCTGGCTCAATATTTGAAGCACGGTTAAAAGAATCGATCGCGGATTGATAATCTTCTTCGCTTTTGAGCAACAGTCCTTCTGCTAAAAGTGTTTGAAACTTATTTGGAAATAATTCTCTCATTTTTTCCCATAATCGCCTTGCTTCTTTTTTCTTATCATCGAGAACTAGATTATCCAGCATTTTTAAATGCCAATCGGCATCCCTATGTCCGAGGAAATCGTAAAGTATTTTTAAAACCTCTCGCTCTTCGTCATATTTTTTGGTTGCATGAAAATGGTTTGAAAAAGAGGTTAGAAAATAAGCTATTTTTCGAATCCATTTTGACCCACGTTGGAAACCAGGTTTTTTAAGTTCTTCTTCCATCCAGTCTTTGAATTCATTAAATCCACCTTGCACATGAATAAGCGATTCATTTTTGTCGGAAGGGAACTTTAGCAACAGATTTTTGTGCGGCAGTAGTTCCTCGGCAAGTTGAAACTCTTCAAACAACAGCCAGTTTTGTTCAATGAGCACAGGTCTGGATTTTGCATTGTCTCTGAAAAACTGCATCATGTAATTGAAGGCCGCTTCTCTGGTGCCAAACTGATATTTTTTTCGGTCTGGAAGTTCTAATTCAGGGTAACGTTTTGGAGTCAGATAGGAAGCGGGATCGGCTTCGAGAAAATCGGCGGCTTTGACCAAAACCACATCGTCCCGCAACCGCATCACATCGAGATAATAGGCCATGTTGAACCAGGAAATTTCTGTTACGAGAATGCTTTCATCGTCTACAGATAGCAGTTCTTTTTTTAATATCGTTTCGGCAAAATAATTGTTAGATCTGTCTACCTGCAAATAGTTTGAAATCATTAGCCCAAAAACGCAGGCTCCTGATATTGCGCATATACTGAATCGCACGGTTCTCTTTAATTGTGCGCTTTTTTCTGAGCTGGCAATATCATTTATAGAGGAGGATAGCTTTTCGTAAAGAAGCCAATAAAAAAAGAGTGCCGCCCATAAACAGGCAACAATGTAGGAAGGGAAATAACTCTCCTTTCGCCATCCGACAAAAAATGCTGCATTCACTGCCGAAATCAGGAATAAAAATATGAACAACGGACGATTTTTTTTCGCGCATAAAACCGATCCCCCCAAAAACCCTACCACCATCAGCCAGGTAAATTGCCGAGCCAGGTCCTCGGTCAATCGCCAAAAAACATAACCCGCCTTGGATATTATAGACAGAGCGCCGCTCCAAAACGATGGAGCCTCTTGAGAGACACTTTCTGTAGAAAGTTCACCTAATTTTGAAAAATGCAAATCGGCATGACGACGATCTGTCACCTGATCAAAAAAATTTTGAAACGTTTCTGGATTTCCCCAATCTATAATAGGCTCTGCCATCGAACGAATTGGCAAATAAAGATAGACAGAAAAGCCCACTAAAAAAAACAGCGTAGTGATACTCAAATTTTTAATTTTATGTTTTTTCTCCCAGATAAAAAACAGAATCAGAATAGCTGGCAGATAAAAAGCCACGGTGCCGTGATTCCCAGCACTCAATCCAAAACTAAGTGCCGCCAGGTATAGAAACCTCGAATCATTTTTGTTCTTCCAGAGCAATAACAAGTAAATGATAAGAACGGTAAAAAATGAATGAAGAGTATAAACTTCGGCAATCAACGAGTTGAACCAGAAGGGATAGCTGAATGCCAATAGAGCTGGGGGAAGAAGAGCAGGCCCGATTTTCGATTCGGAGCTACTTTCAGGAAAACATATTTTGATGACCTCTATTGCCGATAAATAGAGAACCACCAAGGTCATGCAAGCCAATAAAGCCGAGAAGAGATTAACCCTAAAGGCAATGGAACCCAACGGTAAAAATGTGATCGCTTTGGCAATTAAGTTGTAGGCGGGAGAACCTGAAGGATGACTGATGCCCAAGGCAAAAGAGGTGTCAACAAACTCAGGCGTGTCTTGATAACCAATGGATGGAGCAAGAGTAGAGAGATAAAAACAACCCGGAATTAAGAATAAAAAAAAACAGGACGAATGCAAAAACCATTCATAATTAAGAAAGACCTGATTCCGGGGTTAAAAAAAATCCCTGCTCTACAAAAACGCAGAGCAGGGAATAGTTTGGCTTTTCTACTGTTTAGAAATGGTTCCTGAAGAGTCAACTCCATAAGTCACGCCAGCCGCATTCGCATTGGTGGCAGTGGCAACAAAGTTTGGTTCATCACCAGTAGTAATGGTAATGTTGTCGATATCACCACCCTGGGTAAACCCATAAGTCGTAGTTTCAACGAGTGCTACAGTGCAAGCACTGGCAGACCCTTCGTCTGCCCAATAAGCTTTACACGTTAAATACAGGTTATGCAGAGTGGCCTGGGTATCTGCGTTATAGGCTCGAGTCTTATAAGCACTGAACTGAGGAATCGCGATAGCAGCCAAAATACCGATAATAGCGATAACGATCAGCAATTCGATCAAGGTAAAACCCTTTTCACCCTTTACTTTTCTAAATCTTGATAACATTTTGTTCTCCTGTAAATTGATTAACAAATTAGATGCTGCAATGTTTTGATGCTTATGGTTCTTATATAGCAAACTCTATGCCTTTTTCTTATAATTTAGTTAAACCATTATAACTCAAATAAAAATAATATGTTACGCAAGATGGCATGATTGGAAATCCTGAGAACAGCTGAGAAATCGCATAAAACGACAATTTTTGTCACACGCGATTGACAATTTTTGTAAAATTTAGGTCTTGTCCTGCTTTTTTTGGGCTAAAAATTAATGCCACTTGCGATCATACGGATCTTATGGAACGATTCAGGCTATGACAGATTCTATGAAAAAAATAGGCTTGCTAGGAGGCACCTTTGACCCGGTGCATAACGGACATTTGCATCTTGCAGAGCAGGCGCAAAGACTACTCAATCTGGAAAAAGTGGTGTTCATACCCGCGTATCGTTCTCCACATAAATTGGATCTTGAACCAGTATCCTGCGAGCATCGTCTGGCCATGCTCACTCTGGCACTTGAAGGCCTGCCCAAATTTTCTATGGATAAAATTGAAATAAATAAGAACGAGGTTTCCTATACCATTGAAACCCTGAAAGCATTGCAATCAAACCACCCTGATTGGAATATGTTCCTCATATTAGGAGCGGACGCGTTTCAAGCGATTGATACATGGAAGCAATGTTCTCAACTTCTAGATTTTTGTGATATTTTGGTGGGCACTCGACCTGGTGCCGAATTACAGGTTTCAGATTCAGTTAAGGATAAACTTACCCTCAGCGCCTCGGCAACGGATGCAAAAGTTTTTAAAAATATTGAGAAAGGAACCGGGGTAACCTTTTTTAAAATATCGCCTCTTGATATTTCATCCAAAGATATTCGCCAGCGAATTCACAAGAAGGAAGAAGTTAAAAAATTGTTGCCCCCTTCTATTGATCAATATATTATGAAACATCAACTTTATCGGGATGACTCCCCTCCAATAGTGGCTTGAATGAGAGAAAAATTTAACGATTTGCAGCAATTAGTTGTGGATGCTGCATCTGAAAAAAAAGCTTCTGACATCCTCATTCTAGATCTTCGGAATAGGTCGGATCTCACAGATTCATTTATGATCTGTAGTGCTAATTCAAAAGTCCAAGCTCAATCTATCGTTGATGCCATCCTTGAAAAATGCCACCAGGCTAAAATCAAATCCCTCGGAGTCGAAGGTTACTCAGGCGGATATTGGATTGTGGTAGACCTCGGAGATTTAATAGCTCATATTTTTCATAAAGAAGCCCGTCTTCATTACGATCTCGAACGTCTATGGGGGGATGTTCCAGTTATCAAGGCAGTGGGCGAATAACAATCCCTATCATCACTGATATCAGCCATATGCTCTGTTTCGATTTCTTTGTCGTTCAGGTTTGCTTTTTCAACATCGCCAACGATT
>JAJDAW010000009.1 GCA_029261635.1 Nitrospinaceae bacterium
CCCCTATAAACAGGTCGTCCGCTATGCCTTCCCTCATCTATATTCCAGGGAAATGTCGTTGCAGGAAGAAAGAGAATTAATTGAAGGTATTACAGCAAAGAAAATGCTGGAAGTTGCAGAAAAAGTTTTTGAGGCAAAAAACCTCAACCTCATTCTGGTAGGTCCTTATACTAGTGAGTTAAAGTCTCGACTTGAAGGATTAATTCAACAATTCTAATTCTCGATATGCGTTGTAAAATATTTCATTCCCTAATTCTGGGCTTAATTCTCTTGTTTGGAGGTTGTTCTACAAATATTGAAGGATGTTTGGAAGAAGAAAGTTGCGGCCCTGCAATAAACGTTGCCAATCGGGATGGGAGTTTGCCCCAAGACCCTTATGACCCTTTCTGGAACTCCAAAGAAGCACCCGCCGCTATCAATATCGAATTAGGGCCGCAGATGATTACCAACCCTAAGTGGCCGAACCCTTCCACTCAACAGGTTTTGATCCGAGCTGCTAAAAATAGCGATGAGTTAGTCGTGTTACTGGAATGGGAAGACACTACACGAGACGGCAATTTTAATCATTCTTCTTTGTACGTTGATCGAGCGGCCATTATGTTCCCCGTTGAACCTAGCAGCGAGGCTCCTTCAATAACGATGGGGGAATCTGGAATGCCGGTGAATATATGGCAGTGGAAATCCATTGGCGGTGAAAAAGGGCAACCTGGAGTAAGGAAGAAATCCAAGTTGGCTTATCAAATGATTGAAGATCTGAATGCCGAAGGGTTTAGTACACTGACTTATCAGTCTCAGCAAGATGTTAAAGGGACTGCATTGTGGAAGGACAATAAGTGGCGTTTGATGTTTAAGCGCGATCTTGTTGATGGCGATTCCAATGACGTTCAGTTCAATCAATCTGCTCTAATGGCGGTAGCGGTATGGAATGGTTCTAACAGGGAATTGAATGGACAGAAGGGAATAGCAGGTTGGATGCTTTTGAAGTTTAATTGAGTGAGCTTATCTTACCGTATTTTTTTTCCAGAGTTGTTTGAAATTTTTTCCATGGCGCCTGCAGTGTTGGAATCAATTTTTCTTTTAATTCGTCTGGAACAAAATTGATTTTATCTGCTGGCCAGTCCTCCACATTTCTCACATCTAGGTTTTCCTTTTTATAGGGCTCCAGCAAAGCCTCTTCAAACCCATAAACCAGCGCAGAAGAATAAACACGGTGGTATTGCTCTTCGATACTTTCCTCTGAATGCATCCCACTTATGAACTGGTTGAAAAGGTCTTGGATAATGGGTTCGGCGTGTTCAACGAAATCTGGAGTCAAGGCGGCACGCAAAGTGACGTAGGTGATTAAAACATCCTGAAGGAGAAACTTTAATTCCGAGCTTTCTTTTTTTTGCGGACGGATATTAATATTCAGAAGTTCCTTCAATACTTTTATATTGCGGATCATATCGTAAATGATCGACTCTTCCCAACTGGCCTTATTCCAAACAAAAAATGCTCTTACAAAATTTGCCCTTTTTTGCGTGTCCCACATTTGTAATGCTGTAGTCGGGCGTATTTTGTTGGAGTAAGGAATAATTTCGCCCCACTTTGGCTCAACCAGGTTCAAACCGTAGCGCCCGAAAACCTTTGAGAAACTCTCCTGATAAAGCTCCATTAGTTTTTCAAAATTTTCTTTTTCATCTAGAGGACTATTTTGAGGGAGACTGACAATTGAGTATAAGCGTACGACATTGGTCTTGGCCTCACCATCATCCAAGGCAACCATATAAGAGCCACCCCACATTCCGGCTGTGATGGGAATATCCAGATTATATTTTTCCTTCATCTGGATAGAGTTATGAGTGGCAATCTCTTTGAAAAGATTATGGAGGTAATAGAGATTAACCCGGTTATTTTGAGGGTAAAGATTTCCAGGTAAAATTTTATAGCTCGCCATGGCACAAGGTGTCGAGTCGGGAAAGTACACAGCAACTCCCCAGGCAGACTTGATCTAATACAGGATTAATAATTTAGTAGTAGAGTGATTAGTGGTTGATTTCTAGCAGCTTGAGCTATTATCGTTTGCACTTACCGCATATAGAATTAATCAGTAACGGCACCCTTGCTGGCTGAGCTAACGAGCTTTGCGTATTTAGCTAATACTCCATTTTTATATGGATTCTCTTTTGGTTTAAATTCTTTTCTTCTACTATCCAATTCTTCATCCGTTAATTTAACATCCAACCGATTATGTTCTATGTCGATATTGATAGTGTCGCCGTCCTTTAGCAATGCCAAGTTTCCACCTGTCTGAGCCTCTGGGGCAATGTGCCCAATAACAATGCCATAGGTCCCGCCAGAAAATCGTCCATCGGTGATCAATGCCACTTGGTCTCCCAGTCCTTTTCCAACGATGGCGGCAGTGGGGGCCAGCATTTCGCGCATACCCGGGCCGCCTTTGGGTCCTTCAAAGCGAATGACGACGACATCCCCCGCTTTGATTCGGTTATCGAGAATGGCATCGAGGCATTCTTCTTCGGAATTGAAGCATTTTGCCGGGCCACTTATATTTCGGGTTTTTACTCCCGATACTTTTGCAACCGCACCTTCTTGACAGAGGTTGCCTTTTAAAACAACCAAATGTCCTTCGGTGGACTTGGGTTTATCTATGGGGAGTATGACATTTTGACTTGCAGATGGACTGTCTGGAATGTCCTTTAAATTTTCGGCAACGGTTTTTCCGGTGATGGTGAGACAATCGCCATGAATCATTCCAGCGTTCAACATCATTTTCATGACCTGTGGAATACCACCCGCATGATGCAAGTCAACGGCAACATATTCTCCGGAAGGTTTCAAATCGCAAAACAAGGGAATCTTTTTTCGAATGGACTCGAAATCATCAATGGTTAAGTTTACTTCAGCCGAATAAGCGATGGCGAGTAAATGCAGCACGGCATTGGTAGAACCACCAATAGCCATAATAACCGCTATAGCATTTTCAAATGCTTTTCGAGTCATGATATCTCTTGGCAAGATATTTTGTTTTATCATCTGCATCAGTGCTTCCGCACAGAGGCCAGTATTGAGTTCCTTTTCTTTATCTTCGTTTGCCATGGTAGAGCTATAAGGCAAGCTCATACCCATTGCTTCGAAGGCGGATGACATGGTATTCGCCGTATACATTCCTCCGCAAGAGCCGAACCCAGGGCAGGCGTGTTTCTCTATTTCAGTTAGTTGATTCTCGTCGATGGTTCCTGCACCGAACTGCCCTACCGCTTCAAAAACACTGACTACGGTCAGGTCTTTCCCGTCCAGGTGCCCAGGTTTAATGGTTCCGCCGTAGACAAACAGGGCGGGTATATTAAGTCGTGCTATGGCGATCATGGCCCCTGGCATATTTTTGTCGCAACCGCCAATGGCGATGACCGCATCCATACTAGCTCCACGGCAAACGGTTTCGATGGAGTCGGCGATGACATCGCGACTAACAAGAGAACATTTCATACCTTCCGTTCCCATAGAAATGCCATCACTTATGGTGATAGTGCCAAACGTTTGGGGCATGCCACCCTCTTTGCGAATTTTATCGGCGGCAATGTCGGCGAGTTTGCCAAGTCCGGCGTTGCAGGGGGTGATATCGCTTTGGCCATTCGCCACACCTACAATGGGTTTTTGAAAGTCATCATCGGAAAATCCGACGGCACGTAGCATCGCCCGGTTGGGGGCTCGTCTGTTTCCTTGAGTTACAACCTGACTTTTTGAATTTAACGACTTAGATGACATAAAAACTCCTCAACTTAAAAACACAAGGCCTTTTGTTTATATTAGATGATTATAAGCCGGATTATATTCCAGGCTCTTCGATTCGATTCAATGCAGGACGATGGAAATATCCGCCGCCATTATTGGAATGCGAGATGGCGTAGTATACAGGATGTTCCATTGATTTTAAAAGGGCCTCGGAACCGGAAATTTCAATTTTATGTTGAAAGGGAATGATCGGGGTTTTCCGGTCTTGTTTCCAGGTTTTACCCGAGAAAATAGACTTCTCTGACAAGAATCCGGGAAGTCGATAGGCGCGCTGGGAATAAAGATAGTCGAGTTTCAACAGGTCCTTGTCCTCACTTGCGAGGGCAGGGAAAAACGTCTCATGAAATATTTGGTATTGCCGATCGAGTGCCACCGGATTCATAAATAGGTCTTTCGACTCGTGATATTCCAATAATTGATCGAATAATGCGACGGCATCCATTTTTCGCAAAAGATAAGAGATGGAGAACCGAAACCGTTTTGAGTTGTAAAACCGGTCAAAAATATCGGCAAACTTTTTTAGATAGTCTATCTCATCTGCACCAAGGTCCTTATTAGAAATCAACTCATAAGGAGGCGTAGATTGATACAGATATTCATGAGAAGAAATTGATTCTTTAATGGGAGCGCCGGGAAGAAACTTCAGGAATCCCAATTGCAACTCATGGGGTCGCAGTGAAACCACTTCTCTGAATGAGTTTAAAATCTTCTCCATATTCTCCCCGGGAAGTCCAAAAATAAGATCACAATGGAAATGAATACGATCTTGAACCAATAATTTTTTAATGGTGTCGAATAGTTTTTGATTATTTTGTTTTCTCTGAATACTTTCTTGCACTGTTTCATCGGTGGTTTGAATACCTATTTCAAACTGAAACATTCCAGGTGGAACGGTTTCCAGAAACTTCAAAATATCGGGGGTGAGAATGTCACCGACTACTTCAAAATGAAACTCAGAACCTTCGAACTGCGAGAGCCATTCCATGAGAGCTTTCATGCGTCCGGGTTTTAAGTTAAAAGTACGATCAACAAATTTAAATTTTTCAACCCCCGCATCAATCAGTTTTTTTATTTGGTCGTATACGATTTCATCATCAAAGTAACGCACTGTTTTATCCAGTGCGGAAAGACAAAATGAGCAAAGGTAGGGACATCCTCGCGACGTTTCAAAATATACGATGCGATTTTTAAGTTGAGGGTAATCTTCTTCGAGGTATGCGGGCGCAAGATCGGGAAGGTCCGCCCCGTAAATTTTCCAGCGATTTAAGACTTCTTCTGAAGGGACGGCTCCCTGACTGATTATCTCGAGATACTCCAGCCATTTCTTTTCTCCCTCTCCAGAAATCACAGGGATCTCTACAGAAGTTTCGGTTTCAAAAGAAACCTCAGGGCCGCCAATAACGATCTTTAGATTCGGATTTTGTTTTTGGAGTCGTTCGATGAGTTCGAAACTTTGGCTTCGATTCCAGATATAAATACCTATTCCCAAAACATCAGGTTTTAGTTTCTGAATTTCGGAAGCAATTTTCCAGACCGGTTGGTTGATAACAAACTCTTTAATCCAAACATTCTTGTGTCCGGCATTTCGTGCCGCATTCCTGAGATACCTCAGGCTTAAAGATGAGTGAATAAATTTGGCATTTAGTGTTACCAATCCTATTGAACGTTGCAATTTCAACCTCAGTCTTATTGATTAAAAATCATTTTCGCCAAAAAGCAGTTGAATAGATAGCTTTAATTCATTGAGCAGGGCTACACCTTGAGGAAATGCAAGTAAAGTTATAGTAAAAGGCTCAAATATCTTTATGGCTTTATGGGAATAGACCTATAGGGTCCAGCGTCACGCTGGCTGGCAAAGTTTGCAAAAAAATGTGGAGCGGCCCGTTTGAACAAGACGCGATATGGTCTTAGTGCATTTTGGGCAGGGTTGCCCCTCTTTTCCATATACGGCAAGACTTACTGAAAAATAGCCTTGAGATCCATTTGGATCAAAAAAATCCCGCAAAGTGGTGCCGCCTTTGGCAATACTATTATTGAGAACAACGCGTAAGCATTCAATCCATTTTCCCCATTCAGCTAAAGTGATTTTTCCCGCCTGCCTGGTGGGTCTAATTCCTGCATGGTAAAGAGATTCGCAGGCATAGATATTGCCGACACCCGTTATCTTTTGCGCGTTCATAATAAAAGACTTCATCGGTGCTCGGCTTTTTCTTGAAAGAATTTTCATGGCCTTGGCAGTCATATCAGGAGAAAAAGGGTCGCAACCGAGTTTGTCAATTAAAGGGTGTTTGCCAG
>JAJDAW010000010.1 GCA_029261635.1 Nitrospinaceae bacterium
CCATAGTATCTATCGTGTAGCAAAAGGTGCTATTGGCCATCTGGTGGTAGAAGGAGATAAAAACCCTCAAGTAATTCGACAAGGGAAATAAGAACTTCACCGTAACATCACAACCTAAAAGCCCTGATGATTATTCATCAGGGCTTTTTTTGTTAAACCGACTTCCTTTTCCAACCTTCTTGCAAGATATCCCCAACTCAACCGCCTATTAATTGATCGCAAAGATCATTTAGGTTGAAGACCCATCACTAATAAAGTAAATTCAACTCGAACATTTTTACCCCGCAATATAAAAATACGAGGAGACTGCTTCATGAAGGCATCCGATTTGTTTGTACGTTCTCTCGAACATGAGGGAGTTGAGTTTATTTTTGGAATTCCAGGCGAAGAAAATCTCGATTTTCTTGAATCTCTTAGAGAATCTAAAATCAAATTGATTCTAACCCGTCATGAACAGGCAGCCGGTTTCATGGCTGCAACCTATGGCAGACTGACAGGAAAAGTAGGTGTCTGCCTTTCCACCTTAGGCCCGGGTGTCACCAATTTTGTAACCTCCGGTGCTTACGCTCAACTTGGGGCAATGCCTGTACTCATGATCTCTGGGCAAAAACCAATTAAGAAAAGTAAACAAGGGCAATTCCAGATTATCGATGTAGTCGAAATGATGCGGCCCCTGACAAAATTTACCAAACAAATTGTCCATGGCAACAATATTCCCGTTTTAGTACACGAAGCAATGCGCATAGCAAGAGAAGAACGCCCGGGAGCGGTTCACCTTGAATTGCCAGAAGATATTGCTGCCGAGGAATGCGACACTCAACCATACGACCAGGTCTATTTCCGTCGCCCGCAAGCGGATGGAAGAACCATCGACAAGGCCTGCGAAATGATTCAGCAAGCGAAAATGCCGCTTATTCTGATCGGTGCCGGAGCGAATAGAAACCGTACCAGCGAAGCGCTGAAAAAACTTATAGATAAAACGGGAATGTATTTCTTTGACACACAAATGGGAAAAGGTGTTGTTGACGAAAGAGTACCTACCTTTCTGGGAACAGCGGCTTTATCTGCCGAAGACTATCTACACTGCGCCATCGACCGCGCTGATTTAATTATAAATGTTGGCCACGACGTCATCGAAAAGCCGCCTTTCTTCATGTCACCGGGCGGCACCAAAGTCATCCATGTAAATTATTTTTCCGCTAAAGTAGATGAAGTTTATTTTCCGCAACTGAATGTGGTCGGAGATATAGCCGATAGTATCGATCGATTGGCTGACAAAACTGAAAAATGCAAAAACTGGGACGGTGCTTATTTCCAACGTGTCAAAGACGAAGTAGAAGAACACGTTAAAAAAGGCAGTGACGATAAAAGATTTCCAATCATTCCACAACACTTGGTAGCAGAAATCCGAAAGACCATGCCTGACAACGGAATCATTGCGCTCGACAATGGTGTTTATAAAATATGGTTTGCCAGAAACTACAAGGCCTATCAGTCCAACACCGTTCTACTGGACAACGCCTTGGCTACAATGGGCGCTGGCTTGCCCTCGGCAATGGGCGCAAAGATCGTTCATCCCGACAGAAAAGTAATGGCCATTTGTGGAGATGGTGGGTTTATGATGAACTCACAAGAACTTGAAACCGCTGTCCGATTAAAAATGGATTTAGTAGTGGTCATCCTTCGCGATGATGCATATGGAATGATTAAATGGAAGCAGGCGGGAATGGGATTTCAAGATTTCGGATTGGATTATGGAAATCCGGATTTTGTAAAATATGCGGAGTCCTATGGCGCTCACGGGCATCGTGTGAAGTCCAGCGATCATCTTTCCAGCCTTTTAAATGAGTGTGTGAATGGTTCCGGTGTTCATATAATTGAAGTACCCGTCGATTATTCCGAAAATGAAAAAGTATTGATAGACGAATTAAAATCTAAAACCTGTATTTTATGATTGTCATCTAAAAAAGGATGCTCCAATGACTGAAAAATTAAAAGTCCATTCACCCTACGATGGACATTTGATAAAAGAAATAGATATGGATGACGAGGCTCGCATCGAGCAAGCCCTTGCCATTGCGCACGGATTGGAACAGAAAAAGCCCATTCCAACGCCAGAGAGAATTGCCATCCTGAATAAAACAGCCGACTTAGTTGAAGCAAGGGCTGAAGAATTTGCCCGACAGTCTGCAGAAGAAGGCGGAAAACCCTTAATCGATTCTCGCATTGAACTTGCTCGTGCAGTACAGGGAATACGGGAAGCCGCTAACTCAATCGGTCAACTCACGGGACATGAAATTCCCATGGGCTTGACAACTTCTTCTACGAACCGAATGGCATTCACTACCCGTGAACCCATTGGAGTTGTTGCTGCGGTCAGTGCTTTCAATCATCCTTTCAATCTAATTGTTCACCAGGTTATTCCAGGGGTCGCAGTGGGTTGCCCGGTGGTTGTCAAACCCGCACGTACAACCCCCCTATCCTGCTTGAATTTGGTCAACTGTCTTTATGAAGCGGGCTTACCCGAAGAGTGGGTGCAAGTCATTATCTGTAAAGGTTCACTGGCTGAAAAAATTGTCACCGATTCGAGAGTTTCTTTCCTCACATTCATCGGCTCTGGAAAAGTGGGTTGGGGCTTAAGATCCAAGTTGGCTGAAGGCGCACGTTGCGCATTGGAGCATGGTGGATCTGCACCCGTCATCGTAGAGGCCGACGCCGATATGGATGATGCCTTGCCTTTACTCGCAAAAGGTGGATTTTATCACGCCGGGCAAGTATGCGTTTCAGTACAGCGCGTTTTTGTTCATGAAGATATTGTAGAAGAATTCTCCAGCAAGCTGGTAGCTATAGCAGAAAAGTTAGTGGTCGGCGATCCCCTCGATGAGAAAACAGAAGTCGGGCCTTTGATTCAGGAAGGGGAAGTAGAACGTATCCATAAATGGGTAGAAGAAGCCAAAGCCGCTGGCGGAAAAATTTTAACAGGCGGTAAAAAAATTGGCAAAACCTGTTATGAGCCAACGGTTATTTTGAATCCACCCTACGATGCTAATGTCTCCCAATGTGAAATTTTTGGTCCAGTCATCAATATCTATTCTTACAAAGACAGGGGTGATGCTATTAAACTTGCCAATGATGTTCCTTTCTCATTTCAGGCGGCAGTGTTTACCAGCGATATCAATGCCGCTCTACAGTCGGCTAAGGATTTGAATGCCGCTGCTGTAATGATAAATGACCATACCGCATTCCGCGTTGACTGGATGCCATTTGCAGGAAGAAAATCCTCCGGTCTGGGTGTAGGTGGCATTCTTCCGTCTATGATTGAAATGACAGAAGAAAAGCTAATCGTGTTCAGGTCAAAGTTAATTTAGATAATGGCGAAACGGGCTATTTCAAATCAGCCGCGCATCGGAATCCTGTTCCGTCAGAACGCAACTGAAAATGCGAGTCCATTCGATTTGCCATTCTCATCTCATATGGTTTTTTATTCCAGCTACCGCCGCGATTGATTTTCTGAGTTATAGAATAGGAACCCACACAATCGACCCCGCTACAGGCGTTGAGTTCTGGTCGCGATCCTCTGGGATTTTTTTCGGGACTTATTGAATAATAGTTTTCATTAACTTGCATCCAATCAAAAACCCATTCACCCACATTACCGGCCATATCGTAAAGTCCATACGGGTTGGGAGGGAAAGAACCTACGGGTGCCGTATTTTTAAAACCATCCGTTAAGTTTACATCGCGGGAATTCAGATCGCACTCGCTATCACAAAAGTTGGCCTCTTTCCCTGTCATGGCATCTCCCCAATAATACTCGCTTGTCGTTCCCGCCCGAGCCGCGAACTCCCATTCTGCTTCTGTTGGCAATCGCTGTCCTTGTTTTTTGCAATAGTCTCGCGCATCTTCCCAAGAAACACTGTCCGTCGGTAAGTCTGCACCAGGAAACTGAGAAGGATTATTTTTCATGATACTTTGAAAAAATTTTTGACGGACTTCATATTTTCCAATCTTAAAGGAAGACAAACATACTTTATGAGCCGGTCTCTCGTCCGGACCTCCCAAGTTGCTTCCCATTTGAAAACAACCTTCCTTTATCACTACCATTTCGTCGGTCGGCTTTTCCTGTTGTGAAGATATAGTCATCTTTCGAACCTCTGCTTTCAAAGCAGTTACTAGCTCGCGGGTCGCCGTAGGAATACCATGATATTGGATTCGGTGTCTGCTTTTGGGTAATAATTCCATCTTCCCCGAGCTCATAATATAAACCCGGAAATGAGGAACGGGGCCTATCGCATCGTCCTTTACAAATTGACTGATATCTTCATCAACATGATCTGCGTCAACATAACCCGAATCATCAAGAACCATAACATTCTCATCCACAAGTTCTGCCTTACGACCCTTAGAGCTACCTTTTGCAAACACAAGGATAGTTCGACCTCGAGATTCTGGCATAGCGAGAATTTTATCGAGAAGCATTTCCGCCTCTTGAAATTTTTCCAGCTTTATTTTTGTATCTGCCTGAGCACGAAGAACTTTATAGTTATCAGGGTCCTTTTCAAGCACCAGCGCAAAACTTTTCTCTGCGGCCTGATACTTACCCTCAGCAAAAGCCTTCTCACCGTTTGCAAAGATTTTATCTATATCCTGCGCATGCAATACCACAGATGAGAGCAATAAAATCAGGAACTGTGCAATCGATACCGCAAATACTTTTCTTGAAAACTTTTTCATTTTAAAATTCCTATCACTTAGCATTTCCAAAAACAACAGACCCTAAAAACACAAAGGCCTGAATAAAATTTTGATTTCTTATATATAATGGATTCTGTAAAAATGCGGATTTCTTCCCGACCCACAAAATTAGAAGATCAAAAAAGCGATTAGCAAATTAACTTTGGCTTAATTTGCGATAATATATATGCTCTTTTCAATTTAACGAACAATAACCTTAGAATATACTAGTATTCTTTTATTAATTATAGGGGATAACATAAAACAGGTTAATAGAATTTCATTGCCCCAAACCCTTGAAAACCACCCCACTTTAAATTCTCTACATGCATACTTATAAAAACATATTTTTCAAATATCTACTGGTGTTCGTACTATTAACATCCAGTTGCACCAATATTGGAGAAGACCCATTGGTCCTGCGTGTTGGGGCAGAACCTTCTGCGAAAATGCGGAATGATAATGGTATCGAACATTATAAGGCGGGTAGAAACTTTGATGCGCTCTTGCAATTCAATCAGGCAAACATGGCAGACCCCACCTCAGGAGAAATCCATTTCAACTTAGGCCTGGCTCTTTGGAAAGAAAATAAAAAGGAAAAAGCAGCCAAGCATTTCAAGCAAGCTCGAAAACTTGCAAAAGGCAACCCGTCTATCCTAGAATCACCTTTTATAAACAAAGTTTTGAAAGACGATTAAAGTTTGACCCGGACTATAAAATTGTCCTCGTTCTGCTCACTCCGTATTCGATAGCACCATTAGCACGTACAGATTTTACAAACTATCGCCCCAAATCAAATGAAAGCAATTTCATCTTCAGAAATCTCCCCAGAGCTACTAGAGTTACTACAAAGTAAAAAGGTTGTAGAAGAACAACGAATTGCACAGCAGGGTTTTGGGAAACCCATCATATCGGCGGAGCTTAACGGAAAACGATTTGTGGTAATCGGCAGTGACATTTTTGATGCTGGGAATTGCAAAACATTTCATGAAGTGCTTCCTGCATATCTTAGATTGCTTTTAGGCGAGGAGTGGATAAAGAGAGAACTTGAAAAAGAGTTGGCAACTCGACATCCAATACTCCAATGGCACAACGCTATGATTGCCTATCAGAGGAAAAACATACCTGGCAAAATTCAAACTGCTTCTACCTTAGGAGCAATAGCTGCGTTATTGGGTCTTTCTTATAATCTCTACCTCATGGCTCATAACTCAGAATTGCAAGAGAAATTAATTAAGCGACTAAAAGACCTTAATCAATTTTTGGGAGCCCATTATGAGATACAAGTAGCAGCATTTTGCATACAAGCAGGATTTGAGATAACCCTTGAAGATGAAGATGACCCCAACTCCACCCACTGCGAATTTACGGCTACAAATATTAAGAGTGGTCGAAAATTTTCCGTTGAGGCCAAAGCTAGAACCCATGGTAAAAATTCAGGAGCAATCTCCAGCCAGTTATACAGCGCGCTAAAGAAGAGCGCGGAACACGAAAGAATTATTTTTATAAATATAAACAGTCCCGAAAAAACGACAGACCTCGAGTCAGCGAAATGGATAGATGAAGCTATAGCCTCTATTAGAGGGGCTGAAACAAGGCTCAAGATAAAAGGGAACGATGCTCCTCCCGCTTATGTTTTTCTGACAAACCAGCAAAATGCTTGCAACTTAAATGGTATCGGGTTTGATACAGGAGCCGTTGCTGAAAGTTTTAAAATTCCAGACTTTCGAGCTGATTACTCTTTTGCTAGTTTAAAGGAGGGTATTGACTCTAAGGACAGACATAAAGAAGTAACAGACCTATTCGAAGCTATTAAAAAACATCATAAAATTCCATCCACATTTGACGGAGAAATTTCTTAAAACTTACCCAACCTATGATGAATTATTTGATATGTCTCAGCTTGCAAAACTATACTGTTAAGGCTTGCATGCAATAAAAACGGAAAGACCGAGAGACTAAAATCTTAAAGCCAAAAATTCAACCTCAATATCATAATGTTTGCTATTGACCGAACTGAGACATGTCGCTTTCCGACCCAAAGCGGACATTAACATTTTGTAATTAGTAAATTTCAGACAGGTCCTCTTCTTGAATTATTAGCTTTATAGGGATTGCTAACCTCTCACACCCCCCCCATTCGCGGGATAGGAAAGTGTAAGTCTGAGGTGTATTATTAACCCCGATTTATTTATATTAATAATGGTCGGTTTTACAATGGTTAATAAATTCACAGGGGAGAAAGCATGAAAAAAAATTGGTTAAGTTTGTTCAGTGCATTAGCACTTGTTTTTTTGTTTGGAGGAGCTCCAATAGCAAATGCTGCAAAAAATAACACTAATTTTTTAAATGGAAAACCATTCAGCACTTTGAATGACTCTATTGAAGAAAATGCTGCAGCAATCGAAGCAAATACTACTGCCATAGGGGCATTAGAAGCTGATTTTGTAGCTTTGCAAGCAATAGTTGATTCTATAGAAGTTCATATTGCTGATATGGATACCCGTATCACCGCAAACAAGGATTCAATCACTCAGGCTCTGAATGATATTTCTTTATTGAGTTCAGACTTGGATGCTTTACGTCAGGCGCACGTGGATGATCTAGCTGCTATCAACCTCACTGTGGCCGACCTGGAAGCACTCATCAACCAGACTCAGGTAAATCTTGATAATGCAGTTGCATCCTTACAGTTGCAATTGGCAAACTTGGAAGCTTCAACTGGTGCTGACATTGATGCATTGATTGTAAAAACTACCGGATTGATGGGAGACGTAATTGTCTTGAACAACACATTACAAAACCAGCAAATTCTGATTTCAGATCTGCAAACCTCTCAAAGTGATTTAGAAAATATGATTGCTGGTTTGGAAATTCGGGAAGCGGCTCTGGAAGGTCGGGTTTCCACATTGGAGGCTTTTCACAAAACTTTTCCTGAACAGTGTGAAATGGGTAATGATCCGGGAACCAATGCTCCATGGGTAGTTTGTTCAGCTGATGAAAATGAGGCATGGATTTCAGCAAATACTTCCGGTCAATTTCATTTCGAGCAAATCTGCCGAGACTTGGGTTATGCAGGTGCAGGAAATTGGGAAGGCACTTGTGGCAATGTATGTGGTTACTGCCAAGGGACAACCTCATGTACCAACCACGGTACCAAAAAGCATACCAGGCCTGCATCATCACCCAATTGTGGTTCGGATGGCGAGGGCGGAATCATATGTAATACGGTTAGTTGGTTGTGTGTAAATTAAAACTTCCCAGATTAACGAGGGAAGCAGTATAGTCAACGTACCAAATGAAAAAGAAAGGGCCTAGTGAAATTCGCTAGGCCCTTTTTTAGTAGTCCTATTTTTTAATTGGGGAAATTAGCTTAATGAATATAAAAATTAATCGCAGAACTGGGTCCTTACCTTATTTTTTAAGTACGGTGGTGGTGTTTAGTCTGACAGTCCTACTTTTAGTGATTCCTAAAAACACCTTTGCCGAAGGGATGACCCGGGAACAAGGGGACGCCATCCTCAAAGAACTTAAGGGAATGAATCAACGGCTGGAGCGGATCGAAAAGCAAGGTGCGTTGGCGGCCCGAGGCAAAGGGCGTCCTGCACGACCTACCACGGCGAGTGTTTCCACTCTGGATAACCCGATCCTTGGAGATACTAATGCGCCGGTTACATTGGTCGAGTTCACTGATTACCAGTGTCCGTTTTGTAAACGCTTTGTTACCGATACGCTGCCGGAACTGAAAAAGAAATATATCGACACCGGCAAATTGCGCCTGGTGTTAAGAGATTTACCCTTATCCTTTCATAAATACGCCAAACCAGCAGCGAGGGCAACTCACTGTGCGGAAGAGCAGGGCAAATACTGGCAACTGCACGATGCTCTGTTTAAAGTGCCAAAACTGAATGCCGAAGAGCAAATTTACGCTTCCGCAAAAGGAGCCGCACTCGATGCAGAGGCCTTCAAGCAATGTATGGATAGTGATCGCTATAATAAAGAAATCGAAAAAGATGTTGCCGATGCGAACAAGGCTCAAATCACTGGGACACCCGGGTTTGTGCTAGGCAAAACCACCTCGGACGTCGTCAAGGGAACTTTGATCAGCGGAGTCATGCCCTTTACTTTTTTTGATACTGAAATCAAAAAATTACTCAAAAAATAAAAAAACGATCAGGAAATTAAAAATGCTGTGGTGCTGAGCTCACTCACCTCCACCATGATCAGATTTGATGTGTGGGGAACTAAAATAAAGAATCTAATTAATATACTAACGTCCGATTATGGCTTCAAAAACTAGACTAAAGTAACATCTTCAATAAATTACGGATTAATAACCGCTACGAAAATTGAAAGATTTGTTCCAGTCGTATTCCAAAGCAGCGGTTCCCAACCAAGTTGATTTTGGATAAATAATAATGGGACTTCTTACGCTTTTCGATAGTCCCTATTTTATTAAAATAAACAATGTGAGCTAATGGATTCATATACCATCATTAAAGCAGGTTGCACGCTGATTGCAGTTTTTCTTGTTTCTTGGGTCACCTACTTCACTTTTATGTAGGCGAGGAAAATCGCAAAAATGATTTCCATGTTATCTCGATATATTTTCTGCTAAACATTCTTTTCTGGATGTCCGCTTTTGGCCGACAGCCGCCACTATATCGGCTTAAATTCTTTCAGCCCCAGCCTTTGGATTCTTGTGGTCAGGGTGGTGGGGGGAATATCTAACAACTCGGCGGCACCTCCCACTCCAAAAATTTTCCAGTGGGTTTGATTCAAGGCCCTTAAAATATTTTCACGCTCAAACTGTTTGATCTCGTAAAAGGTCGAGACCCTGCCTTGCATTGGAATTTCCTTGCCAACCTTTTTTTGATTTAATAATTTTTTATTGCTGGGGCTATCTGGCAAATCGAGACTCAAACGCCCCGATTTTGAAATGATCACCGCCCTCTCGATCACATTTTGCAGTTCGCGGATGTTTCCCGGCCAAGGATAGTTTTCCATATGAACAAGGTTGGCTTTGGACAGCTTGATTCCGTTTCGGTTAAATTTTTTCTCAGCACGCTTTAGAAAATGGACGGCCAGCAAAGAAATATCCATTTTCCTCTCTCTTAAAGGAGAAACCTCCAAAGGAAAAACATTCAGGCGATAGAACAGGTCTTCCCTGAAGTTCCCTTTCGCCACCTCATTTTTTAAGTTCTTATTGGTTGCCGCAACAACTCTTACATTCGCTTTTAGAGTTTTTTCATCTCCCACGCGCTCAAAGGTTCCTTCTTGCAACACTCTCAGTAATTTGCTTTGCAGGTCTAATGGAATTTCTCCCACTTCATCCAGAAACAATGTTCCCTCGTCTGCCAATTCAAACCTCCCTACCCGATCTTTAATCGCTCCTGTAAAAGCACCTTTCACATGGCCAAAAAACTCACTCTCATATAATTCCCGGGGAATGGACGCGCAATTTACCCTTATTAATGAACGGTTCGATCTTGAGCTTCGGCTATGGATTTCATTAGCTATGAGTTCTTTGCCAGTACCTGATTCACCCGAAATCAAAACATTTGCATCGGTGGTAGCCACCATTTCAATTTGTTTCAAAATATTTTGTAATGAAGGACTTTGACCTATGATTCCCCCAAAAGATTGAAGCTCCATCACTTCTTCGCTGAGGTATTCGTTCTCCAGTTCTAATTGTTTTCTCAAACGTTGAATTTCACCAAAGGCACAGGAATTCTCTTCTTCCATTTTTTTGCGCACCGAAATATCTCTACCGAAACCCACTGCATATTCTTTACCATCGAATTCAACAAAACTTACGGTAACTTCCACCGGAAAGCTTTCACCTGTTCTGGTTTGGTTGTAGGACTCAAAAGAAATGTTCCTATCTCTTCTCAGTTCTTTCCAAAACTTCTTCCAGGTTATTTTGTTGGAATCCGGGTCGATGTCTTGAATGGTGAGACCGATCAATTCATCTTCTAAATACCCGAGACGTTTGCAGGCCGAATCGTTTGCCTTCAGAATGACTCCCTCGCAATCATGAAACAAAATTATATCGGCGGATCGTTGAATGGTGAATTGAGCCAGCTCCAGCGATCTTTCTTTTTTTATATCCTTTGCCACTTCTCGCTCCCTTACAAAATAGAAACTTTATTTTCCGCCTCAGAATATACGCAATTGAGTATCTTTACTACTTAATTACGTTTTTAACTGTTTTGAGTAGCATGCTATTCGCCATCACCGATTCCATAAACATCTATGAAATATGGATGTTTGCCAACAATAATGCTTTGGCACGATACCTGCTCTATAGCTGGTAATTGGCTAATCAATAAAAAGGAAGGACACAAAATGACAACCCCGAAAATCAAACTGAACGGATTGGATCATTTGGCTTTAAATGTAAAAGACATGAGCCGGGCAGAAAAATTTTACACTCAGGTGCTTGGGTTTCCCGTTATCCATAGAACCGAGACCAAAGCTGGATTGAAACATATTGAATTAGACACAGGCAATGTCGCTATCGCATTATTTGAAAATCCCGATTTAGATTTGAAGTCCGCCCACAAAACCATGACCGATGACGGCTACTTGCATTTCGCTTTCGGCACTTCTTACGATCAATTCGATGCCACCATGCAGGCTCTTAAGGAAGATGGCGTCTTAGTGGACGGAGAACCACGCGATTGGGGACAAAGTGTTTCAGTTTACTTTCGCGACCCCGATGATCATCAATTGGAAATAAATTTTTCCAAATAGAACAGACCCGTCAAAGTTAAAAAAGGAATGGGATTATGATTAAAAATGAAACGCCACTTGAGATAAAAATTTATCCGCCAGAAACACAAGCTGCTGGGCAGTTTGATGGTGGTCGCATCACTGAAACCAAGCCCATCGGATTTCCCCATGAAGGCCCCGCGATTAAAAACTTAGGCCCGCTCTTTTACTGGGCTTGGGCCACAGCAAAGGGATATGGAAAAATCGGACTGCACCCTCATCAGGCTTTTGAAATCATGAGCTACGCTCTGGAAGGTGAGATTGGGCATTACGACACATTAGGAAACCGTAGTCGTGTGCAGACTGGGGGCGCCCAGGTAATGCAGGCAGGCTCTGGCATTTCCCACGAAGAAGAAACGGTAGGCGATTTCAATGATTTTTTTCAAATCTGGTTTGACCCAGGTGTTCAAAAAGCTCTTAACAATAAACCTACCTATAACGAATACAAGCATGAAGATTTTCTAATAGAAAAACAGGATGGAGCTATCATCAAAACTATTCTTGGAAAAAAATCACCGATCTCTATTCAATCTGAAGCTAGCATGAAAGATATCTCCATTGAAGAGGGTCACATACTTCAATATCCTCTCGATTCTGGAAAAACTCTGGCGCTAGTGGTTATTTCAGGAAAAGGCATTTTGTTCGACCTTCAGACGGGCACGAAACATTATCTCAACAAGAAAGACTTTGCTTTGGTTCATGCGAAAAATCATGGAGAGATTTCCATTCAGGCAGAGTCGCCTTTTCGCCTAGCTACGCTTGAAGTTCCTGCACAGGTAGACTACCCATTGTACCGAAACCGCTAACAAGGAAAATATTATGAAGGCTTTTTTTCAAACAGATGAAAACATCAACAACCTTATCATTCGAGTGATGCTTGGAATCGTTGTGTTTCCGCATGGAGCGCAAAAACTTCTTGGCTGGTTCGGCGGATACGGACTAGAGGGTACTCTGGGATTTTTTACAGACAAATTAGGAGTCCCTTTAATCATCGCCATATTAGTTATTCTCGGCGAATCGTTAGGAGCGCTGGGGTTGATAGCTGGATTTATGACCCGGTTTTGCGCAATGGGGGTTTTAATGATCATGGCTGGAGCCGTCGTCATGTCGCATGCGGCTAATGGATTCTTTATGAACTGGTCAGGCCAGCAAGCCGGAGAGGGTTTTGAATATCATATCCTGGCTATCGCTTTATGTATTCCACTGCTGATCAGTGGTGGGGGACGGTTTTCTGCTGACGGTTTTATTTCAAAACGATTCCTTACTTTCATTAAATAGAAAACCTTAAATATCTTTTTCAAATTCACTTAATAGGACTCATCATGGAATTTTTAGAAACAATTCAACAACGCCAATCTGTCAAATCTTACCGAACCGACAAGGTCATCAGCGATTCCGATTTGGATGAGTTAATGCAAGAAGTTGTGCTGAGCCCCAGTTCATTTAACCTGCAACACTGGAAATTCATAGCTGTTAAAAGCAATGATATCAAAAAGAAAATAAGGGAAGCCGCCTGGGGACAAGAACATGTTGAAAGCTGTTCATTTTTAATCGCTGTTTGTGGAAAATTAAACGCTTTTGAGGATGCTCCCGCTATCTATCAAGATGCAGACCCAAGCATAAAAGATAAAGTTTTACCTATGATTAAGGGTTTCTATGAAAACAAAGAACAATTGCAAAGAGATGAAGCCATTCGAAGTGCCTCTCTGGCAGCAATGACCCTTATGTTTGGCGCAGTCAACAGAGGGTGGGACACTTGCCCGATGATCGGTTTTGATCCCCAAGCAGTTTCAAAAATATTAGAGCTCGATGAATCTCATATTCCGGTAATGCTACTGACCCTTGGCTATAGAAAAGAAGACCCGCGCCCCAGGTCTCCACGAAGACCGATCGCCGAGGTAGTAAAAATGGACACTCTCAATGGACCGGGGCTGATGGCATGATTCAAACCCAAACGCTCTGAAATTACCGCTCTATCAAAAAATTAAATTTCTTTTTTTGAAATGTTATAATGTCTCAAGTTAACTCAATTCAAGGTGGTTTCTTATGATTATAGTAATGGCACCGAGCGCCACACCCGAGCAAATAGAAATAGTCGAGAAAACCATTCAAGAATTGGGTTACACACCGCATGAAATCGCCGGGGTAGAACGTAAAGTGATCGGTGCGGTTGGTGACGAGGGCGGCAAGGACAGACTGCAAGCTCTTGAAACGATGGCAGGAGTCGAAAGCGTCTTCCCCATTTTAAAACCTTATAAACTTGCCAGCCGCGAGGTTAAATCCGACAACTCAGTAATACAAGCAGATGGCGTTTCGATTGGTGGCGAAGAAATTGCCATTATCGCTGGCCCCTGTTCGGTAGAAAGCAAAGAGCAGATTTGCACCACTGCGAAACTTGTAAAAGAAGCCGGAGCAAATTTCCTTCGAGGGGGTGCCTATAAACCGCGCACTTCACCCTATAGTTTTCAAGGTATGGAAGAAGATGGCCTCAAGTTACTGGCCGATGCTAAGGAAGCATCCGGGCTACCCATCGTCACCGAAATTATGAATCCAAGAGAAATTGATCTGGTTATGAAGTACGCAGACATACTGCAAGTGGGCGCCCGGAATATGCAAAACTTTTCTTTATTAAAAGAATTGGGGAGGGTGAATAAACCGATTCTTTTAAAACGCGGCATGATGAATACCATCAAAGAGTTTTTAATGTCAGCGGAGTATGTTTTGTCAGAAGGGAACAGTGATGTGATCCTTTGCGAGAGAGGCATTCGAACTTTTGAGACAGCAACTCGAAACACCCTCGATATAAGTTGCATACCGGTTCTTAAAAAAGAGACGCATTTGCCAATTCTCATTGACCCCAGTCACGCCACGGGCCATTGGGATATGGTGGAATCCATGTCCCGGGCTTCTATTGCCGCCGGGGCCGATGGCTTAATCATTGAGGTTCATCCCGACCCTGTAAAAGCATTTTCAGATGGGCCTCAATCTCTGAAGCCTTCTAAATTTTCCCGCCTTATGAAAAATCTGCGCCCTTTTGCAGAATTAATGGGACGCACCCTGAGATCCACCTGACAAAAGCATCCCCCCTAACCTCTTGAATTTCTATGGTTTTAGGTTTATTCTGAATTCGGTTTCGACTTTATTTCCGGGGCATGACTCTGAATGCCTCGCACCTTGTGCAGAGCCTAGAATGAATGAACTCTATTTAGCGAATCGCAACCTTTCTGAAGCGTATCGACAAACACTTCAGAAAAAAAATTCCTCTCTTTACCCGTCAGAAACATTTTCTGGCGAGACCGATATAGATCCACAAAAATATTATTTGGATTTCAAAGATCGCGCCTTGAGGTTTGTCCTCAACGAGACTGAACTTTTAAAAAAAGAATGCCTTCAATCGGACAACTCTCATCTTATCTTACTCAAGCAAACAGCATTGGTCGACACCATTGTGCAAGCAGCCTTTACTTCGGCACTGTGGTTTTTCAATCGACAGAATAAGCAAGACTTAGCCGAGGAAACAGCTCCCCTCGCCATTTTGGCTCGTGGAGGTTATGGTCGAGAGGAAATGTATTTTCGGTCAGACGTAGATATTCAAATTGTTTCCCAAGCTTCTTTGGATGATGAGAAAAAAAAGTGGGCTGAAGAAATCATCGGCCATTTTGAATACCTTTTTATTTTTCAGGATATTTTTCCAGCCTCTGGCAATTCCTGCTACACCGAAAGCGAATTTTTCGATAAGGATCTTAACCAGGAAAACATAGCGCAGTTTCTTGCATTGCTCGAGCACCGTTTTGTTACCGGGGATATTTTTGTCTACAAAGAATTCAAAAGCTCGATTAAAACCGTAAGCCTGATGCATCAGGAAGAAATCACCAAGCATTGCCTGAGTCACGGGGACTATTATGAAGTCCAAAACACCGTATTTAAGCAAGAACCCGACATAAAGGAAGAACTGCAGAGGCTCTATTGGGCTCTCGCTTCTGTCCGAATAATTCATAAAATTGAAAAGACAAATCAGTTTGAATTGTTAAATGACCTGTTTGCCAAAAATTTGATAAGCCCACTGGCGTTCAAAAAAATGCAAAAGGGGTTCAACTTTCTATCTAAAGTGCGCTTACTCTTGCACACCCTACAGCAAGGAGCGCACAGAGATGTGATGAGCTATGAAGTAAGGGAAAAAATAGCAGAGTCAATGGGCCACAAAGTAAGAGCCTTCTTCCACGAATACTTTTTTGAAGCAGTTGACCCGCTCAAACGGTTCAGCCGCAACCTCTACTGGGAAAGCATGGCTGCCGAAACCAAAAAGAAAAAAAATCTTTCCGAGTATTTTTCCTTGAACACCCAGAACCAGATTTTTTTTGAAAAAGAGCCTGAGGTTTTATTTTCCAATAATCCCCTCTGGTTTTTTAAAGTTTTTATATGGGTTGCAGAAAGAAATTACTATCTTTCCTACGAAGTAATCCGGGCCATTGAGCAACATGTCGATCAGGCCTATCCCATTTTCACTGATGATGCTTCCAACCTGGAAATCCAGAATAGCTTCAAACGGATTATTCGAGGAAAATATTTTTCAAAAGCCCTTCGTCTCTTGCATGAGTTTGGAATACTTGAAAACTTTTTGATTCCTGAATTTAAAAATCTTCGAGGAATGTTACAAGATATCTACGTCCACAAGTTTCCTACCGACGTTCATATTCTTGCAGCTCTGGATGTCTTGAACGGATTGGAATTCCGAGATACTGCCGACCCTTTTCTTGCAGAACTTTATCATTCACAAAAAGATAAAACCGCCATCAAACTTGCAGTATTGCTGCACGATATCGGAAAAGGTGTCAAAGTAGGAGACCAGAATGAAGAACTGGTTGGGGCTCGATTGATCCCAAAAATCTTGGAAAAACTCGGGTATGCCGACAAACCAAAACGGGTGGAGGATATTGCGTTTTTGGTGGAAAAGCACCTGACGCTGTATGACCTTATGTTGCTCGATCCAGAAGCAGATGACACCTATGACATGGTACTCGATCTAGTTAACCATGATAAAGAACGGCTAAAAATGCTGGTGCTACTTACCCATGCAGACCGCGGTGGAACCAAGATGAATATGTCAGCCACGCAGATTCAGCAGCTGAAACTTTTCTACCAATATACACTGCACCATAAAACACGGGAAAGTGTGCCAAACACCATTAAGCTTGAGTTTTTAAAAATGGTCCGATTGCCTCGCGAGTTACAGTCGCAATTGGAAATTTATTATAAATTCAGCCAATCCAAAAAACCGTTCATGGCTGAAATGTTATTTAATCCAGGTCAGCCTTCTGACTTGATCGTTTGTACCCAAGACACTCAAGGGTTTCTCCATAAGGTGTCTGCCATTCTTGCGTACAATCAGCTCGATATAGTACAAGCCAATATCCAAACCATGAAAGATAAAGTATTCGATGTCTTCAAGGTGATCAATGCTTCAGGTGAGCCTATCGATTATGGCGATTTCTTTTTCATCCAAAACCGAATCCAAGAGGACCTGCAAAAGGTTTTTATAGAGAAGCAACTCTTGTCCACAGTTTTTAACGGCAGAACTTTTGGGAATAATGTAGAAAACACACGCTTTCAAAATATTAAGCTAAAAATGAAAACAATCGGACGCTCCGTAAAACTGGCAACTCATAACCTTCCCGGAACATTTATGATGGAGACAAAAGTATTTGCCAATGCAAATATGGAATGCCAGAAAGCAGTTCTTCATACGCATCAAGGCACGGCGTCTAATGTGTTTTATTTACGTCCGGAGGATGTATCAGAAATAATGAACCATGAGGATCATTTCATAAGAACTTTCACTAAAGCCCTAACTCCGCTTCTTACCGAGAAATCTATTTTTTTGCAGGAGGGGAAAAATTAAAAAACACCACCCATTGAGAATAATCCTGCTGTTGATATTTTCAGCATGGGTCAGCCTATCATTCGCTTATAATTCAGAAGCAGAGCCCTATAAAGTTGCGCTCAAGAAAGCCCTTGAACTCGACAAAGATGGTTTTTACGAAGAGGCCATCCAATATTGGGAAAAATCGCTCACAGGTTCGCCAACAAATGTCAGACTTTACTCCAGTTTGAAAATATCTGGAACCTATACCCGGCTCAATAACCTGATTCGCGCTGAAGAGGTTTCCCAGGCTCTTACAGAAAGCCATCCAAATCATTATGAATCCTGGTTCAATTATGCCAATACGTCAGGTGCTCTAAAAAAATACTCTCAATCCATATCCGCTTTTAAAAAAAGCATCGAGATCAAACCCAAAGAAGCGTTAGGAAAGGTGGGTCTTGCCTTCGCTTATTTTGGCGATGAGAAACCCGACCTAGCCATTGCGGAATTCAAGGGAGCAATGAAAATTTTTAAAGCCAACAAAAATATTTCCTGGTACCGCGATTGTCGTATGGCAATCAATCAGGTAAAAGGATTTGCCAGATTCCCTCCTAAATTTGCCGATCTCTGGCTGGAGAAAAACCTGAAACGGGTTCAGGAAACTTTTGAAAATTCGGTTCTCGATTTCGAAAGCATTCTCGAAACCAATTGAAAATACGCACATTTCAATATTAAAAAATTTTAATACAAAGTTAATATTCTTTTAATTTTCATTTAATAGAATGACTATAGTACTTTTTCTCCTCCTTTCTGGGGGAACGGATTCGGTGCCAAGGCTGAGTTCTTCCCCCATATCCTCCACATCTGGGGAATAGACATAACCTGTCTATTCCCCTTTTGTTTTTATACCGTCAATCCAATGTTATTAGTCAATGAGTTATCGGTATACATCTGCCCCATTAAACAAAAGTTCATATTTCAGTCCATTTGAGATACAATCGGGGCTTCATTGCCATGCTATTAAAAAGTGTTGAAAAACCTTTGTTCTTTTTTGGCAACTGACTGTTTAATTTGTCTTTAGATTGGGAAAAATATATTTATGGGGAAGAAATCAAAATACAACCTGGTTTGGATGGACTGCGAAATGACCGGCCTCGATGTAGAAAAAGAGGTTCTCATTGAAATTGCCACCCTCATTACAGATAGCGAATTGAATGTGTTGGAAGAAGGTCCCTGCATCGCCATCCACCAACGAAACGAAATATTGGATAAGATGGATGAATGGAATACCAAACACCATAATGCGTCGGGATTGGTTAAAAGGGTACAACAATCTTTGATCGATGAGGCGGAAGCAGAAAAAAGAACTCTGGATTTTGTTAAAAAATATTGCCCGAAAGGCGTTGCCCCCTTATGTGGCAACTCGATCCATCAAGATCGAAAATTTCTACATAAATACATGCGCGGGATGCATGAATATTTTCACTATCGAAGTGTTGATGTGACTTCTGTTAAAGAACTCGTCACTCGCTGGTACCCGACTGGCCCTAAATTCCCTAAAAAAAGCCAGGAACATGTTGCAATGGTTGATATAAGAGAATCCCTTCAAGAATTAATCTTTTATCGAGAAAATTATTTCATTCCACAAGAAGCCGAAGTTCCCGCATCCAAGGCTATTTAAATCCACTATGAATAAAGGCGCACTCATTACAATCGCTTTCTTACTACTGGTCGCGAGCGTTTCCGTTGATCTTTTATGGACAGGCAACAAACACCAATGTGAGATTTGTATAAAATACAAAGATCAGATTGTTTGCCAAAAAGTGAAAGGAATGGAAAAACAAGACACCATTATGACCGGCATCAGCACGGCCTGTGCTGCCGTCGCAAACGGCATGACCGAATCTATAGAATGCCAAGCCCAACCCCTAGAAAAAATGGAATGCCAGGACATCTAGCCGGGCCACGCCCGGTGGTGATAGGTCTATTCCCGTAAAGCTAAAAAACACCGACAAGTTTTTTACTGTAGTTTCGCGACGCTCCTCTTTCTTAATAACAACCTGCCGTCAAGTTGCGACTTTATCCCTCGAATTAACCGTTTTCAGAAAAACAATTGACGGTTTCTTACACCTGGAATAGCAGAGATTAGTGTATCCACAGGGTTGTTTTCATCAACGCATTCCATATGCTCTGCCCCTTCATAATCTGGGATAATAGTCGGTTTCTCAGACCTATAAAATAGACTGTTGCGCGAATATATTTGAACCATGTTATTGAGCGTATCGGCTTCTTTGGGTGTTATCACAATAGTGAAAAGGCGTGGCTCTGTAGTGTATTGACTTGGGCAGGCGTACAATACACTTATCTCTGGTGTGATAGGAACGAGCATTTTGTAACTATTAAGCTGATATTGCACTGGCGATCTAACATTATGAAAGAAACCATCTCCAAAAATGAACTCACGCTCTGGAGAATAAAAAATTGAAAATTTCCCTCTGGTACCTATTTGTGAAACGGCTCTCTGATGGCTGTCTCGCATATTCATTGCAATGATGGAATTGCGTTCCCATTCTGGCAACCGCTCGCCTCCTCGGACTGCCTCAGCAGTACGAACCGCAGTTTCTCTTTGCATGGGGGATCTAATGGCTAATGAGACTATGCTTTCGACAAGCGGCGCAATTTGCTTATTGGTTATATTTTGAGGTATGAAACGGTCAGTCAAGGTCTTTGCATCCTTCGCATTTCTTCGCTCTAAAGATTGCAACCAAGAAATAACAGATGGAAAGTCTTTATCTGCATTATGAAAGATTGGTTCAAAGTTTTCATCCCAAGGCGTTGTCTCTCCGGGTTTGTTTCCAACCTTTATGTAGTGTCCATTACCTATGCAACCAAAATTTTCAGGGAAAGATGCCTTAACTGCTCCATCTGGTAATAGCCAATGTACCATACCATCTTCGTTTTTCCAGTGTTGGGACACACACTTTGGCCACCAATGATGTTTTTCAGATTTTTTCTTCCCCTGTTTTTTCATCGTCATTCAATCAGCACTATTTACACAAGTGTAGCATAGCCTTCCGCACGTCATCGCGAACGACCAGAGGGAGTGTGGCGATCCACACTCAATAATATTCCAATTTATTTATCGGTTGTTTTGCTGAAGATATTTTTTGTTTATCTGGGTTTACCCCAATTCGGGGCACGAACTTATAGGTAGAATATTACGGCCACATCGCCTTCGATTCTTCGCAATGACGGCAAAAGTGCTTATGCCAAACTACCCCACGCTAATCCAGATATTGCCTGTGGAAATAAGCGGTTAATATCGAAACAGGAAAGCAACCCCCTCAATCCCCCTTCTCAGGGGGAAGTTCATATAGTTCCCCCCTGATAAGGGGGGCCAGGGGGGTTAAAGGCACTCATGAAATATCCAAGCTATTGCCAAGAAGCGCAATAGCTACTGCTCGCCCCGAAATGTTCTGAGCAATTCCTCCTAGCGGGGTGGGGAGCTAGGGTTTACAAATCAAATCGTAGACTTCTTGATATTTTTCTTCGACGTTACCCATGTTAAAACGGAAACGATCTTTGTCCATTTTTTCGTTGGTTTCCGCATCCCAGAGACGGCATCCATCGGGACTGATTTCATCACCTAAAAGCACGGCTCCATTATGGCGACCGAACTCGACTTTGAAATCGACCAATCGTATTTTTCGTTCTTTAAAAAACTGCTTCATCAGGCTATTGATTTTTAGTCCTTCAGATTTCAAAATCTCTACTTCTTCTTTAGTGGCCCAACCAAAGATATCAACATGGCATTCGTTGATCATAGGGTCACCCAACGGATCGCTCTTATAAAAGAATTCAAGAATGGGTTGTTCATTAAATTCCCGTCCTTCTTCAATGCCCAACCGTTTGCACAAGCTACCTGCGGCGACATTTCTAAGTACTACTTCGACAGGAATGATCTCCAGACCTTTTACCAGCATTTCTCGGTCATTTAGGTTTTTTACAAAATGAGTTTTCACCCCATTCTCTTCGAGGTACTCGAAAATTCGGCTGGACATATGGTTGTTCATAACCCCTTTATCGACGATCGTTCCCTTTTTTTTACCGTCAAATGCAGATGCATCGTCTTTAAAATACTGAATATACAAATCAGGGTCAGAGGTTTTGTATAAAATTTTCGCCTTACCTTCGTAAAGTTTTTCCAGCTTTTCCATGATAATAGTCTCTCTATTTTTTAAAGATTCGTTTAAAAATAAAATCTATATTTTTAAACTGAGATTTTAAGTTAAATATTTTTTCGATTTCTCGCGCTTTCATTAGAGCGCCAATTTTTTTATCTTTTTTCAGCAACGTTAAAAAATCTTTGCCTTTTGTCCATGATTGCATCGCATTTTTCTGTACCAGCTTATAAGCCTCTTCACGTGTGATTCCCTTGTCTACCAGTGCAAGCAACACGCTCTGCGAAAAAATCAGGCCTTCGGTTTTTTCAAGATTGCGCATCATGTTTTCTGGATAAACAATCAAATGCTCCATCATTTTGGTCATTTTTCTAAGCATATAGTGCACAAGTATCGTACTATCCGGCCCGATCACCCGTTCCACTGAAGAATGGCTGATATCTCTCTCATGCCATAGCGGCATATTTTCCATAGCAGCCAGAGAGTTTGCCCTTATCACACGAGCCAGTCCTGACATTTGCTCTGATACTACGGGATTTCTTTTATGCGGCATTGCGGAAGAGCCTTTTTGTCCACTCGAAAAAAACTCTTCTACTTCGAGAACCTCTGTCCGTTGCAGGTGGCGAATCTCTGTCGCGATTTTATCGATCGTTCCTGCAAGAATAGCCAGTGCAGTGAAAAATTCTGCATGTCGGTCTCGCTGTACAATCTGTGTGGAAACCGGTGCTGGTTTAAGCCCTAACTTGGCACATACATAGCCTTCCACTTCCGGGTGAATGCAAGCGAACGTTCCTACAGCGCCCGAAATTTGGCCGTAAGAAATAACTTGCCGAGCCCGCTTAATACGCTCAATATTGCGCCCCACCTCTTCGTACCAGTTGGCGACTTTTTATCCAAACGTAAGGGGTTCCGCATGAATTCCATGAGAACGACCTATGGTTGGGGTCATCTTATGTTTCA
>JAJDAW010000011.1 GCA_029261635.1 Nitrospinaceae bacterium
CCCACTGAAGTTTTTATCCTGATCATAAATAGCATTGATCACGAGATCTAATATCTCAGGCCCTACTTGGATTTGCGCGGTATGGGGCAGGTTGCGCGGATCAGATAACATTTTTCTTTGGTGCGCGGGATTTTTATGAAAGATGTCAATGTTCGCACCAATCATCTCATCCACTCGTACAGGAAGGTATTGTTCGAGAGTCTTTAACGTTTTGATCGAAGCCGGATTGGCATATTGCAAAATCAGATCACAATCACAAAACAGAATATTAAAAGGGGCACTTTCCATCATGGAGTTTACTCGTGCCTGATCCAGCTCCAACTTTTTTCTTTCACCTATCTCTTCCCAATTGGCAATATAGCCCTCAATTTCACCTTTCTCGTCCCAAATAGCATTGATACTGGTTTTTAAGATTACTTTTCCAAAAGCCAGTTCCGTTGAATGAGGTAATGAAGCTGGGTTCCTAAGAATCTTTTCCACCTGTTGCGGATTCTGATGAAACCTGTGTATGGAACCGCCCAATAGATCATCCACTCCCAATCCAAATGCCTTTTGAATTTCTGGCTCGATCGAAATCAATGTAGCTCGAGCAGTTTCGTTTATATAGGTGAGGTTGAGATTTCTATCAGCCACAAAAATATTCTCCTGTAAATTATCCAGACAAGCTTTCAGACCATGTTGGTTTTCTGTCAACTCATTCCCATTCGTAAAGTCACCTTTACGAAAAAGCTTACTGAAAAAACTTTTTGATTCTGCGGAATTACTGCGGATAGAAGGCAAAACTCTTGCGGGAACTTTTTGGATGTGGTTATTCATTTTTCTTCCTCTCAAATATTATTTTTTTTGTCTCAAAAAATGGAGTAGCAGTTTATTATTTGCCCGCAATAAAATTAACACCAGATACCGATCTAATAAAAAGAACTTGCAAGTAAGATGGAATTTATTCCCTTTTATTCCATGAGTTTAGTCACGACCAAGTCATAGAACTCTTTTAAATTAATTATTTACAACCCCTTAGCACTAAAAAAAAGAAAAATAGAAATTCAATTCTAATCTAACAAAACAGGAACATTGAACAGATAAGAACCGAATTAAACAGCCTTATAGTTTGGTAAAGATAGATAAAAACCAGATTTACCCATCAAGGATTTCCATCAAGCTCTAATATTTTTTTGACAACCTCCTTTTCCCTATGTTAAAAATCGTGCTCATTTTCTCCCCTATAATTTAAGAAAAATTCATGAAGATTCACGAATATCAAGCCAAAGAAATTCTCAGAAAATATAATGTTCCTGTGCCCAACGGAGTTTTGGTTTCAAAAAAATCTGAAGCTCCTGCGGCCGCTAAAAAACTGGGCACCCCCGTTGTTGTTGTTAAAGCTCAGATTCATGCAGGAGGCCGAGGCAAAGGCGGTGGAGTCAAGCTAGCCAAAAGCCCTGCTGAAGCAGAAAAGCATGCAGGAAAAATAATCGGAATGACCTTGGTCACGCCGCAAACCGGACCGGAAGGCCGTCTGGTTAAAAAAGTTTTAATAGAAGAAGGCATGGATATCGTTAAAGAACTCTATATGGGAATCCTGGTAGACCGGGAAACCAGCCGGGTTCTTATCATGGCATCTGAAGCTGGTGGTATGGAGATCGAAGAGGTTGCCGCTGATACTCCTGAAAAAATAATTAAAGAAGTGGTTGACCCCGTAATCGGCGTTCAACCTTATCTAGCTCGAAAAATAGCTTTTGCCTTGAACCTGGAAGGCGCAGCTTTAAAAGCTATTATTCCCTTCATCATCAATCTCTACGATTCTTTCGTCAAAGAAGATTGCTCGATGCTTGAGATCAACCCTCTCGTCATCACCTCTGACGACCGTGTCTTGGCTCTCGATGCAAAAGTAGATATAGATGACAATGCGATGTATCGGCATAAAGACACACTAGCTCTTCGCGACACGGATGAAGAAGATCCGACCGAAGTGGAAGCCAGTAAGTTTAATCTTAACTACATTAAACTGGATGGAAATATTGGTTGCATGGTTAATGGCGCAGGACTGGCCATGGGCACCATGGACATCATTAAACTATCTGGCGGGGAACCGGCAAACTTCCTCGATGTGGGTGGCGGAGCCGATGAGGAGATGATAGAAAATGGATTTAGAATCCTCCTCTCGGACAAGTCAGTAAAAGGAATTTTTATTAATATATTTGGCGGCATTCTTCGTTGCGATGTATTAGCAAGAGGGGTGGTTGCTGCAACTAAAAAACTCCATATCAAAATTCCAGTTGTGGTTCGCATGGAAGGCACGAATATGGAAGAAGGGCATCAGATCCTCAAAGATTCCGGTCTCAATTTTCTCATTGGAGATGGAATGAAAGATGGCGCCCAAAAGGTGGTTAAAGCAATCAAATGAGCATACTCGTAGACGAAAAAACCAGACTGATCACTCAAGGCATCACCGGTCGTGAAGGAATGTTTCACACCGAGCAATCCATGAAATATGGAACCAAAGTTGTGGGCGGGGTTACCCCCGGCAAAGGCGGACAAACGGTAATGGGAAATGTTCCCGTGTTTAACACCGTAGCTGATGCCGCAAAAAAAACCAAAGCGAACGCTACCATGGTTTTTGTACCACCACCTTTTGCAGCCGATGCAATTTTAGAAGCCGCCGATGCGGGCATTGAACTTATCATCTGCATCACCGAGGGTATTCCTGTCAGTGACATGGTGAATGTCCATAAATATCTGCAAGGAACCAACAGCAGACTGGTCGGACCCAACTGCCCCGGAGTTATTTCTCCCGGTAAAGCAAAAATCGGAATCATGCCAGCGCATATTCATAAAAAAGGCAACGTCGGCATCATCTCCCGTAGTGGAACCCTGACTTACGAAGCTGTCGGTCAATTGACAGCATTGGGAATCGGTCA
>JAJDAW010000012.1 GCA_029261635.1 Nitrospinaceae bacterium
GATATGGCAGAAAGTTTCGCTGGCGGAAAACTGGTAGCCACCGTCAACCAGAACTTGATGATCCCCTGGATCAAAGAAGAAGCTTTTGGAAATCTATTTTCTGAACTCAAGAAAATTGGTCTTCATAAAGCCGGGACAGAAGAAATACGCGATATCACTTGTTGTCCGGGTTCTGAAACCTGCAACCTTGGTATCACCGCATCGCGTGGGTTGGTTGAAAATTTGAATGAGGAAATGGAAAAGGAACTTGAAATTTCTAAAGACATGGATCATATCACCATCAAGGCGAGCGGCTGTCCTAACTCTTGCGGGCAACATCATATCGCGTCTATCGGGTTTCATGGCGGTGCCAAAAAATTAAACGGCATTCTGACTCCACATTACGAAGTTCTTCTCGGTGGTAGAATTACAGAAGATAAGGCTATATTTGGAACTTCCGTTATCAAGATACCTGCTAAAAATGCACCTGAAGCAATGAAGACCTCTATCAAAGACTACAAGGAAAATAAACAAGGTGAAGAATCTTTTGGCGAATACTTTGACCGCATGGGTAAAGCGCATTTTCGTGCATTGCTCGATTCGCTAAGAACCTTGCCCGATATCGAACAGTCACCCGAGTCTTATATTGATTATGGTTCAACCCAGAAATTCAGTCTCGAAGATCGTGGGCAAGGCGAATGTGCTGGAGCTGTGACCGATATGATCACCGACCGGATTTCAGAAGCAGAACGCGAGCAATTCCAGGGCAAGCTTTCTCTTGAAAAAAAGGATGTCAAAGAAACAGGAGATCATGCCAGACGAAGCGTTATCGCATCGGCTCGTGCGTTGCTGGTCACAGAAGGGATGGACTTTAATGATGACTGGGAGTGTCTGAAAAAATTCCAATCTCTCGTAATAGATATGGAAATCGTTTCAGCTCAATTCGCAAAACTTATAGATACCTTCGAGGAAAACTCGGAAGCATCCGATGAAAAAACGGCCGAGTTGTGGCTTTCTGAGTCCGGATTATTGCTTGAAGAGTGCAAAGCCGTTCAAGAAAAAATGCAGTCGGATAAATCTCTCCGAATAAGAGTAGGCGGAGATGACCCAAAAGATAAACCTGCCGGGTCTGCAAAAACACACACAAGCATCGATCTTCTTGGCGTGAAGTGTCCATTCAATTACGTTAAAACAAAAATCAAATTGGAAACGATGGCCTCGGGAAGCGTGTTGGAAGTATTGCTCGATGATGGAGAGCCTAGCGAAAATGTACCCAAGAGTATTAAGAATGATGGACACAAGGTCATCTCTCTCGTTGAAGAACAAGGGCATTACAAACTAACCATTGAAAAGGCGTAATAGTTAATGCTCATCAGTATGACCGGATTTGGCCGGGCCGAATGTCAAGAAGGGGATTATACTTACCAGGCAGAAATTCGGTCTGTCAACAATCGCTTTATTGAAATCACTACCCGCCTTCCAAAGGCCTATGTGGACCTCGAGCAACCTTTAAAAAAGCTCATTAAGTCGCACTGTTCCAGAGGCTCTATTAACCTCACCATCAGCCTTGCAAACTCGAACGAAGGTTCCGGTGAATGGGAAGTCAAACCAAACTTGTCACTTGCGACTCAATATATCGATGCCTTGAATCAAATTCGAGATTCATTAGGACTGCAAGGAGAAGTCGACCTGAAATCTGTAGTCGGCTTGCGAGATATAATTAAAATTGAACCCGTTGCCCTTGATCCTGCAAAAAAAGATCTAATACTCAATATCACAACAGAAGCTTTGGTCTCTTTGCAGAAAATGCGTGAAGAAGAAGGCGAAAACATGCAAAAGGACTTGGCTCAACGTATTGACGCTATAGAAAGTCACGCGGCGGAAATTGAATCGCGACATCCTGAAGTAATAAAAGAATACCAAGAAAAGCTCAATGAAAGAATAAAGACTTTGAATGAAGGAGTTGGCCTCGATGAAACACGGCTTGCCCAAGAAGCCGCCCTTCTGGCTGATCGTAGTGATATCACTGAAGAAATGACCCGTTTGAAAAGCCATTTGGATCAGTTTAGAAATTTTTTCGCAGCAAAAGAACCTATTGGCCGCAAGCTGGAATTTATCACTCAGGAAATTAACCGGGAAGTCAACACCACAGGCTCTAAGTCCAGTGATACCAAGGTTTCCAACCGGGTCATTGAAATGAAAAGTGAGCTTGAGAAAATTCGAGAACAAGTACAAAACATCGAATAAGCTGTATTGTTTCGCGAACCTGACAATAACAACAAACACTGGATGAATGGCAAATGACTCAAAAGGGCCTACCCATCATAATTTCTGCCCCTTCTGGAACAGGAAAGACAACAACCTGTAAACGTTTAATACAGGAAATGCCCGATCTTAGGATCGCCACATCGCATACCACGAGAAAAATTCGTGATGGAGAAATCGATGGGGTCGATTATTTTTTCATTTCAAAAAAAGAATTCGAAACCAAAAAAAATAACAATGGTTTTCTCGAATGGGCTCAAGTCCATACGGAGTATTATGGGACATCTTTCGAGTCTATAGAAAAACCTCAGCAAGAAGGTTTAGATATTTTATTAGAACTCGATGTTCAGGGAGTGGATTCTCTTCGCAATATGAAATTCAAGGGCTCTTACATACTCATCCTTCCTCCTTCAATAGAAGAGATAACAAAGCGTCTCAGAAAAAGAGGCACTGAAACTGAAGAGAGCATTGAAAGACGTGTCAATACAGGGAAAGAAGAAATTAAAAAATACAAGGAATACGATTACGTTATCACAAATTTTAACGTGGAAGAAACGGTAAAATCCATTCTCGCTATTGTCCAAGCAGAAAAATCCCGGGTTGCGCGCTATATCCCAACCTCAAATGACATCAAAGAATTGTTGGGTTGAGAAATTATGTCCCAAATCAACCTTACGGATCTAGTATGCGAAAAAGTTAAAAGCCTGAAAGCCTATCATGTTGAATCAGTAGAAGATGGCATTAAACTTCATGCTAATGAAAACCCCTACCCGCCTTCCCCAGAACTATTAAAAAAAATTCTGGCTCGTTTTGAACAACTGGACTTAAACCGATATCCAGATCCTGATTGCAAAACATTAAAAGAAGCCATTTCAAATCGTATTGGAGTCCCCACAAATCAACTTGTGATTGGAAACGGGTCCGATGAATTGATTCAGAATTTGATGCAGGTCTTTTGCAATGCAGGAGACACTATCGCCTTCCCCGATACTACTTTTGCTATGTACGCCATCACGGCAAAAGGCATGGGACTGAACGTCCAAACTTTCCCTCTCAACGATAATTGGGATTTTGAAGCAGCGCCTCTTTTTGAAAAACTAAATGCAAGCCATGCCCGCATTGTGTTCATAAGTTATCCTAATAATCCAACAGGAAATTGTTTTTCTCGAACAGAAATTCAAAAACTCGTAGAAAACTTTGAAGGTATTGTGGTACTTGATGAAGCTTATTATGATTTTTCAGGACAGACCTTTCTCAACCAAATGAAAGATCACAACAACCTGGTTGTGTTAAGAAGTTTGTCCAAGATCGGTCTGGCGGGATTGAGGGTCGGCTATGGAATTTTTTCCAGTACGCTGGTGGATGAAATCAATAAAGTCCGCCTTCCTTATAATTCGAATTCGATTTCACAGATAGCCGCAACGGAATTGATGAATAATTTTGATACGGTGCAAAAGCAAATAGATTCTATTAAGGAAGAACGATCCCGGTTACTCAATGAATTAGCGAAAATTAAAACCATTACAGTCTTTCCCTCAGATGCCAATTTCATTTTATTTCAAGCTTCCAAAAACGGAGAAAATATATTCAGAAATTTGATGGAAAACGGAGTTCTGGTCAGAAACCTGGGAGCGCACCCCAGACTAAAAAACTGCATGCGTGTTACAATAGGAACAAAAGCTGAAAACGATGAATTTCTGGATCGGTTGGCCAAAGCGCTTTAATAGCCCGGTTAAATAAATATGCGTACAACCCTCATCTCATGCTTCTGGGGCTTATTGGCACTCATCTGGATTATTGTGGGCCTGCTTTATTTTCAAGCTTCCCGTTCCATGAGTGATGACACCGAACTCCAGGTTTTTGAAGTCGTACCTGGAATGACATTAAAAAGGGTCTCGCAGGAACTTTCCCGTCAAAACCTCATCCGCAGTGCCAGTGCCTTCCAGGCTATTGCTTTAATTCAAGACAAGCAAAAGTTAATTATGGTTGGGGAATATAATGTTTCTCCCTCCATGCTTCCTGCAGATATTTTAAAAAGAATCACATCGGGTAAAACGGTTCTACACCCCGTCACCATCCCTGAAGGATACCGCATCACAGAAATAGCCGACCTTTTAGAAAAGCAAAATCTCGCTGACAAAGAGAGCTTTCTACAGGAAACAAAAAACATAAAACTCGTAACAGGAATTTCTGCTGATTCTTTAGAGGGCTACCTTTTTCCAGAGACCTACCATTTCGGAAAGTTCACTGCTGAAGCTACTATTGTAAAAAAAATGGTGGAGACATTTAAGGAACGAGCCTTGAAACAAGAGTTTCTTAAGCGCGCTAAAGAAATAGGGTTTTCTTATCATGAAATCATAACTCTCGCTTCACTGATTGAAAAAGAAACGGGAAAAGATTCCGAGCGCAAACAAATATCCTCTGTTTTCCACAACCGCTTGAAAAAAAATATGCGGTTGCAAACAGATCCAACGGTAATCTATGCAATAGAAAACTTTGACGGCAATATCAGAAAGCGCGACCTCAAAATCGACTCTCCCTATAACACTTATCGATATAAAGGACTGCCACCAGGTCCTATTGCAAGTCCCGGTCTTAAAGCAATTGTTGCGGCACTCTATCCAGTAAAAACGGAAAACTTATATTTTGTTTCACGTCAAGATGGAAGTCATCAGTTTTCAGCAACACTCAACGAGCATAACCGGGCCGTACAAAAATACCAACTGCGAAGAGTCCGCCGCTAGCGATACCTTGAATTTTATCGAGACTTCTTCTCTTCTCTATTTTTTACAGCGACGCTTTCATCATTCATGACTTGGGTCATCAAACGAGAATATTCTTCTGTTAGCTGATTAAAGTTTTGAGCCAAGATATTATTAGCTCCATCGAGCATAGTGGCAACTTCCTCCCAGCTCATTTCTTCACAGTTCGGCTTCATAACTTTTCTCCTTCCAACTCTAAACCAGGCCGGGTTTAATGCCCACTAGAAGTCTGATCTATAGTTAGTTGAATGTTTAACGGTAATACTGTAATATAAAATTATTAAACATATGTCAACTTAAAAATTATAGAAATGACTAATAAATTAAACGAACGGATAATATACGCAAGGAATTCAAAGGGTTTCAAGCAAAAGGAATTAGCCGGTATTTTAAAAATATCCTTGCCAACGATGAACCATTATGAAAGTGGTAAACGCTCTCCAAACTCCGAATTACTGTCTCATATTGC
>JAJDAW010000013.1 GCA_029261635.1 Nitrospinaceae bacterium
GTCAAGCGGTTAAGACACAGGTTTTTGATGCCTGCATTCGGAGGTTCGAATCCTCCCGCCCCAGCCAATTTTTTTTGAGGATGAAAAATGTTTTCCAGTGATAATGGGCGTGTACTGGTTTTTTCCGGTAGAGCGAATCAAGAACTAACGGAAGAAATCTGTGGCTACATGGGTGTCCCATCTGGGAAAACGGTAATTCGTGATTTCTCTGATAAAGAAATCTATGTGCGAATCGAAGAAAATGTTCGCGGCGGAGACGTTTTCGTTGTCCAATCAACTTGTTTTCCGGGCAATACCAATTTGATGGAACTGCTGATTATGATCGATGCTTTGCGTCGTGCTTCAGCAAAAAGGATAACTGCCGTGATCCCTTATTACGGGTATGCTCGGCAAGACAGGAAAAACGAACCACGGGTTCCTATCACATCCAAACTGGTTGCCGATTTAGTGGTTACAGCAGGTGCAGATCGCGTTTTAACAGTTGATTTACACGCCGGGCAAATTCAAGGTTTTTTTAATGTCCCTGTGGATCATCTATTCGCAATAAATGTTTTGATCGAATATATCAAAGCGCAGAATCTGAAGAATATGATCGTTATTTCACCGGATGCCGGAGGCGTGGAAAGGGCTCGCGCTTATGCAAAACGATTAGATACCTCCCTTGCAATTATTGATAAGCGCCGGGATATTCCCAATGAAGCCAAAGCGATGAATATCATTGGTGATGTAAAAGGGAAAATAGCTTTCATCGTGGACGATATGATTGATACCGCGGGAACGCTGATGGAAGCAACCGATGCGCTTTTGGGCGCAGGGGCGAAGGAAGTGCATGCCTGTTGTTCTCACCCGGTATTATCGGGTCCAGCGGAAGAACGTATTGCAAACTCACCTATTAAATCCGTGGTGACAACCAATACTATTCCCTTGAATGATGAGCTGAAAAAAAACCCTAAGATAAAAGTGTTATCTGTTGCCTCTCTTTTAGGAGAAGCAATTTTAAGAATTCATCAGGAAACCTCTGTCAGTTCCTTGTTCGATTCAACAAAGGATTAAAACATAGGTCGCCTGCCAGAAATTTTTTACATTGATTGGAGTTTCAAATGTCAGTTTTAACAGGAAAAATAAGAGAACCAAATGGCAAATCAGCTGCACGAAAACTGCGGACGGATGAATGCATCCCCGCAGTTGTTTACGGCCTCCATGATAACGTCAGCTTATCGGTCAACCCAAAGGAACTAAAGAAATTGATTGAAGCCAAAGGACGCAATGTTCTTATTGAGTTGAAGGTCGATGGCGATAAAGCAGAAAACAGAAACGTAGTACTACAAGAATTTCAAACTCATCCTCTTAAACCGGGCTGGGTGCATATTGATTTTCTTGAAATTGATGTAACCAAAAAGATCAAAGCAAAAATCCCTGTTATTCTGGTTGGTGTTTCCCCTGGAGAAAAACAGGGTGGGCATGTAAACCACATTATCCGCGCTTTGGAAATTGAAAGTCTGCCGAAAGACATTCCCGAAAAAATAGAGGTGGAAATGGGTGAGATAGAACTAAATCAGATGGTTCATGTCTCCGATCTAAACCTGGGGGGATCTGTATCCATAGTAAATAACCCCAACGATGTCGTTGTGAATGTTCATCTCGAAAAAGTAAAAGAAGCCAAAGCTGAAGGAGAAGAAGAAGCAGAAGGAGATGCTGCTGCTCCCGTAGACTCCAAAGAGGATACCGGGAAGAAAGAGGACGGTAAAAATTAATTGTGTTTTTGATTTTAGGCTTGGGCAATCCCGGGCCACGTTATGAGCTGACAAGGCATAATGCGGGATTTCTTGTTTTAGATAATCTTGCTGATAAATATAAAATCAAGCTGACTCAACATAAGTATCGTTCCCTTTATGGAAAAGGGGAAATTGAAGGGCTTCCGGTTATTCTCGCAAAACCGATGACCTACATGAACGAGAGTGGAAAAGCTGTCAAAGCGCTTCTTTCCGCTTTTAATCTTTCCCCAGAGCAGATTCTGGTAACACATGATGACATTGACCTCCCACTTGGAAAAATAAAGACCAAGCTTAAGGGGGGCGATGGTGGTCAATTGGGAATTAGATCGACCATAGAGACACTGCGAACCAGAGAGTTTTATCGGGTGCGCATTGGGGTCGACCGCCCTGAAGATAGAGAGGACATTGTAGATTACGTCTTGTCCCCTTTTACTGAAGAAGAGTCAGGGCTGTTAAATGATGTAATGGACAAAGCGGTGCAAACGATAGAAGCGGCGCTCAAGGAACTCACTAAACAGAACAACCCTACGAAGGAGTAATAAGAATGTTATCGGAACACAAAGGAGAAATTGGCTTCATCGGTTTTGCCATGGTGGCATACCTGGTGATGGCCGCTTTTGACGCATCGCAAAATTATGTGTACCTAGCTGTTATTTTTGGTCTCTTCGGACTCATCATCGCTTGGAAACTATTCGAAGGTGTCGATGACGCACCAGCTGGAAATGAAAAAATGACAGAAATCGCCGATGCCATCCATGAAGGCGCTATGGTATTTCTTTCAAGGGAATACAAAATACTCGGCTACTTTATCGCAGGAATTTTTCTACTCCTGCTTGTCCTGATTTCCATGCAAAAAGGAATCTGGATTGGACTTTGGACAGCCGTTTCCTATGCTATCGGGGCAGGTTGTTCTATGCTGGCTGGTTTTTTTGGCATGAATGCAGCGACAACATCCGGTGTTCGTACTTCCCAAGCTGCAGTTGACGGTGGACAATCCAAGGCACTTCTCATCGCATTCAATGGTGGCGCGGTGATGGGGCTTTGTGTAGCAAGCCTCGGGCTTCTGGGTGTCGGTGGATTATTCCTTCTATTCGGACGCGGAGATTCTTTTACAGTCATCAGCGGGTTTGCCATGGGTGCAAGCTCCATTGCATTGTTCGCTCGCGTAGGCGGCGGTATTTATACCAAAACCGCAGACGTTGGCTCCGACCTCGTTGGTAAGGTCGAAGCAGGTATTCCAGAAGACGATCCACGAAACCCTGGCGTTATCGCCGATAACGTAGGCGACTGCGTAGGCGACACAGCAGGACTGGGTGCAGATATTTTTGAATCTTATTGTGGTTCCATGATCGCGGCTATTGTCATTGGTGCCAGTATGGCGACCTTGCGATTCGAATACATGGCTCTTCCTATTATGATCGCCATGGTGGGTTTACTTGCCTCGGTCATTGGTATTCGTGCCATGACATCTTTAGGCAACATGGACCCTTCAGCAGCTCTTAGAAACTGCACCTTTATTAGTGCCGGGGCCATGTTATTCGTGGCATTTTTTCTTATTAAAGTCATGGGCCTCCCTTCAGGCGTATTTATCGCGCTCCTGTTTGGTTGTCTGGCAGGTATAGGTATCGGATTGATAACCGAATATTACACAGCCAGTAAGCCTGTTGTGCGCATTGCAGAATCGAGCAACACAGGAGTTGCAACAGTAATGATCACAGGTCTTGCGGTTGCCATGGAAAGTTGTGTAATCCCTGTGATAATTATGGCTCTGACCATTTATGTTAGTGCTGAATCTGCGGGTCTTTATGGTGTTGCACTGTCTGCCGTGGGTATGTTGGCAACAGTAGGTATTACCATGTCAGTCGACGCTTATGGACCCATCGCTGATAACGCGGGTGGAATTTCAGAGATGGCAGGACTGGGAGAAGAAACTCGAAAGATTACAGATGGACTCGATCAAGTGGGTAACACCACAGCCGCTATTGGTAAAGGCTTTGCTATTGGCTCTGCTGCTTTGACAGCGCTGGCCTTATTTGCAGCGTTCACTCAGGCAGCAAATATCGACTCCATTGACATCACAAAAACCAATGTGGTTATTGGTATGTTTCTTGGTGGTGTCGTGCCATTTTATGTTGCCGCTCTGACCATGACTTCGGTTGGGAATGCCGCAATGACAATGGTTGAAGAAATTCGCCGACAGTTCCGCGAAATTCCAGGACTTATGGAAGGCACTGGCAAACCCGATAGTGCACGTTGTATCGATATCAGCACCCAGGCAGCGTTGAAGGAAATGATTGCTCCCGGTGTAGTGGCTTTCTTAACCCCTATCATAGTCGGTTGGATGCTCGGCGCAGAAGCGTTGGGTGGAATGCTGATGGGAGCAACTTTGGTCGGTGTTTTATTGGCGCTGTTCATGTCGAATGGCGGTGGTGCCTGGGATAATGCTAAAAAATATGTGGAAGCAGGAAACCTGGGCGGAAAAGGTTCCGACGCTCACCATGCTACCGTTGTTGGAGATACGGTGGGTGATCCTCTGAAAGACACCTCGGGTCCGGCAATGAACATCCTCATCAAATTGATGTCGATTGTTTCGCTGGTGATGGCACCGTTTTTTCTCTAGTAGTTTTTAGTTTTACTTTAAAGGGATGGGGGGTTCCCCCATCACATGTTGATTTTCAGGAGATTATTTAATTTGTTAAAATTTGGTATTCACGATTTCATCAATGCACAACCGTTACGCGATGCCCTGAATACTATGGGTGACTGGACAATGATAGAGATTCATACCGAAACCCCTGCTCACCTTGCCGATCAGCTTAGCCGGGGCGAGCTTGATCTGGCCATGATCCCCGCCATCGAATATTTGAAACACGCAGACAGCTTGCGTTTACTTCCAGGGGTGTCCATTGCATCCAAGGGGCAAGTCGGAACGGTTTTGCTGGTTACCAAATATCCACTGAAGACAATCGACACTTTGGCCATTGATAACCGGTCTCGTACTTCAGTGGCTTTATTGAAATTGCTGTTTAAAAAGGAAATGGCGCCTGATTTGAAATGGGTGGAATGTGATCCTAATCCCGAAAAAATGCTGGAAGAACATGATGCCGCGCTCATCATTGGCGATCCCGCTCTGGGATTTAAAAAAGAAGGCACAACGATATACGATTTGAGTGAAGAGTGGTATCAGAGAACGGGGAAGACTTTTGTGCACGCGGTGATTGCAGTCAAAGAAGGAGTCGAAATTGACGAACGAATTGTAGAGATTTTTCGCGTTGCAAAACAAGAAGGGTTGATGAAAATTGCCAGTACGGTTCGTAGTCAGGCGCGTCTTACGAATTTCCCTGAACCCGTATTACTCGATTATCTGCAAAATAAAATTCGATATAATTTAGGAGGCGAAGAGTTAGACGGATTGAGCCATTTCCAGTCTCTTTGTAAATCTGCCGGACTGATTGACAAAAAAACTCCCTTCGAATTCGCTTTCGATGAAGGAACTATTTAAATTCCCGCTCAACCAATAGATTGCTTTAAGAAATCTTTTCCTTTGAAGAATCCTGCTTTAATCAGCTCGCCTATTTTAACAAGAGCTGATTCAAAGAAATCGAGATAAGCCTGAACGGCTTCATTCCGCTTGTTCTTTTCCGGTTGAACAGGAGGTTTTGATGGCTGGGGAGTGAATACAGGTGCTTGCTCCACAAACCTTTCCTGAACTTCAGGTTCTTCCACTACGACTTCAACATCGGGTTCCACTAATGTAGTGTTGCCAGAAATTTTAGCAAGATAATCGGTATTTGCTGGTTCAGAAAGGGGTTCTGTTGGAGAACCGCTGATATGTTCCATCTCCACTTCTACTGGGGAGGGTGAAACAATTTCAATGGGTGGCTCTTCCTCAACATCTAGAGGTTCTTCAAAAACGGGTTTCTCTTCTAAGGTAATCGGTTTTTTTTCAGGGGGACTGGCTACTACTGGAGGTCTTGCAATGGGATCATGTTGTTTCGGTTGCGATTCAATAAGTGGCTCAATCCACTGCATGATTTGCGGTGGAACCTGATTGGTGTAATAAAGGTAACCACCGCCACCTGTTAATAGCAAAAGGATGAAAATAAGGAAACCGCAACCGCTCTGTTTTTTTCTTTCAGCGGGGAGGACTTCTCCCTCATGTTCTTCAAACGGAGACTCATCTTCAGATGATTCAGGAATTTCAGAGGTTTCTTCAACATCAGAAGAGTTTTCCTCTTTTTCCGGAGTGTCTGCGTCTTCTGGTTTTTCAGTGTTTTCTTGCATAGGAAATACGAGGCGGAAAGCCTCTTTGACAAACTACATCCAAAAGCACAAGGGTCTTCGTTCGCCCAAAAATAAAATGACTCGCCCCTACTACGTGGGAAGCAACTCCCCTATAGTAAAATGCCTTAAAACCTATATTTGCTGCTCGGGTTTCGACCCATTGGCCCCACGCCTAGTGGTGGCTAGTGGATGATTTTGTTTAATGGATATTCGACGATATCTTCCGCGCCGGCTTTTTTAAGATCGGGAACGCAATCCCGCACCAGTTTTTCTTCGAGAATCACATTGATAGCTACCCATTTTGAATCGTTCAATTCAGAAACCGTTGGTTTTTTACCCGACGGAAAAATTTTAACGATTTCATCCAGCTTGTCTTTCGGCGCGTTGAGCATCAGCCCTACCTTGCCGTTGGCTGCCATGGCACCTTGCAACATCATTACCAGACGATCGACTTTATTGCGTTTCCAGGCATCTTGGTTTGCCGTCTTGTTCATAATAAAGCGAGTTGTAGATTCCATTAAGGTATCGACAATCCTTAGATTGTTTGCTTTGAGAGACGACCCGGTCTCTGTCACTTCAACAATCGCGTCGACCAACTTGGGAGCTTTGACTTCTGTAGCACCCCAGGAAAACTCAACGTTGGCAGTCACTCCATGGCCTTTCAGCCAATCTGTTGTCAGATTGATGACTTCAGTGGCAATCCGTTTTCCTTGCAGGTCTTGAACTGTTTTGATAGAGGAATCGTTAGGCACAGCCAGAACCCAGCGAACCGGTCGGGCTGAGACTTTGGAATAAACCAGCGGTGCTATTTCTTCCACATCAGCGCGGTTTTCCATAATCCAGTCTTTACCCGTCAAACCCGCATCGAGAACACCATCTGCTACATAACGTGCAATTTCCTGGGCGCGAATTAACATGCACTCAATTTCAACGTCATCGATACTGGGGAAATAAGAACGGCTTTTAATTCTGATGTTGTAACCTGCCCGGGCAAAAAGTTTTACCGTTGCTTCTTCCAGACTGCCTTTGGGAATTCCTAGTTTCAATACTTTACCGCTCATGGATTGATCTCTTTCTTATATGGTTAATTTATTTTTTATAAACTTTTTCCGGGTCGAATACTTTTTCTTCTACTATTTTCACATCCCCGTCAACTTTTCTAAAAAAGCAACTGGTATAGCCCTTATGACAGGCGGCTTTACCTACCTGTTCTACTTTCAAGAGCACCGTGTCATCATCGCAATCGACAAACACTTCTTTCACAATTTGGACGTTGCCACTTTCTTCCCCCTTCATCCATTGTTTGTCCCGTGAGCGGCTGTAGAACCATGCTTTTCCGGTTTCCAGGGTCTTTTCCCAGGCAATGGTGTTCATATAGGCGAGCATTAACACTTTCCCAGTTTCCGCGTCTTGAATTATCGCCGGAACCAGACCACCCATTTTTTCAAAATCAAGTTTCATACCATTGCCCTCTAGCTAAAATTACTCAAAAATTAATAGAATTTGGCTACTTATCTTCAGTTGCCAGTCAAATGGATTGGTTTACTTCCCCAAGCTTTGAGTGAAGCTTGGAAATCTAAAATATAATTGATTTTCTGTCAACCTTATAATAGCCTGTTTACAATCGAATTAGTTCTTTTTGTTGGTTTTTTTAATCATTTTTTAGCGCTAAACCTGTTAATTTCATATTTATTACAAGGTTACCGCTATTCCAAAAATATAAGGGGTCTAGATGCCTTCCATAACACATTTTGATATTTACAAACCTGCAGAGCCTTGTACTTTGACAGGCGATAAGTTGCAGGAGGCCATGAAAAAAGTTGTTGGAGAGACCTTGAGTCAGGATGGCAAAGAACTGAACCTGAAAGGGTATTGTGTCGGCCAAAATGGAATGACTATTATCACTCGTGATGAGCGTGTAGCAAAAGTGCGCCGACTGAATCTTGGAGGAAACCGTATAGGGGATGTAGGAGTACAATTGCTCGCAGAGGCTGAATTATTTTCCAAGGTCAATTGGATAGAATTAGGCGGTAACGATATTGGCCCGGAAGGGATTCGTCATCTTATCCGATCTAAAGTTTTACAAAAGGTGAAGTCGCTCAACCTGTACCGGAACTGTATTAAGGATGAAGGTGCAAAAATAATGGCAAGGGATAACGGATTAGCAAAATTAGAAGATCTGGATCTGGCGCAGAACGAAATCGGTGATGAAGGAATTATGGCATTGGCTCTTTCGACAAAGTTCCCCGAATTGGTAAGTATTGCCTTGGACAACAATTTTGCTTCTGCCGAAGGAAAAGAGGAAGCTAAGGTAGAACCCAATTTCAAAAAACTTCAATCCTTAAACTTGTAATTGCGTCATGCCAGAACCATCCAATGAAGAATATGGGAAAGGATATTTCCTGATCGCCAATCCGGTATTACCCGACCCCAATTTCTCGCGCACGGTTGTTTTGTTGTGTAACCATGATGACGAAGGTTCTTTTGGGCTGGTGATCAATCGATCCGCCCCCATAGATGCCAAAGAAGTCTTTGCGGAAATGGGTATGTCCGAGTTTCCTTCTGGGAAAATATATTTGGGCGGTCCGGTCTCCCCTTCACAAGTATTTTACCTGTGTCATTCCGAAGAACCTTTACCTGAACTGGAATCCATTTGCGAGGGTGTCTATCTGGGAATGAGTTGGGAATTGCTGGATAATTTAATGACTCGTGTTAAAAATCCGGAAAAGAATATCCGCTTTTATCTCGGATACTCAGGTTGGGGTGCCGGACAATTGGCAGAAGAAATGACCCGGCTCAGTTGGTTGACCTCTAAAGCCTGCGGTGAATTTGTTTTTCAGGAAAATGAAGACGGAATCTGGGCAAATGTGGTGCGCTCTCTCGGTAAAGATTACGAATATCTCGTGCAAGCCCCTGTAAATCCCCAATGGAATTAAGCGGCTAACCTCCGCTGGTAATGAGTCAATACCCAAAAAGCTAAAAAGGTTGTTGAGCTTTTTACTATAGTACGCACCGTCACCTCAGCACGTCATCGCGAGCAACGAGAGGGAGCGTGGCGATCCATATTTTAATATTATTTCATTTTTTGGGTCTAACGTGATGGTGGATGCATTATTCCAACCCGCAGCAAGCCAGCAGATATATAAGTCTTCTCCTTCGCCGCAATATTGTGGGCTTTCTATTGAAGAGTATTTTGCTTCCCGTTTTACGTATCAATCCAGGCAGGACTGGATCGCTCAAATAAAAAATGGAGATATTTGGGTAAACGGCGTGACCGCGCAGACAGGTTATATCCTGAAAGAAGGGGACCACATTATTACCCATGCCGGAATGCGGCAGGAACCGCCAGCAGATCGCAGGTTAAAAGTTATTTATCAGGATTTGCATATCCGGGTATTCGATAAACCGGCTCCTATCCCGGTTCATCCCAGCGGACGATATTTCCAAAACAGCATGACCGAAATTTTGAAGCAGTGGTATCCAGAAGAAGTTCCCCGGCCGGTACAAAGACTGGATGCGACGACCACAGGTGTGATCGTATTTGCCCGGACACGCGAAGCAGCAGGCGCCTTGATGAACGAATTCAAGAGCCATAAAATAAAAAAAGAATACCTTGCTTTAGTAGAAGGTGAACCCAAGACGGAAAAATTTTGCATTGATGCGCCCATTGGAGTTTTAAAGGGGTCGCATAGAGGTGTCGGCGATCAAATAGAAAATGGGAAATCAGCAAAAACTGAAGTTCAATGGCTTGCTTCCAAAAAAGGACAATCGCTTTTAAAAGTTTCTCCTCTTTCAGGTAGAACAAACCAGATTCGAGTTCATCTTTCAAGTTATGGGCTGCCCATTTATAATGATCTGGTTTATGGACAAGGAACCGCAGGAATCTATCAATACGGTTTGCATGCCTGGGGTCTCGAGTTTCAGTGCTTTGATCGGACGATGGAATTTAGAGTTGCGCCGCCTGCACATTTTGAATCCTTATTAGAAATAGCAAAAATATAAATACAATGAACACCTTTTCTCCACCTCATCCCGCTCACGAAAATCCGGAGCTAAAAACAGAAGGTTTGTTTGCCAAGGCGCGCAATCCATTCTGGCTAGCACCTATGGCGGGCATCACCGATGTTTGTTTCCGGCAGTTGATGGATGAAATGAGTGCGGGTGTTTTAATCTCTGAGCTGGTTTCTGCTAAAGGACTTTTCTATAACTCCGAAAAAACCCAAAAAATGATGCGGATTCATGCAGATTCCAAATCCATTGTTGGCATTCAGCTATTTGGAGAATCAGCGGAAGATATTGTGCGTGCCTCTGAGTTTGTAGAGTCTACCGGGGCGGATTTTATCGATATTAATCTGGGTTGTCCGGTTAAGAAAGTGGTTAAGAAAGGTTGTGGTGCCGCATTGCTACGCGACCCGGCCTATCTGGAAAAATTTCTTTCTACTGTAAAAAAGGGTATTCGACTTCCCCTTACAGTAAAGATGCGCACCGGGTGGAATGAAGAAGAACTGACGGTACACGAATGCGTCAAAGCGGCTTACAATTCAGGCTGTGAATGGGTGGCGATACACGGTCGCACTCGCGCTCAGGGCTACGATGGTAAAGCCAATTGGGACTTGATGGCAGAAGTTAAAGAGGAGGCAAAAATTCCTATCATCGGTAATGGAGATATTCGTAGCGCGGAGCAAGCAAAGAAAAGATTGAAGGAATCAAAAGTCGATGCGGTTATGATAGGCAGAGGCGCTTTGCGTAATCCCGGAATATTTAACGAGTGCATCGGACTGAGTAACGATAGCTCTTGCCTGAAAATAATCCATCGCTATCGAAACAGTTTAAATGAACATTACGATACGCGTTTTTCACTCATTTTATTGCGAAAATTCTCGGCCTGGCTTGCGTTTGGAAATAAAGGAGCCGCAAAATTTCGCAAGAGTATGTTCGAGTGCGTAACCACCGCCGAGGTAATGGAAAGGGTAGAAGAATTCTTTCAAAACGAGCAACCCCTCCGCTTTGACGATAACGAAGAGTTTATGATGGGCGGCCACGGCTAACCCCACTCGCCGTGGGGCAATAGGTCAGAGCTGAGATGCGGAACTTTGATTATTCTGCTTCTGGCAAAGGGTTTATTAATAATTCCCCCTGATAAGGGGGATATAGGGGGTTGATATCTAGAGAGCCATTATTACCCCTAAATTTTTTGTGAGTAAATAATTGTGATCGATAAAGAACCAAAAGTATTTAAGAAGACCCATTCCGATGGGGATAGAGCGAAGCATAAAAAGCAAGAAGAGTTTACTCTTTATGGTTGGAACGCTTGCATGAGTGCGTTTAAAAAACGCCCTGAAAGTTTGCTACGCTTGTTTTTCAGTCGCGCCCGAGCAACCGAATTGAAAGAAGCAAAAGCTTGGTGTGCTGAGAAGAAACTTCCTTTTCGCCAGTTGGATCAAGAGTCATTGAATAAAGTAGCATCGGGAATGCATCACGAAGGAATTGTCATGGTGGTGCGTCCCCGCGTTTGTGGATCGGTTCATAAATTAATTCGTGGCAGTATTCCTGAGAACGGAATCGTGGTAGCCCTTGATGGCATTGATAATCCTCACAATCAGGGCGCGATCATACGAAGTTGCGCTTATTTCGGAGTGCACGGTTTGATAGTGCCCGGCACGGGAAAAGTGACAGGCATTACCCCTTCCGCCGCAAGGATGGCTGAAGGCGGGTGGGAGTCGGTCTCGGTTTATAACAGCAGCGATCTATCTTCTTCACTGAGAGATTGTCGCGAGCAAGGTTGGTGTGTAGTGGGTGCCGACCCGAGCGCAAAAGAATCCCTTAGCTCGGCAAAGATTCGTTTCCCCGCTGTTCTGGTGCTTGGCAATGAACATGAAGGCCTTTCAGCCCGTGTAAAAAGTCGTTGCGATACTCTTGTAAACATTCCCGGCAAAGGAGATATGCAATCCTTAAACGTTTCCGTAGCGGCGGGTATTATGCTTGCAGAACTTGATCAACGCAGAACCAGCGGTAGAAAATCGATAAAATCAAAATGATGTTTTTTGCGAAGTTGCACCCCTTAATCGTTCATTTTCCCGTTGCATTGTTAACCAGCGGTGTCGTGTTTGAAGTTTATGGCAGTTTAAGAAAAGATGAGGTGGTTACAACGGCAGGTCGGTTTAACACACGATTAGGATTCTGGTGCATTTTCCCCGTTTTGTTGGTGGGTTTTCTGGGGATGTTGAGTCTGGGTAATACGGAAAAATTTAAAGACTTCCTTTCCGACCACCTGCGTTTTGCTTTTCTCACCGCAGCTACTTTCCTTATTGCGATGGTTGTTTCCCGCTATTTTCGCAGCCGACTCGGTCGAGTGGTTTACTTTCTAGCCCTTGCCGCAGGTCTCGTTTGTGTGCTCCGCACCGGCTACTACGGCGGAGAACTAGTCCACCGCTTCAACTTACCAGCCAGCGGCTGGGCGCAATAGGTCTTTACCCATCAAGCTATCAAATACGGTTGAGCCTTTTACAATAGGTTCGCAATTATTCCCTAATTAGAGCAGATAAATTTCTTGTGACTATGCATAAAAAATTCTGCTAACAATGCGGGTTCTGACCTATTGGCCCCACGCCGAGTGGACAAGTTGATAGCCGGAAAAAAGGCAAATGCACATGGTCAACAATCCGACAATGTAAAAGCCTTGAGCCGTTTTAGAAAAAGAATTGGTGTAGGAGTAGCCAGTAACAAAACCGTAAAGGACTGTGAATAGGAAAGAATAACCTTGGTGCCCTTCCACATCTATCGTTGTGCGCAAGTTGATATCGACCGAAACCATTCCCGAAAAACTAGCGACAACAGCAGCCATCAATCCAAGACTGAAATTAAAACTCGCGGCGGAACCAAGTTTCGGGTCGTTTCTCTTTTTAGATAGAAAAAGCAGGGCCAGCCCTGCAACAAATAAGGCAGGCGGAAAATGCGAAATAAAAGGATGAAATGTAACAGAACTAATCATACTGCTCCGCGCCAGCGTGACGCTGGACTCTAAAGGTCAGGACGCTATCTCCAGACAAAATTGCTTATGCATATTAACAAGATATTTTTCTAGCGAGGGAGGTTTAGATGGACGAGTTTAAAAAACTCAATCTAGAGGCTTTATTGAGATAGTTCGCTCAAAAATGTTCTGACCTATTTCCTGCGGCGGTTCGCCGCCTAGAGGTCTTTTTTGATATCGCCGGCGATATCAAGATCCATTTCAGAAAGATTGACATCGACATCGATTTTCGTGGCCGCGCCGATATCTTGTTCTAGGGCATCGATATTAACCGTTTGTTTGAGGCCTTCAGCTTCATCCATAACGTCCTGTTTCAATCCGCTGAAAGTATGTTGAAATTCTCCCCAGCCCTTGCCGATAGCTTTTGCAAGTTTAGGAAGGTTTTGCGGGCCAATCACCACAACGGCGATTCCCATAATTATCATCAGCTCAAAAAATCCGATATCAAACATTCAAATGCTCCTTTTTATTCGGGTAGGTTTATTTTAGCAGAACCCGAGCCGTTTTTCATCTGTTCCTAGGTAACTATTTTACGGATCCGCTATCCCAGGGGCTTGAAATATCAAGCTATTGAGGTAGACTGGAGTCAGATTTATGAAAATAGTACGCGGAACTAAAAATATAAGCGGTCCCCTTCCCTACCCTGTGGTGACCTTGGGCAATTTTGACGGGGTGCATGTAGGCCATCAGATTCTTTTTCGCAAAGCGGCTGAGATTGCCTTAGAGAAAGGCGGCACCTCCATTGCGTTCACGTTCGAGCCTCATCCTTTAAAAATCATTGCTCCCGAAAAAGTTCCACCCCTGCTGACCCATTTCCACAAAAAAATGGAACTCATCGAAGCCTGTAATATTGATAGCGTCATTTGCGCCGATTTCAACCGGCAGTTTGCAGACCAACGACCCCGCGACTTTTCAAAAAATATCCTCAGCGATAAAATTGGCGTAAAAGAAATGGTGGTCGGCTTCGACTATGCCTTTGGTCGCGGTCGCGAAGGCACCATTCCTTATCTGAAAAAAATGGGAGAGGAATTTGGTTTCATAGTTCATGTGGTCGAGCCGTTCAAACTCGATGGATTAACCGTTAGCAGTTCCCATGTCCGCGAAGTAATCGAATCGGGAAACATGGAGTCGGCACGAAATTTTTTGGGTCGCTATTATTCTATCGTCGGACCCGTAGTTGCCGGGTATAAAACGGGACAGGCTATTGGGTTCCCCACTGCAAATATTGATACCAGCAAAGTTCAGATTCCAGGAACAGGCGTTTATGCAGTGCGCATGATTTATCAAAATGAATCCTACGATGCTGTAGCGAATATCGGATTTAATCCTACCTTTCACCGCGACCGGTTGAGCGTAGAAGTCCATATCCTTGATTTCAATCAAGTGATTTACGGAAAGGAAATAGAAGTGGAATTCATCGCCCGCATCCGTAGCGAAATAGAATTCAAGTCGAAAGAAGAATTGGTCGTTCAGATCAACAAAGATATCGAAAAAGCCAAAATTCTGCTTGAGGAATCAGATTGAAAAAAGTACGACAATCGCTGATAGGGTTGGTCATCGCTTTCGGTGCACTTTATTACACCCTTAGAAACATTTCCTTTGAAGAGCTGGCAACCTCGCTCAAAAATGCAGAACTCATTTATATATTGCCGGGCCTAGCACTCATTTGCCTTAGTTACGTCACCCGCGCCTACCGCTGGCAGGCTCTGTTGAGGCCTTTTAAGGAAATCCCCGTGAAAGAGATTTATTCACCCTTGATGATTGGGTTTATGGGGAGCATCCTTCCTGCAAGAGCAGGTGAAATATTACGAGCTTATGTCGTAGGAAAAAAACATAACATTACCTTTTCTGGAGCCTTTTCGACGATCATCGTTGAACGGCTGTTTGACCTCATTTGCTTGATGGCTATGTTCGTTTGGGTCTTTGTGTTCAATACAGAAATGTTCGATCCAAATCTGACCTTTTCAGGGGTCTCCGTGCAGACCATGGCAATAGGATTTGGCCGTTTTTGCTTTGTTCTGGTCTTTGGTTTGTTGGGATTCATGTTTCTACTTACCTGGCAGGAAGAAAAAGTAAAATCATGGATAAGCTGGTGCATTCGACCCCTATCCGAAAATTGGAAAGAAAAAATAATTTACATGGTGGGTGAGTTTGCCCTGGGGTGCCAAGTCATCAAAGATAAAAAATCCTTGATGCAGATAACCATATTCTCAGTTTTGACATGGACTCTGATAGTAGCGTTGTATTATCCATTTTACTTTGCCTTTGACCTGCAAACCCGGTCGTTAGACTCTCTTCTAATTTTGACCGTGATGGTTTGTATCCTCATTACCGTGTTACCCACTCCGGCCTTTCTTGGGTCTTACAACGCAGGGGTACTTATAGCCTTGCACGAAATAATGGGGGAAGCAGAAGTGACCGCCGTCAGTTTTGGCATGGTGGTGTGGGCCGCATCGTTTTTTGTAGTATTCGCAGGTGGGTTTTACTTCATCCTCAGCGATCACATGTCGGTGAAGTCTCTGATGAATGCAGAAGAGGAAGCCGAGTCGGCTCTCGAAGAGGCAGAACATGCCCCAAAAGATAGCAAATAGCTTGGTGCTGCCAATGGCAATCGTTCGCTTTTTAATTCGACCTTGGCTTTAGGGAGTGGAATATTGCTGGAGAAGTTTCCGTATTTCGTTGGCGTCTTTCTGATTAGGGTCCAAGGATAGAGAGCGGGAAAAATAAAGCAGACTCTCTTTCAGGTTTTTTAAATGATAAAAATGCAGTACGCCCAGATTTTTAAAAACATGCGAAAATCGAGAATCGATCTCGATACATTTTTTGAAATAAATATCTGCCAATTTCCATTTTTTTCGAGCTAAATATATTTCTCCCAATTTGGCATAAGTTTCTGGAATTTCTGGCTTGAGCTTAAGGGCAGATTGGAAACGCACGATCGCTTCTTCAACTCGACCTTCCTTAAGATATATTTCTCCCAAATTATATTGAATAACAAAAATACCAGGTCCTTTGAAAAGAGCCTCCTCATAATACCGGACGGCATCTTCTTTATTCCCTTCTATACTATGAGCCCTTGCCAGATTGATTAAAGGGCGAAGTTTGTCTGGCGATTTTTTATAAGAGTCCGACCATAAAGTTAGCTCGTTTTTCCAGACCCTATTCCTTTCAATATTTAATGTCCCCAGAATAAGAGTCAGTCCGCATAAGATAAAGACACATGACTTTTGATTTTTTAAAGTGTCGAATATACCGTAAGACAAAATAAATACCACACCGGGTAAAGCCAGATATACCCGATGCTCTGCGGCGAGATCATGCAGGGTAACGATAGATGAAGAGGGTGAGAGAATTATAAAAAACCAGCTGAGGAAGAAAATATAAAACCGCCATGCTTTTTGTTTCCACAAATAATAAGCAATAAAAGCGATCAGCATCATGCTTACAATAAAACTAAAGGAAAAAAGATTAGTCACAACTTCAATGTCGGGATCGACATTTAAATTTATTGGAAATAAAATTTTATGCAGATAATAAAAAACAACCACAGCAGGTTGGCTGAGCATATACTTCTCTCTGCCCACCATTTCATGGGGGTTCGATGGGCCAATTAGAAAAGTTTCGTCTGAGAGAAGTTTATATAGAAGAAGGCTTGAAAATATAAATACAGCGGTTGCTATTTGCCATTTCCAATTGAGAAGAAATTTTACAACCGGAGAATCTAAAGGGCAGATGGATATATAGTACAAAAATAGAATCAATGGGAATGTCGCAAGCGTTTGTTTAACGCTGAACCCGACTGCGGTCAGGAACAGTATGACCAAAAATAATATAATTCTTTTTGGTAGTGAATGGCGTTTGTGTAGATCCAGACAGGTTTGGAATAATAAGAAACCAAGCAGATAAAAGGACGATGCAAAAACTTCTGACCGGCTAATTATGTAGATCACTGATTCTGTTTGAATGGGGTGAACTAGAAAAATAGTTGCAGCAAAAAAAGAAATAGCAGCATTGTTTCCGCTATTCTTATTTTTGAAATGAAGTAAGGCTTTCTTGAAAATATGAAAAATTAGAACCGTATTAAAAATATGAATTACGAGATTAAGCACATGGTAGCCAAAGGGACGCAGTTCACCGAGATGAGCGTTAAGCGCCATGGTAATTGATAGAAGCCCTCTGGCAAAAAAATTCGATATCCAGAATTTCAGGGTTAGCATGGATTCTGGATTCTTCAAGCTCAGGTTGTTTTTTATGTAGGCAACGCTATCAAACTGGAAGGTGTTTTGTAGATGGTTTCCATAAACAAGAATGCCAATTAAGGCCAAGGCAATGCTGCAATAGATTTTTTGGACCCGTGTTGAGGAAGGAACTATCAATTTAGAAACCATAATACCGCTTACCGTATTTGTCCAATTGAGAACTGAAGTAGTTTTTTGGCATTAATATTTTCCGGTTGTAGGCTTATTAACTTTTCCAAATGAGGAATCGCTTTCTTAAAATCTCCACTTTTTATATAAATAGCCGCTAGATTATTATGTATTGTTGGAATATTAGGTTTAATACTCACTACTTTTTCGAACGAAACTTTGGCCTGATCCACCGCCCCTAAAGTCCAGAAGATGGTGCCCATATTATTGTGGGCTTTATAATGGTTTGGATCAATTTCCAAAGTTTTACGGTACTGATGTAGAGCATCATCATATAATTTTAGATGTTTATATGAGTTACCAAGGTCGAAATAATAATCGGCCTTAAAAGGTTTCATGCTGATGGCCTTTTTGAAATAGGGTACAGCCTCTTCAAATCTTCCCAGATTATTTCGAGCAAACCCGGAGTAATAAAAAGTGTCGGATTTTTGGGTTCCGAGACTTATTCCAAGATCAAACTTTTCTATAGCTTGTTCCCAGTTTTTCTCACGTCCTGCAATATGACCTAAATTTACGTGCGAATCGATTTGCAAAGGATTAATAGCTAAAGCCGCTATAAGTGCGGCCTTGGCCTCTCTCAACTGATTGGTTGCCATATAAGCGGTGGCCAGATTATTATGAACCAAGGCCTTTCGAGGTGACTTTTGAGACGTGTCTTTCCAGAGAGAAATTTCAGATCTGAAATCAAGGGACCGGTTCAAGGTTAAAGTGGATATTAATAGAATAAAAACCAGAAAAAGCACTCGGGTCATTATCCGGCAGTCTCTGATATTTAAAAACATCCATCCTAAAATCAGGGTAAACCCTAAGCCTGGCAAATAGGTCCGATGTTCCGTCGCCAATTGTTTTAACGGAATAAAACTGGATGTGGGAAGAAGAGCGATAAGAAACCATAATGCGCCAAATTTTATAAGGTTTGATTTTTGTCTGAAAATCACGATTCCCGCTATGAGGAGGATTGTTAGAGAAATAATCCAATCCCAATGGAACCAACTATTATAAAAGACTATATCTGGTTCAAAGTTTAAATTGACGGGAGCTAACAATTTTACCAGGTAATAACCCACGACCACTTTTATTTGGCTTAATAAATAGAGCAGGCGATGGGTGTCCCCTGAAGTAGGGTCGGCCTTAAGTGAAAAAAGGTTTCCTTGTTCGAAATATCTATAGCCCAGGAAAATCCCTAGTAAAAATAATATGGATATAAATTTTGGAATTAAACTTTTTCTTTTTTCATTAGGCGTTGCTAACCATAGATAAACGATCGCTATCAAAGGAAAGGAAGCTACAATTTCTTTTGAGGCAATTCCCAGAAATAAAATCAATAAAAGACTAAGGATCAGTATAGGAGTTCGGAGCTTGGAGGCTTCTTCCTTGGCCGGTTTTAGAATTTTTAGAAAAATATAGAAAGCCAGTAAATAAAAAAAGGTGGCCAATAATGATGATCGGCTGGATATGTAAGTTACTGCTTGCACATTCAAAGGGTTTATCAGATGAATGATCGAGCAGACCAGTGGTAAGGTTTTTAGTTGAGATCGATTGTTAAATGGTTCGATGCTTAGAAAATCTTTAACAAGAAAAAACCAAAGGATTGCGCTAAGGATGTGGATTAAAATATTAACGAGATGATACCCAAAGACCTCCATCTCTCCTAGGTGTTGGTTGACCGTAAAAGAAAACAAGAGTGCGGATCTGTTGAAAATATTCTGAATGCCTACCTTCTCCTGGAATTTGCTCAGGTCTTTTATATGCGGGTTTTCAACGATTGCATGTGCGTCATCATAGTGAAACGGGGAATGCAGGGTTCCGTAGAATACGAGTAATCCCAAACAACAAAGAAAAAAAATGGCCTTGATCTGGGACGCTATGGGATCAAAATTTTGCGAATGAGGAGTCATTTAGAAATATTTTTAATTTTATCTTTTAATATTTTTTCAAGACCAGAATCTTGGTTTAGATTTAAAGCTATACGATATTTCTCTTCGGCTTCCCTGGTATTGCCTTGAGCCAAAAATACATCGCCTAGAAGAATCAAAGTATTCATGTTTGTTGGAAGCATGCTCAATGATTTTTCGAAAAAGGATTGGGCATTCACCCAGTCTTTTAAGTTCAAGTAATTGAACCCGATCTGGGTAAGTGTCGATGGCTTGGGTCCTGTGACTGCCATATAGTTATTGAACCCGTTAATGGAGTCTTGCCAATGCATTTGTTTTTGTTTGACGAGAGCAAGGTTGAATAAAGCGGGTTCATGCTTATTGTTCATCTCTAAACATTTTAATAGGTATTTTTCTGCTCGATCAAATTCACCTTGCATCATTAAAGCTGTTCCTAGATTGAAATGCGCTGGTAGTAAAGAGGGGTCTTGCTGAATCGCCGTTTCCCATTCCATAATCGCTAGAGAAATTTTTCCGGTTTTACCATAGACTTCTCCGAGATTTAGATGAGCAAGTGGAAAGAAGTTGTTACCACTTTGCGATTGTTTATCTTTGATTGCTTGTTGGTAGAGTTTTTCGGCTTTTTCATAAAGCCCTTTTTTGTTATAGACAGAGCCTAGCCCTATTTTTGCGGAAGAATGGTTGGGTCTGAGTGAAAGCGTTTTCTGGTATTCCTTTTCTGCGAGACCCAGTTTGCCCTGATCCAAATAAATACTGGCAAGGTTATAGTGAGGTTCAACGAGTTCGGCTGCAATTCGCAGGTTGGGGTTGTTGAAGTTTGACGGGTCTCTTTTACTTAAAAGAAGCTCTTCTGCATTTCTCAGATTAAATTTGTCTTCTGTAAATTTAGGAATATTCGCAATACTCTTTTCAAAATGATAGCCCGCGCGTGCGAGGTTCCCTTTTTCGAAGTAAGCTTTTCCAAGGTTATTATGTGCTCGGGACGACGATGGATTTTTCCTTGCGACGTCTTCCCATAAGCTTATTTCACTGATCCAATCACTATTTCTTGTAATGGTTGTCAAACTGAGAGCGATTATTATTAGTGATAAAAAACCAGATCTCCACATTGAACAAAAGCGGGATAGTCCCCAACCTACTACCATGCATATTCCTAATGTCATTGGAAGGTAGGTGCGGTGCTCCACCGCTAGATCGTTCAGCGGCATAAAACTTGAGGTTGGTGCGAGTGTTATGAAAAACCATGCTGTTCCTGCCAACAACCATAAATTTCGTGACCTAATAACAGCCACTACCAGACCTACTATGATTAATATCGCCAAGGCAATAAGAGGGTCTTCATTGATGGAGCTGAAGGGCATGCCGCTGTCCACACTTAAGTTGAATGGAAAAAGGAATAGCCTTAAATAATAAAAAACAATCACCTTTATTTGGATAAGCAGGTAGGGTAGTTGGCCATACAACTCGAACCCTTGGTCTTTTGCTTTGTAAAGCCAGGAATCTCCTAATAAAAATAATGATGCGATAGAAAATAAAATGAGCAGTAAATAGGCCCAGACCCTTTTCCACAATGCTTCTTTGTCTTCTCTGGGAAAAATGAAAACAAAATACCAGAAGCCCATCAACAGCGGTAAAGTCGCAGCGATCAATTTGGACGCAAGACTTAGATACATTGTTGCGATCATTGGCGGGATTATGATCAAGTATTTTGTTAAGGAGATATTCCTTTTTTTAGGACTAAATAAATTCAGAAAAAGGTATAAAGAAATTAAATAGAAAAATGTCGCAAGAACCGATGAGCGAGCAGAAATATAAGATATGGAATCTGTATTTAAAGGGTGTAGTGAAAATATTAGAGCGGTTATGAATGGAAATATCCAGATCCCGTTCGAATTAATTGTTTCGGGACTTTTATTGCGTGTTCTATTAAAACTTCTGTAAAAAGAAGAAGTTTTTAAAACTAAAAAAAATATTAGAAGAGTGACTCCAATATGGAGCGTAAGGTTAACTAAGTGGAATCCGAATTCCTTGTTTTTACCTAGAGAGTTGTTTAGTGCATAAGTCCAAAGAAGAACGGGTCGATTTTCAAACGCAGAAAATTTTACAAATTGGTTGAATGATTCCAAGTCTGCAATCCAATGGCTGCTGATCAGAGGAACATCATCGAACTGAAAAGAACCTTTTAGCGAATTGAAATATATCCCGGTGCTGGATAAAATCAACAGTAGAACGCAGGCCAGTTGTTTTTGTATTCTTGCCGGGAAGAGAACCATTGCACCTTAAATGAAGAGGAAACAGCAAAATCGTAGGGAAGGCCAAAAATGTTCCCTAATTATATATATAATAACCTTGGAAAGAGTTAAACCTTCAATTTTCTGATTAGTTTTCTGCTGATTTTGGTTGAGCAGCATATGGGAAAGAGGGCTGGATTCTGAATCGAATAGTTTGTTCTGGTATAAATATTTGAAAACCTCATTGAAATAGGGTTCGGTTCTAGCCAGATATTGCCGAAGTGGCGGAATTGGTAGACGCGCATGATTCAGGTTCATGTGCGCGAAAGGGTGTGGAAGTTCGAGTCTTTTCTTCGGCACCACTCGCTAGTGTGAGGGGTAAATAATAAAATGAAGAAGGTGCTAAAGCAAAGTTACATGCTCCCATCAATTGCTTTAAAGTTGGCTGATCTAAGAAAGTTTTTTAGTAGATACTTTCAGTGCGGGATCTTGTCGATAAAAACCCTGTAAAACCTGATAAAGTTTTGGGTGATAGCGTTTCATGTTTTCAGGTTTGCAAAAAAAATGTTCCGTCACCACCGCAAAAAATTCAGCTTCGTCAGTTGCTGCATAACTATCAAAAAATGTAGACTTGCCATGGCCTACCTTGTTGCATAGCTCTAGATATTCTTTGGAGCATACTTCAATCCACCGCTGATATTCCTCAGAAGTAGTTAGCAATGGAGTGCCATCTGCACTGCCATCAAGCATGTCCAATTTGTGAGCAAATTCATGATAGACAACATTATGACCGTGCTCGGGATGCCGGGTTTCCTTTTTCACCACATCCCAAACAAGTATCACTGGGCCACGATGGTGGGCTTCGCCTAGAATTGGCATCGCTCCTTGCACGGGAGTAGTGCGAACTTCAAAAAAACCAGCGGAATTCTGAGGAGAAAAGATTGTTGAAGGATAGACATAAATGGATTCCACATTGCGGTAATAGTCATTTGGCAGCGCGAGTATCATCAAGCAGGCATGGGTAGCGATCATGACGCGAATTTCATCCGTCAATTCCAAGCCATTGCACCCCAACCATGACTTTTCGGCAATAAAGATTTGGATGAGATCTTGTAAACGCGTTTTTTCTTTATGGTTGAGGTATTGATAATATGGAATGTTATTTTGAATATGCCTCTCCCACTCGCTTGAAAAAGGAGTGGCTATTATTTTTTTTCGCCGATTATTCCTAAACCACTGCCACATAAAATTGAACCTCGCTGAATCACCGCCACGCCTCAAAAAATTTGGAAATCAAAGGTCAAAGTGGCGTTGTTGCTTGCTATATTAATCCTTTCCTCAAATTCACTCTACCCATAAAGTATGTATCAAACTTCCTCTCAGAAATATCTAGTTATGGTCGATTTCCGCCAAAACAGACCCTTTCAAAACCCATTAATAGTCAGCGATCGACCATAATCTGGCCTCAAACAATTAATATTGATACCTGTTTACTGTGAGACTGAAATTTTACCCACCTTGCAACCCAATTCTAGATAAAAGGACGTAGTTAAATGTTATAGGTTTTCCTTGTATATTTTGATTATAGTATTGTATTTTTAATGTTTAACCATATAAATAAAATAATGAAACAGATTTTATTTTTAATTTTGACTCTAGCTTTAATTCTGAGTGGTTCCGCCGTGGCAAACGAAGCATTAGGGACTGTTGTGGAATTAAACCTTGAGGAGCGGGAATGGATCAAGGACCACCCAACTATAAGATTATCGCCAGACCCCGATTTTCTTCCCCTCGAATATATTGATAAATCGGGAAAGTAGGTAGGTATTGCTGCCGATTATGTTCGTTTGTTGGAAGAAAAACTGAATATTCATTTCAAAATTTTAAAGTTAAAAAATTGGGATGAAGTAATCGAAAAAACCAAAATAAGAGATACAGATATGTGGGGGGCGGCCACCCCAACGCCGCAACGTTTAGAGTACATGCTGTTTACCCAACCTTTTATTGAACTTCCTGCAGTAATAATTGTAAGAAATAAAACACAAGCGACTCTTTCATTGAAGGAGCTTAAAGGATTAAAGATAGCGGTTATTTCTGGGTATGGAATTCACGACTATCTTTCCCTAAACCATCCTGAAATAAAATTGGATGTTGTATCTGATATATCCACGGGATTAAAAAAAGTTTCCTTTGGCATGGTAGATGCCATGATTGCGAATATAGCCTTGGCAACACATTATATTGAGAAGGATGGAATCAGCAATCTCCGCGTGGCAGGAAAATCTGGTTACATATATAAATGGGGATTAGCTAGCCGAAACGATTGGCCAGAATTAAATAAAATCCTCCAAAAAGGAGTAGACCTGATTGACGAAAGAGAAAAAAATGAAATTTATCGGAAATGGGTTGGATTAAAAATAGCTTCTTCTCTGACTTTCAAAGATTTTGTCCTACCAGTATTATCTCTTCTGTCTTTATTTGCTGTAATTGCCATCATCATTTCAAATCGTGTTCTGAAAAAACAGGTAAAAAAAAGAACCCGAGATTTACAAATGATCCTAAATTCAGTTGGCGAAGGAATATTTGGTTTAGATTTAAAGGGGCAGACCACATTCAGTAATCCAGCAGCCCAAAAAATGCTGGGCTATTCCCTGGAAGAAATGTCTGGTCAAAACCAGCATTCATTAATTCATCATACAAAATCAAATGGGGAACCCTACCCTAATCAAGAATGTCCAATATATCTGGCCTTGAGGGATGGAAAAACACATCATGTCGCTGAAGAAATATTCTGGAGAAAGGATGGAACTTCATTCCCCGTTGAATATGTTAGTACTCCGATAATTGAAGATAAATTGCCCGTGGGAGCTGTCGTTACTTTTAGAGATATAAGTAAAAGAAAGAATGATGAAATCTTACTAAAGCAATATTCAAATAGTTTGGAAAGAAGCAACAGAGAGCTTTCCAGTTTTGCCAGTATTACTTCGCATGATTTAAAAACACCCATCCGAAAAATTGCAAATTTTTGCGTTTATATCGATGATGGTGAATCCAGATTGTCTGATCAAGCGAAAAAATATTTAAGCAAAATTGACCTGGCAGCGACTCATGCGGCCGATTTGGTTGATGGGATTTTAAGTTATTCGCAGCTGGGGGAAGACACGGCTCCGTATAAAAAAATAGACCTAAATAAAACAATATTAAAAGTTAAGGAATATTTGGAAGTTGAGATTAGAGAAGTAAAGGGTAAGATTGAGTTTAATAACCTTCCATCTATTTTTGGAAATGAGCTTCAAATAGAACAATTGTTTGAAAATCTAATATCCAACTCCCTAAAGTATAAAAAGGAGGGAGTAGCCCCTATTATTAAAATAACTCATTCTGAAAAAAGTGAGGGCAATTTACAGTTATTCGTAAAAGATAATGGAATAGGTTTTAAAAATATTTATGCTGAAAAAATCTTTGATCCATTTCAACGGCTGGATGGGGATATCTCTAAAATAGGAAGTGGACTGGGATTGTCAATATGTAAGAAAATAATGTTAGCGCATGAGGGTGATTTGACGGCAGACGGTGAAATCGGTCAAGGAGCGGAGTTTACCCTTACATTTAAGAAGATGATCGAAAATGAATAGAAACGGTCTTAATTTAGTGATTGTTGATGACGATCAGCATGATTATGAATTTCTTTCTCGCATGTTAGAGGGATTTGATCTCCCTCTTAAAACAATATGGCTTAAAGATGGTGAAGAAGTAATTGACTATTTAGAAAAAATGGCAAGTTTTAGGGACCAAAATTCATATAAAAATGTGTTTATTATGGATATAAACCTGCCAAAAGTGAATGGTTTGGAGCTGATCAAAATAATTAAAAATCATTGTAATGCCAAAGAAAGTTTTGTCATTATGCTATCTGGATCAATGTCAAAAAGCGATTTAGAAACCGCAGAAAAAAATGGATCCGATTATTTTTTAAAGAAACCCTTTGGAAAACGAGAAATCGATGAATTTAGCAACTCACTTTTCTCCAAATTATCTTCCCTGATTGAAGTGAGTTGAATTTTCAATTAGAAATAGGGGGAAGGTTAGTAGCTAGGCGTAATGATACTAAAAAAATAGCCCTTAATTTCTTCTTTTGTCCGAACCCTGCCAATAAAGGTTCTTTTCTACACCTTAAAAATCGATAACAGGCTCGTTACAGGGTCTCACCTCATACGCCTGACAGGGTGTAGCAATTTGAATCTTCTTTTTTGTGATCTCTAGGGAGAGCCGTAAATTAAAAAATCGACTCAGTAACAATGTTTTTGCTTTGCCATAGTGAATGGAATGATGATATTTGCTATCGACTAAAGCAGAAACTTAGGAGGGTTTGTTAATTTAGTGCTGCTTATACTCCAATGCGAGTTTTCCGCCTGGCACATAAATATAAAGAGGATTCTACGGAAAAAACCTTCCTACATAGCTTGAAATTGTTTGGTAGGAGAACTTTTATCCTTATTTGTTTTTTTCAGTTGTTCGAATTTAGTATTTGCCATTTTTAGCTGAGATTCGAGAATTGCTAAACGAACCCGCAATTGGCTGGACTCGTTGTATTTAAGATCAATCATTTGTTTCTCCACTTTTTAAGATTTTGCGCCTGATAATCATAACTTTTAACCATAGTAATGAGAATCATTATCAAAGTCAAGCTATTATTGATAAAATCGATCAACTAAGGACGTTTTTGGGGGAAATAGTTCTCTTTACTCCAAATAAACCAATGATCACCCCGTTTCAAAGTCTCACCACACTACCAACTACAAAAAATAAATGTTAACTTAGGTTATTGATCTTGATGCTTTATAAGAGTTTTTTAGTTTATTGCCACGATTCATTTTTCCAAAGAAGGAGGTATTAATATGCATAAAAGACTATCACTAGGAAGTTTGCTATTCGGAGCAATGGCTTTTGTCTCTCTCGTAGCTATGTCGACTATGGTTTCGGCCAGCCATGAGAATCATGTTTACGAATCTATTTTGCATGCAGCTGAAGCCAAAGCTCATGGAGAAATGGGACATGCGGATGATGCAACCCAGCATGCTAAAGCGGCAGTTTCACATGCAAAGATGGGCACCAAGGAATCAAAAAATCCGCATCTTGCAGAAGGCCTTAGTCATCTTGAAGAAGCTGTTGACCACGGTCAACAAGGACATGCTAAAGTTTCAGCCAAACATGCGGGTGAAGCTTTAAAACATCTTAGGCAGGTTCATTAAAAAATAATTTTCTGATTTATCAGTATTAGTTTAGCTACAAATTAAAGCCCGCTTCTCACTAGTTACTAAGTGAGGGGCGGGCTTTTTTTATTTTTCTGTCCCCAAAATAATCTGTAATAACTTAGGGATCTTTTTTGGGTTCACTCGCAAGAGTCTGAAGTCAAATTATGCCCGACCGCAGATAGAGCTTTTCTCCCTTCTATATATAGGCATAGCACGGCAGTTCAATTAAAACCTGAAGCCTCACAAACAAGCAATCTTGACTATAAGAGCATTACCCACACTTTTTAATTCGGGGGTGTGGTAAAACATTTCCAGATATTAACGAATAGCGAGGAGATAAGTTTTGGCAAATTATATGATTGCATATTACGGAGGAAAACAACCAAGTTCCCAAGAAGAAGGAATGGCCCAGATGGGTAAATGGAAAGCTTGGGTAGAAGGGCTTGGTAACAAAGTAGTCAACCCCGGAACACCTTTAATGGAAACTAAAGCTATAACTTCAAGTGATGTTCAAGACGAAAAAGATCCCAATGCGATGAAAGGTTTTGCTGTTGTTAAAGCGGATAGCATAGAAGCGGCTGTTGAAATTGCCCAGTCTGATCCATTTTTAGAAAATGGAGGAACAATTCGTGTCTCTAAAATGATGGAAATGAATTAGATAAATCTCTATCGCCAACAATAGCGTTTTTTTCTGGTTGAATTTGAATGATGCAATGCCCTAAATGCAAATTTGAACAGGCCGCCTCTGAAACTTGCACCAATTGCGGAATCATATTTTCCCGATATAAAGAAGCACAAGAACGAAATAAAGAGATCGCAAAAGATATTCGCCCTTCTCCACCAGTACAAAAGAATATTGGCAACGATATTTTGTTCTATTCCATGTGCGTTATCTTTGTCGCAGTTGTTTTTGCACGAATCATCTTTTTTATAGAATTTCCTGTTTTTTTAGACCCCTATTTTAGGCTGCTTATGTTGGGTGCAATGGTATGGTTGGGGTTCGGCATTGTTCCTCGCGGCGGGGCTCTGTTTGCTCGTTTGGATCAAAAAACCGATACAAGGTGGGGGCTGGATGGTTTTAATGTTTATGATAAAAAAGCCATCTTTATTTTTTCAGCATTTGGTTTGGTGTTATTTGGCTACCTTGCGCGGGCGTTGTTAAGTGGTAGCATAGATTGTTTCGCGGGCAGAAATCAAACCTGCCATGAGATTTACGATTCCATTGCTGATCCTGGCGAGTTTTGGGTCACCGCATTAGTTTATTATTTCGTTGCCCTGATTCCTACTATTGTAGCTTTCATGGGCGTGCAATTGAGACGCAACAGAGAATAGCTCTAATGAAAATATGTTTAACAATTAATTCTTCGCCTTGGTCTAAGTTTAAGGGCGGCGGTCAGCTTGCGGTTCATCAACTGGCCTGCGCGCTTTCTGCTAAGGGCCACGAAGTGCATGCCTTGTATTCAAAATATCCTGATGAACATTTCGAAGTGGAAGTTCCTTATAAAGTCCATTGGGCACAACATCACGATTTTGCTACGGTCAATTTAAATATATTTTCCTATTCCAAGGTTCTGGCTCCGTTAGCGAAGAAAGAAAAATTTGATGTCATCCATGGCAACGCGGAAGAAGCTTGTGGAGTAGGAAATATTGCGGCGAGAATAAAGGCTGCTTATGTGTTCACTTCGCATGCGCCGAACATCCCTACTACTGGGATGCTGAGGGGCATGGCTCATCCGATTCGGTTTCTAAAAAGCATCAACACTTATCTTTTGCGACAAGCGATGGATGAAGCCGATCGTATCGTGGCGTTCAGTCAATTTTCTCGCGATCTCATTGTAAAAGGGCTGGGCAATGCCTGCGCTAAACGTGTGGAAGTGGTTCCGCCTGGAATAGAAAGTTCCTGGTTTGAAGTGGAAAGAAATCAAGTTGCCCCTGCACAGCTTTTATTTTGGGGCCGGGTGGAAGAGGAAAAAGGTTTGCCTGAACTTTTCGTAGCCTTAAAAACGGTTGCTAAAAAGTTTGAGAATGTAAAATTGACTCTGGTCGGCGAAGGCAATCGATTGCAAGAGTATGAAACCCTTGTGGCCGATCTTGGCCTAGGGGATCATGTGGAATTTACCGGATGGCTAAACAATCGGGAAATTCAAACTCTGGCAGCTAAAAGCAGTATCGGTATTTTTCCTTCCCGAATCGAAAGTTTTGGCTTATCCGTGGTGGAGGCCATGGCGACGGGGCTACCGGTGATCGCCGCCCGTGGTGGAGCTGTCCCGGAAAATATCGAAGATGGAGTGACTGGAACACTGGTGCCCGTTAATAATTCCGATGCCTTGGCCGAGGCTCTGATTAGAGCTCTAGAAATTCCGCAATCAGCAGAAACGATGGCAAAAGCAGCAAAATCTGGGGTTAATCAGAAGTTTTCATGGCTCCGGGCTGCTGACAGCATGATCGAAATTTATAAGAATATCCGCATGAAAACACCTTCTATATAAAGAAATCGGTTAAAATATCCGTTAAGACAGGAAACTTTCAGGTCTTTCAATGAACGAAACCTCCACGATAGAAAAAGTAGACGAATTGAGTGAAATTGACGCTTCCGCTGTCTCTGCTATCCAACAGAATAACCCGAATCCTACAAGTGAGAATCCAGTAAAAAAGTGGATCAAGAAGATTCCCTTTTTCCCTGCTATGGATTATTTCCGTCGTAAGGTTTACGACTCACCTCTATTCGATGGATCGGTCCGCCCCCTGGCAAAAACGCTTGAAGAATGGCCAGGTGCCTTGTTGATCGACATCACCAATCGTTGCAACGCGAAATGTGTTTGGTGCCCGAATCCGGACCTCACGAATGTGGGAGCGATGGATATGGATGTGTATCGCAAGATCATTGACGATTTTGGAACCCGTGGTGGTGTGCTGACGTTTGGAACGTTTGGTGAACCATTGATGGATAAGTTTATGCGGGAGCGTATTGAATATCTGAAGCGCTATCCCAAAATTCATAAGGTTGAGGTTCTCACTAATGGGTTCTTCCTCAACGATAAAATTGTTCCTACACTTCTTAAGCATGGGGTCGGGGTAGACATCAGTCTCGATGAACTCGACAAGCAAACCTTTGAAGATGTAAAAAAAATGAGCTTCGATGTGGTGCGCGACAATATAGTGAATTTTCTCGAAGAGAATAAAAAAGCAGCGCGACCTGTTCCGGTCAATATTCGTATTAAGACTCTGAGAACGGTGGAAGAAACCATGGAGCAGGAGTTATTTAAAATAATTTCCTCCCACGATTGTTCGGTGGTATTGAACTCCATCGATGACAATATTATTTCGAACTGGGCTGGAAAGCTTGATAAAGATTCTTTTGTCAAAGAATACGAAATCTCCACCAACAATAAAACGCGTTACACACACAAACGGTTCAATCAGACCAACGTTGCCCCCTGCACACAACTATGGAAATGGATGGTTGTTTATTGGGATGGTAGTGTAGTGCTTTGTTGTGCCGACATGTTTTCCCGCACCGTTGTCGGCGATCTAAAATCAAACTCTATCACTGAAGTCTGGAATGGACCTCAGCTAAAAAAATATCGCGAACAAATGGTGAGTCGGAAACGTTTTGACGTTGCCATCTGTCAGGATTGCGATATCCATTTAAGCTGGCATAACCTGAAAGAGTATTACGATTCCAGCGGCAAGTTTTTACCCGATAAAAAATTCATCATGGGCTAACCGGCGAGCCGCCGGTGGCAATGGGGCAAGACTTTTATTAGAAAGTCATCACTCTTGCGCTTTTGGATGTAGATACCCCTCCTAAAATAAAAAATGAATTCTCCTGTTTTTAAATTTCCCAAATCTGCAGAATTAGACATGACTCTTGTTATCGTCAGTTTCAATACTCGCGATATTTTGTTGCGCTGTTTAGGATCGATTAAAAAGCACACACAGGAAATTTCTTATGAAGTAATTCTTATTGATAATGCCTCAGAAGATGGAACGGTGGAAGCTGTGGTCGAACTTTTCCCTGAAGTGAATGTGATTTCTAATAAAGATAATCGTGGTTTTTCTACTGCCAATAACCAGGGGTTTGTCGAATCACAAGGTCGAAGAGTCGCATTGCTGAATCCCGACACACTTTTAACTGAGAACAGTTTTAAAAAAATTATCGATTTTATGGAGGATCATCCCGAGTTTTCCATTCTTGGAACGGGTATCGTTGATGAGAACAGCCAACCTTGCCCCATCCGCTTATGGGAAGACACTCCGCAGGATGCGGCATTGAAAATCATGGGACTATACAACCCTGCCAGCGAACTAAAAAAAATGGGCCCCATGATAGCAAAAGAAGCAAAAGTAATTTCAGGTTGTTGTTTTGTGGTTAGTCGAGACTTGATAGAATCCATCGGTTTGATGGATGAAAATTATTTTTTGTATAACGAGGAAGATGATCTTTGTCGTAGAGCCCGAAAAGGTGGGAAGAAGATCTGTTTCTACCCAGAAACCTCAGTACAACATTTACACGGTCAAAGCACGCATCAGGACCGCCACCGAAAAAAAGTGATGATGGAAGCTTATCGAAGTAACCTTTATTTTTACTCCAAACATTATTCCTGCGGATGGAACTTCATTTTAAGGTCTCTTTATAAAGTGACTTTCTTTGTAGGATTACTGCGTTCCACATTTCGTCACCTCACAGGTTCTGCCACAGCAGATGATTCCGTGTCATTAAAGCTAAAGCTTCTATTGATGAGTTCGGGAAAGGGTCGCTGACAAAACCTCTTTATTGCTTCTCACCTATAAACAAAAGATAGTTGCACGAGGCCCAGGGGAAAAACTTTCGCAGTACCGCTGCTAATCCTTCTGCAAGACTGTTTGTTCTGCCATTGGTATCCTTGTGAAAGCATTCGCACCCCAAATACAAATTGAAGCTGTGGCTCATCGGCTGTTCATGAATGATTTTGAACTTGGATGTCTCCAGGATGATGCGCATCTCATCCCTCCCATGCAATTTGAAATAGGTGAGGTGTTCTTCCTGGGGTTGAAGAGGCGGTTTGCCCATGAGTTTTCTTACCAGACCATTCCTTCTTAGTTTATGTAGAAAGTTCTGTTCGTTATAGACGAATTGCGTTACCGGATTACTTGCTGGGACCATCATGAAAATCAACCCGCCGGGTTTTAAAACCCGATGGGCTTCAAAAATGGCATCTTGCGGTCCTTGCGGAAAATGCTCGACCACACCATAAGAAAGGTAAGCACCGAAAGTCGATTCAGGGAAAGGTAGCGCATGCACATCCGACTGTGCGATAACGAGATTAGGATCGTGTTTTTTGACCTGTTCGAGTGCGGAATAAATATAGTCGATTCCCAATATTTGATAATTTTTGCTATCAAAGTGAATGAGTTTAGGGCCGAGTCCGCATCCCGCTTCCAGTATGAGGTCGTCTTTCGGAAGAAACTTTTCCAAACAGTCGAATTCTTCCTTTGTGCGCGGATACTGGTTGGTCTTTAAAAGAGCCTCAACCGAGGTTCCTTCCCACTCCTCTTCGAACTCGCGCTTAATATCTTTATTTACTGCTTTCAGATCCATTTATATGTTCACGGTTTGGTTTATTTTTTAAAAAACTAGAGTTTTACTGTAAGATAATGACTCAATTCTGATGCAAGGTAACATGAAAAGATACGATGTCATAGTTATAGGAGGCGGCCACGCAGGTTGTGAAGCGGCTTTAGCCTCAGCGAGAATGGGTTGCGCCACAGCGTTAGTCACCCTTGAAGCGGATAAGATTGCGCTTATGCCGTGCAACCCTGCCATTGGCGGGGTAGGTAAGGGACATATCGTGCGTGAGATCGATGCCCTCGGCGGTGAGATGGCCAAGGTTATTGATGAAACCGGCATCCAGTTTCGGCTATTAAATTCTTCAAAAGGGCCTGCTGTTCACGGCTACCGCGCACAGGCCGACAAACACCAATACAAAAATGCCATGCGCCGGGTTCTCGAAAACACGGCCAATCTGGAACTTATCTATGAAGAAGTCGATGAACTGATTATAGATAACGCAGAGGTTAAAGGAATTCGTACTGGCAGTGGAATGGAATTGCAATCTGCCACCATCGTCATCACCACAGGAACTTTTTTAAACGGACGCATCCATATCGGGCTCAACAGTCGTCCTGCAGGCCGGGTGGGTGAAAAACCATCTACAAAATTATCGCAATCGTTTCTCGCGGCAGGGTTCGAGCTCGGTCGCCTGAAAACAGGAACACCGCCGCGACTGAAAAAGGATACCATCGACTTTTCCAAGTGCATTGTTCAAGATGGCGATGATATACCTCGTCCTTTTTCTTTTTCCACTTCTCATATAGATCGCAAGCAGGTGCCTTGCTATATCACTGCAACCAATGAAAAAACGGCAGAAGTGATTCGTAAGAATTTGAATCTGTCACCGCTATATAGCGGAATCATTGAAGGCGTCGGTCCGCGCTACTGTCCTTCTATTGAAGACAAGGTGGTCAAGTTTCCTGATAAAAATTCGCATAATATTTTCCTCGAGCCAGAAGGTCTGGACACCGACTGGATTTATCCTAATGGTATTTCCACCAGCATGGATGAAGAGGTGCAGCGACAACTGGTTCATACGATTCCTGGATTAGAAAATGCCGAGATTGTTCTCCCCGGTTACGCAGTGGAATACGATTTTGTTCCGCCGACACAGCTAACGCCTTCTCTCGAAACGAAACGGGTGAGCGGATTATTCCACGCAGGCCAAATCAACGGAACCTCGGGCTATGAAGAGGCGGCTTGTCAGGGGTTGATGGCAGGTATCAACGCTGCTCTCAAATCACAAAAACGCAAACCGTTTCTGCTGACAAGAATGGATAGTTATATTGGTGTGCTCATTGATGATCTTGTTACCAAAGGCACGCAAGAACCTTATCGCATGTTTACTTCCAGAGCCGAATACCGATTGATTCTAAGACAGGACAACGCCGACCAAAGGTTGATGGGAAAAGGCCATGAACTCGGGCTGGTAAGCGAAAATCTTTATAGCCACTGTATGGAAAAATACAATGCTGTGGATCGTGAGATTCAAAGGCTGGAATCAACAACGGTGGTGCCCAATCCCGATACGCTAACGCGGCTGTCCAAACTGGGTATTAATGAGTTACGTAACGCAACGACCTTGAATGTTTTATTGCGGCGACCCGAAGTAACACATGATGGGCTGCTTCGTGCATTCGAAGGCGAAGAAGTTCCACCATTGGTCGGCGAGCAGGTAGAGATTCGCGTTAAGTACGAAGGGTTCATTGCTCGCCAGAATCAACTGGTGGAAAAACAAAAACAGTTAGAGCATTACCGCATCCCGGAAGATTTTCAGTACGAAGGAGTACCCGGTCTTTCGCATGAAGTAGCACAAAAGCTGGAAGAAATCCGTCCCGTCACACTTGGGCAAGCGGCGCGTATATCTGGCATCACGCCTTCTGCCGTCAGCCTGATAATGCTGTTGCTCGAAAAAAGTCGCGTTTCTTCCTGAATAAAATTTTATGCACAACGATTCCATTCAATGGCAAATAGAAGTTGATAAAAAAGACATCGCCTACATCGTCAGCATCTTTGAAGGCTACGATCATTTAGCGGTGGTGCGAACCATAGACCCCGCACGTGGCCTCATCGAACTGATGATATCCCCCGACTTTTTAGAAGACACCCGTAAACTCTCCGAAGCCCTGGCCAAAGAAATCCCCTTCCGCCGGGTTAGCACCCGGGAGCAATAGGCCCGAGCTTCATTTCCGAAATACAGCTCCAGGCATGTGAACAAGAAATTTACATGCTCCTTTGTTATGTGGACGGCAATATTAGTAAACTATAGTAAAAGGCCCAACGACCTATTTTAGCTTTACGGGAATAGACCTATCCCCCGCGGCGGTTCGCCGCTAGAAGTGGATTAGGGAGTGGATGGGGGTGTCTTTGAGTTTTTCGCGTCCGTTCAGGAAATCCAGTTCGATTAGAAAAGCGGTCTCAACAATTTCAACATTTTTAAAATTGTTACGTATCAGGTTCAAAGTTGCCGCAAGAGTTCCACCGGTGGCGAGAACGTCATCGATGAGGACAATACGTTCCCCTGGCTGAAAAGCATCTTGATGAATTTCGATCGTATCTGTTCCGTATTCTAGAGAGTAGGTTTCCTGATACGTTTTATAAGGTAGTTTTCCTGGTTTGCGAACCAGGGTTGTGCCTGCCTCGAGCGCATAAGCCAAGGCTGATGCGAAGATGAATCCCCGCGCTTCTACTCCGACCACCGTGTCGATCTGCTTATCTGCATACCTTTCTTTTAACGTGTTGATGGTTTTCCCAAATGCAGATGCATCTGCAAGTAGCGGAGTGATATCTTTAAAAATAATTCCTTCTTTGGGGAAGTCAGGAATATCGCGGATGATTTGTTTAACAGATTCCATGGTTGTGCCTTTCTTGTGATGATCGAATGTTTTTAGTTTTTAACAAATATGTGCAGAATTAGAAAATTTATCTTCTCATAGGTAAATATTTTATGGGGTTTTTAGGTTCCGTATCGTTTCTTACTTCGAAATGAAGATGCGGTCCGGAGGAGCGTCCCGTGCTTCCCATTAGAGAAATTTTTTGTCCCTGTTTCACGCGGGTGCCTTTCTTTACCAATATTTTTGAGTTGTGTGCATAAACGGTTGTAAGGTGGTGCTGGTGTTTTATGATAACCATTTTTCCATACCCCGTTGGCCCCCAACCGCTAAAAACCACTTCACCGGCAGCGGCAGAGTATATGGGTGTTCCTTTCGGTGCGGCGATATCAATGCCCTCGTGCTTACGTCCGTTTCGTTTGCCAAAACTTGAAGTGAGTGTGCCCTTTGTAGGCCAGACAAGGATTCCTCTACGAGGTTTGACCGTGGGCGATTTTTTCTTTTTCGCAGTGCGTGAAGGAGACTTTGAAGAAGAGGTTTTAGGAACAGTGCGCACACGACTTGCACCGGGTATCCATAACTGCATTCCCTCTTTAATTTTTGATGCATCCCTTATAAAGTTTGCGCGGCGTAAAACTTCCAGGTCAATATCATAAGCCTGGGCGATGCGATACAAAGTCTGGCCTTTTTGTACCGTGTGGTGAATGCCGAATTGTTTGTCGGGCCATGGGTCGAACTTGAACCCCTGACAAGCCGTCAAAAATAAAAAGGCTATAAAAAACAAGAATTTGAAATTATTATGGAAGGGCATATTTCGAGGCGAAGTGAGATATAACTTATTGAAAAGTATATCATTTTTTCAAATTCGTTTACAAGTTCCGAGGCATCCTGTATAACCGAAAAATCGTTTTAAACTTGTTTTCAATTGAGACACGGGTGATGAATTTCTATAAATCGTTTTCCATTCTTTTAGCAACGGCAATGTTGTTTGGCTGTGGGCCAAGCGAACCCGCGCCGGATATTTTTGCCCTGCCTGTTTCTTATATGGTTGGCAAAAAACCGGAAGTGGTTGTTGCCCACGATATGAATAATGACGAGTTCCCCGATATCATCGTTGTGAATTCTGCGGATCGTACTTTGAGTTATTTCGAAGGTCTGGGAGACGGAACATTTAAAGACGGGCAGATTATTGAAACCGGTCGCGAGCCTTTTGCGGTTGAAGTAGCAGATTATAATGGGGACTACATTGCCGATATCGCATTATGTAATTATGGCGATGGTGAAGTTTCTATCATACTCGGACAAAAGGACGGACTGTTCAAACTAAAGACCAATGTGAAGGTCGGGCGTTTGCCAATTGCAATAACATCGGGCGATTTTAACAACGATGAAATAAAGGACCTCGCAGTGACACTGCGCTTCAACAAAATGATCATTCTCCTGGGTGTTGGGGATGGCACGTTCAAAGTAGCCGAAGCCTATCAGGCGGCGCCCACTCCCGCCCATATGATGGTTAGCGATTATAACGGAGATGGCAATCAAGATATCGCCATGGTCCTCAACGCAGTGAAGGTGCGATTTTTAAAAATGTTCTATGGCAATGGCGATGGCACTTTCGCACCGCCTAAGTTGGTCGAGGGGGGAAGTCAATCCTCTTTCCTCACACACCACGATATGAATTTGGATGGACACCTTGACCTGTTGACATCAAGTCCGATGAAAGACAGTCTCAGCATTTTTATGGGGAACGGAAAAGGCGACTTCACCAAAATGCAAGATTTTGCTGGAGAGAAAGGTCCGCATAATATTGTCGTAGGCGACTTTACGGGTGATAAGGTTCCCGATATTGTTGTCTGCAATCGGCGCGGCGGGTCTATTTCCATCATCCCCGGCAACGGCGATGGAACTTTTGTTTACCCGCATTACAACTATGTGGTTGGCTCACAACCCCGGTCTATTGCCGGTGCCGACTTTAATCGCGATGGTATGATGGATATCGCCGTGGTGCTCTACCAGAAAAAAATCCTCGAAGTCTTCCTAAGAAAAGCCACCGCCCCACCCCTTTAGCAAGGGGAGGCAATAGGTCGAGGCTCCACTCCTCCGCGGAGGGCGAGCTAAAACTTATTATCTTCAGTTCTTATAAAGTAAAGAGGGCATAGGTCGAGGCGCTCCCTCTTTTTAAAGAGGGCTGGGGTGATTTACCTTCAGGAATGTCATCCTGCGTTATATTCCTTTGCGCCCAGCAAAGATAAGGCCCCCGAAAAACCTCACTTTTAACCCTTCTTTTCCCTGTTTCAATACATTAAAATTGTAAAGATGTTGTCCGAAAGAAGTGCAACCACGAGACCAAAATAAAAACACACACAGGGACTAAGACGAAAATGTCAAAAGAATATAAAAGGATCAATAGTGACAAGCATAAGTCTATAGGACAGAAAGAAGTAGAGCAGATGAACGGCACACGCGAGATGTCAACCGAAGAACGACAACAAAGCAGAAGAAAGAAAAAAAGAGTGGGTGGCGACGCCTTGCGACACAGATAGGCATATAATCTAAACAAATTTCCTACGAGAGATCAAAAACAAAAACACACGAGGCAAGGACGAAAATGGCAAAAGAATATTTACAGACACATAGTGACAATGGCGATAAAAGAAGAGGAAAGACTTTAGGGCAGAAACAGGTAGAGCAAATGATGGGCACACGCAAGATGTCAGACGAAGAGCGAAAACAAAGCAGAAAAAAGAACAAAAAGGAGATGAAAGGGCCAGACGATACTCACAGGAACAGAACCTAAACAAATGTCCTAATGGTTGGCTGTTTATACGCACTCGAATGTGTGAAGGTTCATCACTTATCGCCACCCGTTCCTAACGTACTGCCCGATGCTTCAAGCATCCGCTTACGTTCAAGAAGCTCCTTATATTATCCTCCATTGCCGGTGCCGATTTTAATGGCGATGGCATGATGGATATCGCCCTCTACCAGAAAAAAACCTCGAAGTCTTTCTAAGAAAAGCCACCGCCCCAAAGATGGATCTATAGCCATATACCTGCAAAGGTAAGGCCCTCGAATAACCCCACTATTAACGCTTCTTTTCCCTATTTCAATACAATAAAATCCGAAAGTGCAAATCAGGGCCACCTTGTAGTCAAGGAAAGATTTGACCCCTTTTCTTTTCCTTAATTAAAAATTTTCTTCATATATTGGTAAGTTTCTAAAGATTTGTAGCTAATTCAATTCTTTAAATCCACAAGATAAAAGATATTCATAAATTGGATCGTAAAATTCAGGTTTCCTTGTATCGTCTTCCTTGTCACCTTCTGGAACAAAAATAACCATACCTTGCCGAGCACGTGTCATTAATACTCTATACGAATTTAATAAATAAAATTGCCTTTCTGTTTGGGCATTATTTTGCCACTTAGTACCTTTAAAGGAATAAAATTCCCAATTACCATCGTTTCTTCTTAAATTAGCATCCCAACAAAGACCAACCCAGTCAAGTTCAAGCCCTTGAATTTCAAATTCTGACGCAGCATCTTCCAAATAGTAACTTGATCGAATATCTTGTTTATTTGAAAGAAACCAATGGGTCGGATCAATTTTAGATTTCATGTTCAAACCGTAAGGTTTTAGTCGAATCGCATTTGATGAAGAAACCAAGCCATATCTTTCGGACCCTCTAGAAACTTCTTTCAACCAATTCTTAACTTGTGTAAGGCTTCTTGATATATACAGTGGATAATTTTTTAACCCGCATAAAACCTCTTTTGCTTGTTGATTTTCCCCTTCTAATACCTTTCCAATATATTCTGAAAGACGTTCAGATCGAAAGGATCTGATTGATGTCCCTAAATGAAGTTCAGAATATTTATTGATGAATGAAGGTCTGATTTTGTTAAATAACTCTGATGTGTTGCCATGTTCATATTCATAAAGTTTACTGGAAAAATAAATTGTCCAATCCTTTTTTGACTTTTCAACTGCCTTTACCCACTCAGCAACACCGGCTTCGCCAGAGTTAATTTCTTGGCCATTACCAATTAAACATATAACAACGCACCAATCCTCATGTCGTGCCATCACGGATAGAAGAAATTCCGGTTCTGACTGTTCAAAATCACTTATACCCCGCTTTTGATTCATAAACCTACGTGTAGCACTTAGGTTCCAAGCCCTTTGTGCTTCGTCAAATACAACAACTTTTTCATGAGGTGGATTGAAATTACTTAAATATTCGTCTCTAAAGTGGTGAATATTTTGAACAAATGTTTTAGCTTTTTGCATAGCAGTTTTTTTAGAGACTTCATTTCTTTCCACTTCATCTCTAGCAAGGGCTTCCCTTAAAACATCGGCAAGGGGCCCATTTCCAGTTAGAAACACGCCTTCATCCTCAGAGTGACTTGCCCTTCTTGAAGAGGTGGCAATCTCTAATCCCGCCAAAGTTTTTCCAGAACCGGGAACACCTGTCACAAAAATAACCGATTTTTTTTTATTGGTTTTTGCCTCCTTAATTATTGAGAGGACTTTTGTGGCGGTTTCTTGTAAATTTTTTACACCAGCTTCTGATCTAGTTATTTCTTTTACTGAATGTCCGCTAAATAATGCCTTAGCAGCCTCTACAATCGTAGGTGTGGGCTTGTAACCGCTTGATGCCCAAATTTCGGATTTCCCATCAGGGCTGCCAAAGTTATTGGTAACTTCGATTAATATTTGCGTTAGTTTTTCAGGAGAAACTGCCGTAGGAAATGCGACTTTATCGTCAGCAAAATTACACGATTGAGATGGAAGATCAGTTTCTGTGGGAATCAAAATTGGGACAATGTATTTATTATGACTACCAAGGTGAAAGTTTTTCAAGTCAAGTGAGTAGTCATGAGCCTGATCTAATCCGGAACTATCAGGTTGGTTTGCTCCAACTTTATACTCTAATAGGAAAATTATATTTTTTATCAACAGAACAATATCAGCACGCTTCCCCATTCTAGGAATGGAAAATTCAAAATATATTCTTCCTTCTTCTTTTATTTCTAATAGTGTCCGTTTGAGATGCTTAACTTGGAATTCCCATGCGCGCTTTTGATTTAAATCAAGAGCAAAGAAATGGGCTTTGGTTAGCTTTCCCATTATCTCTGAATCGTTGAGCCTAAGAAATGTCTTAAAATCAAGATCGATGTATGAACGTTGCATGCAAGGTGCTACTTTCTATAGTTTATTTTTCATAATAAATGGTTGATAGCATATGATAGCGGATTGATATCTAAAGGGGTCATGAATGAAGGTGAAGGGGTCAAAAAAGGGGAAAAGAAAAGGGGTCAAATCTCCTCTTGGCTGCAAGTTTGAAAGAGGTACCCACGTTCAGGTATTGCTTATCGATTTCAATGCCTGCATCTCTTGTTGAGCAAACAGGTGGAAAGCTTTCTGGTTTTTTTCTTGCAGGTCTGGTCCGCCGGGTGACTGGAATGTCAGGGGGTTGATCGACTTTCCATTTTTTCTGAGATGAAAACAAAGGTGGGGTCCGGTTGCGGCCCCGGTGGCGCCTACATAGCCGATTACCTGGCCTTGCTGGACTTTCTTTCCCCGCGACATTTTCGCAGCATATCTCGACATGTGAGAATAAGAACTTACATATCCATTACTATGTTTCAATTTAATATGTTTGCCTGAACGGGAACTGCGCGACACGTTAATCACCTCTCCATCACTGATGGCATAAATCGGTGTTCCTCGTGGTGCGGCATAATCGACAGCGCGATGAGCCAAGTGTTTTTTATAGATGGGATGAAACCGACTGTGGGTGAATCGAGATGTGATCCGTGTATATTTTAACGGACTCTTCAAAAATTGTTTCTTTAAGGGACGGCCATCAGAGCTGTAGTATCCACCATGCTCTCCTTCGGGCTTATAATAAACTGCGGACAAGCTTTTGCCCCGGTTTTGAAATGTAACGGCTCTTATTTTTCCAAAATCGACAAACTCTTGATCGAGAAACTTTTTCTCTACCAGAACTTTAAATGAGTCCCCCACTCGCAGGTCTTTAAAGAAATTGATCTGCCATGCAAAAATTTCTTCAAGGTCGATTGCTGTCTGATAGCTTCCCCCTGCTTGCAACACGGTCGTGATTAAGTTTTTTTGGATGGTGCCTACCAGAGTTCCCATTCGGATTTCATATTCAGGAACTATAAAGCGAGAGACAAACTCAGCGTCTTTCCGTTCAATCAACAGCTCACGTTCCTTTTCTATTTGATAGCTAAAGGCAACCAACTGGTCATCAGAATTCAGTTTGATGGAATAGGGGTGCCCAGGGCGCAAGCGGCGAAGGTTATAGGTTGGCCGGGTTTGTTTTACCATCTCCAACACGGTCTTCAACGGTATTCCATGGTCGCCCATTAAATCTGACAAGCTTTGGTTTCTTGCAATTTTTCCTTCGATCAAACGGTAAACGGGTTCTACAATTTCAGGTTCTTTTAATTCGGGCTCTGGCACTTGTATTGGTTTTACTTCTAATGGACGAAATTCAATTTCATCCACTTGAGGGCTTTGAATGGTTTGGATGGGCTTGCCTTCGAAATAATGTGAAGCTCCAACCAAAAAAATGCTGATCAAGGCAACTCCAACAAACCAGACCTGCCGCCTCCATTTGAAAATTTTTGGGTTGCTGGGTTTATTAGAAATATTTTGGTGAGTATCTGACATGCGATCCTATCTCCGTAAAGAAATTATGCTTGAGGGTTGGGCAACGGGGGGAACCGGGCATATCCGCCAAAAAAATTACATAAAAACAATTTTCCGTTTGCACGCAAACAGCGATAATCGTAACTCATTCAATGACATAACGAAAGCATATTTTTACTTTTTGCATCAACGGCATTTATTGATTGGATTGGTAGAATACTTTTTCTTCAATCTGACGGGTTATTTTTGAAAGACCAAAAGAGAATGGATTATGACTACAACGGTCGGGTTGACCGGGGTCACTCTAGATTTCTGAATCTATAAAAGGGTCATCACTTTCGATGACATACTTTCCATCCAGCCAGGCACCGAGGTCGATGGTGCGACAACGCTCCGAGCAAAAGGGAAGATAGGGATTTTGCTCTTTATCCATTTCTGATGGTTTTTTACAAATGGGGCATTTTAATTTTTTTTCTTTTTCAGTCATTTTTTCAGGCAATTTTTTGGAATGTTTTGGGGCAGAAAATTTACGAGATTTTAGCACCTCTTCTACTAGCTAAATCTATAAAATCCACACCTTAATTGCCAATAAAAATCCATTTTAGCCCACCTTTCGGTGTCTAATTGTCCGACACAATCATAACTACTTGTATATTAAGCTTTTATTGCTTTTTTGGTGGAATGGGGATACAATGGCGGTAATTGGGGTAAGGCATAACCATTTGAAAACAAGGGAATAATCATATTTCTCTCTAAATTCAAAGAGAAAGCTTTGCCGACAGGCAGTAATAAACTAATAAGATAACTATCAACAACTTACAGCTCTATTGCTGAAAGAGTGGCTGATACTTAACTAACCAGACGGAAGAAAGCGCATGATAACCGAAGTTCAATCACCGGATTTTTATAAGTTGTTGGGTGTGGAACCCAATGCCAACCAAAAAGAGATCGACCGTGCCTATCAGAAGCTAATAGGTAAGTTTGATTCTTCGGAAGGTAAAAGGGCATCGCTTGATAAACCTACCTTGAAAGAGCAGATCGAAGCGGCACAGGAGGCTTATGACACGCTCTCTAATAAGGAAAAGCGCGAAGCTTATGATGCTGTGGCTCAGGTGAAAAAGAAGCCAGAACCTTCTGCTCCTGTTAAACCTGGCCCTCTTCAATTTATGGGTCGCAAAGGTCAATCAAAAAATGCGAAGCACCAAAATGTTTATCAGGATTTTTTTGGTTTTTCTGAAAAGCCGTTCGACCTTACCCCTGATCCGAAATATCTCTATCTGAGTCCGAAGCATAAAGAAGTGCTGGCGCATCTGGTTTATGGTTTGCAGGAGAATAATGGATTCTTAAAAATTGTCGGCGAAGTGGGAACTGGCAAGACGATGATCTGCCGTAGTTTTCTAAGGGAGCTGAGAACAGATTTTAATATCGCTTATATATTTAATCCGGCTATCAATGGACTGGAATTATTACAGACCATCAACAGTGAATTGGGGTTGCCTAGTAAAAGTAAGAGCAAAAAGAAACTGATCGATCTGCTCAACGCTTTTTTGCTGGAAGAAAGAGCGAAAGGCCACAGAGTCGTCGTTATTATTGATGAAGCTCAGGATTTAGAACCCAAGGTAATGGAACAGTTGAGGTTGCTTTCGAATCTTGAAACGGATACTGAAAAACTCATTCAGATTGTATTGATCGGTCAGCCGGAGTTGGAAAAAGTCCTCGCCAAAGACGGACTGCGTCAGTTGCGTCAACGCATCACCATTCAGTGGGAACTGTTACCGCTCAATCTTGAAGAGACCCGTGGTTACATTCAACACAGGTTGAATGTGGCATTAGGAAAAGGGAAGGTTCGCTTTTCTCGCCCAGCAGTTGAAACGGTTTTTCGTTATTCGCGCGGAATTCCGCGAATGATCAATGTCATCTGTGACCGGACTTTGTTGATCGCTTACACAGAAGGCACCAAAAAGATTATTCCGCAAATTGTTAAAATCGCTGTGAAAGATATTGGTAGCCTGGTGCCGCTTGAATCCTGGACCGACAAGTTTTGGAAGCTGGTGATTCCTTCGGCGATTGCGGCGGGGCTTGGTTTCTTCGCTCTAAACTTTTTCGCGTTACCCGAATTCGATAACAAACCTCAAGGCAAAGATATTGCCGCTTTAATTAAAGAAGACCCTATCGACTTATCGTCACCGGGTGAGCTGATCAATTATTCTGCTGCCTCTGCAACCGTTGCTCCAGCTCTTCCAATAAATATTCCTGAAGTGGTGCCACAGCCAGCTGTTGTTGAAGAAGTTGCACCCCAACCGATTCCAAGCAATGGAATGTTGAGCATATCGGATTCGGAGAAACTTGTGACGTATCTTTCCAGCCTGACACTAATGGAAAGTAAGCTGGAAGCCATTAAATGGATTTTCGAAGCCTGGGATATTGCTCCCGAAAACCTTCAAGACAAAGAAGACTTGGAAATATTGATAGAGGATCATCAGTTACTTCAGTATGAAATGAATGGAACTATGAAGCGATTGCAGAGCCTCAACTATCCTGCTCTTTTAGAGATTGCGCTTCCCAATGCACAGGGAACCAAATATTTGGCCCTGTCTTCTATTAAAGGAGATAAAGGCGTGTTCGGGTCAGTGGATAAAATTGAAATGCCGCTTTCGATCATCAATTCGATTTGGACAAGGAAAGCGATTGTTTTATGGAAAGATTTTGAAAACCTGCCAGAATCATTTGATCTGGGATTCGAAGGTAAAGAAGCGGTTTGGCTGCAAAAAAATCTTCGCCTTCTCGGTTATTTTCAAGGGCGAGAGGCCCCTTTGTATGGCCCTAAAACGATTCGCGCTGTAAGAAGACTTCAGCGTAACAACAATATTAAAGATGATGGCAAATTTCAAATAGATAGCAAGATGCTTGTATATAATCTTCTGCAAATTTATCAAACCCCGGAGCTAGTAACCCGGTAACACATATACAGGCATAATAAATGAGCACGATTTTAAAAACGCTAAAAAAACTTGAAGAAGAAAAAAGCGTTTTAGAAAAAGGATTGGACTTAAAAGAACTGGTTCTTCAGGATGAAGAAAAGCTTTTTTTTGATTCGCCAACTCCCCGAAGAACAATTTTAATAAGCGCAATATTATTTAGCGGAATCGCGTTCGGCCTGTTTTGGGTGTGGAAGGGCACCCCCCCAGAGAATCAAGTTGCTCGGGTTTCACCGCCGCGTACAGATCACTTTAAAATCCCGACTCCAGTTAAGAATCAATACGTCACACCGGTTCCCGGCATACCGCTTTCAAATATTCCAGAGCAAAAAAGACCTCATCAAGATTCTTCTGTGGTGAACAATTTTTATGCGGTAGAAAAAGAAATCCCAGAAATAATAGAGAGAATCATTGAGCCTGCTAAGCCGCCAGCCGTTCTTGCAAGAGGCAATCCTCAGAAGCAGCAAAAGCAGGATGTTTATGAAATCCAGTCTTTAATCGCAACCGCAAAATCGTTGGCAGATGAGCCGGAAGAAATTCTTATTCCACAAATCAACAATGGTCTTTCCATTCCCGGTTTAAAAGTAAAAGGGATTATCTATTTTTCCGCTGGCAGTTCTTCCAATCATATTTTTGTGTCGACCCAAAAAAGTAATAACCATAAAATGCGTGTTGGCGATTCAATTGATTCTGCCACTCTTATGAAAATAGAATCAACGGGTGCGGTGTTTGCTTATCAAGGCGGCATGGTTCTTCAAAAGCTTGGTGGATGAGCCCATTACAGCTCAACCTCACTCGCTTCCTTCCAAATTTTTGTATTGAATAGTTTTTCCTGGATAGCCTTGTTCGATTAAAAGGTCGATCACATTTTTTGTAGACTTGATATGCAATTGCGCCGAAGGCATGCCATCGTGGTCCGGGCCTTCTTCCTCTAGAGAAATAATGCCGGGGCCAAGGTAGTTGCAATAAAAAGCTCCGAGAGGACGAAAATTTTTTAGAGGCTCATTTTCCGGGCTGGAGTTGACGACTATCATCTTTGTCATTTCGTCAGGACCGGCATAAACTTCGAATAATCCCCCCTTCTGAATCGTGTGGTTCTGGCAATATGCAATAATGCGTTTGACCTCTTCGGGGGGGAGTGCTTTATAAATGGTATGCAAATATTATCTCCTGTTCTTGACTTGTATGTAAATTTTATCAGTTTTTTTTCAGGAGTGGTTTGTAAATAATATTTTTGTTTAAATTAAATATTAATTTTAGGGAAATCATGGAAGACAAACTCAACCAAATTTTAAAAGGCATTCAAAAACTGGAAAACCAATTAACTTTTGAGCTTCAAAAAGGGGAAGAGGAGTTTTTTTATAAGGTTCAAAAAAAGCGTGTCAGATTTGAGCGAGAGATAAAAGCCAAGCATCGTTTAATGATAAAGCGGGTTCGCGATTATATTAGAGACGCAGCTTTTTTAAATGTTTTAACAGCTCCAATTATCTGGTCCATTCTTTTTCCTGCAGTTTTTATGGATATGGTGATGTCGTTTTATCAGGCAGTCTGTTTCCCAATTTATGGGATTCCAAAGGTAGATCGCAGTAAATATATTGTTATCGACCGGCACTATCTCAGCTATCTAAATGGTGTGGAAAAACTAAACTGCGCCTATTGTGGGTATGTAAACGGTTTAATTGGCTATATTCAGGAAATAGCAGCGCGGACGGAGCAATATTGGTGCCCGATAAAACATGCGCGAAAAACCCGGTTTGTGCATGGCAGGTACTCCAATTTTCTCAGTTATGGTGATGCGGAAGGGTATCGAAAACATATTGAAACCATCCGCCGTAAATTTGATGACATAAAGCAGTAAATTCTTCTGTGGCTTTATGGTTTAGTCTTTTTGGTTTAATATTTTTAGATAATGTTGACTTTTTTGGTTCATCTCTGATAAACCCTATCGGCTATGTATTTTCAAGATATCATTTTAAATCTTCAGAATTTTTGGGCATCACGTGAGTGCGCCATCCATCAACCTTATGATATAGAGGTGGGGGCTGGCACGTTTAATCCCTGCACTTTTTTCAGGGTGCTGGGTCCCGAACCTTATAATGCTGCGTATGTAGAGCCCTCTCGCCGCCCGACGGATGGCAGGTATGGTGAAAACCCGAACCGTCTGCAACATTACTATCAGTTTCAGGTGATTCTTAAACCGTCCCCACAAGATGTGCAGGATCAATATTTAAACAGCCTCACTGTTCTGGGTGTGGACCCTTTGAAGCACGACATCCGGTTTGTTGAGGATGATTGGGAGTCGCCTACCCTGGGAGCCTGGGGGCTGGGTTGGGAAGTTTGGCTGGATGGCATGGAAATTACCCAGTTCACTTATTTCCAACAAGTGGGTGGAATAGATTTAAAACCGATTACCGCAGAGCTGACTTATGGATTGGAACGCATCGCGATGTATTTGCAAAATGTGGAAAATGTCTATGATTTGAAATGGAATAAAAATCTTTTATATGGCGATGTCCACCTCGAAACAGAAAAACAGTTTTCCCGCTATAATTTCGAAGCCTCCAATAAGGAACGATTGTTTCAGTGGTTTGATATGTATGAAGCAGAAGCAAAAGAGTTACTGGAAAAAGAACTGGTTCTTCCTGCTTATGACTACACATTGAAATGCTCACATGCGTTTAATTTGTTAGATGCGAGAGGGGCTATCAGCGTAACCGAGCGAACAGGCTTTATAGGGAGGGTTCGCAACCTTGCGCGTTTATGCGCTGAAGTTTATGTGCAGCAGAGAGAGGCTATGCAGTTTCCACTGTTAAAAAATAAATCTTAATCAGGCGAAATTTCGTTATCCGCCATGGTTGAAGTTTCACCCCATTTTCTTATTTGTGTACGCACTGCCATTGAATCGGGATGCTTGATTTCTTCATAAATTTTTAAGACTTCATTTGCACGCTCGCTGGCTTCGAGAAGTTTTTCTTGAATTCCCAATCCAAGACATATTTTCCAGAGTGCTTCCCCTTCCAACTGTCGATTGCCAATTTTTTTCGATAATTCCAGAGCATCTTCAAAGTAAATTGCTGCCTGGTCATTTTCATTATTTTCCTGATGCGTGTTCCCTAGTTGTATCAATAGGCTACCTTCCCCCTGCACGTCCTTTTGTTTCCTTACCGAGAGCAAACCATTTTCGAGGTAGATAAGGGCTTTCTCCATATCTCCAGATTTAACGGCGAGTTCGCTTAATTTTTTGGTTATTTGAGTTTCTAAGGGATGCCCCCCTTTCGTTCGTTGTGCCAGGTCAAGACCATTTTCAAAATAGTCGAGAGCTTTTTCCATTTCTTCCAGTCCCAAACAGGTTTCCCCCAGCATATTCAACAAATCAACCTGTTTTAATTTATCATCTTTTTGTTTTGCCATTTCAAGAGCTTGGTCGCCAAAATCGACAGCTTTTTGAAAGTCTCCGATTTGGTTGTTTGCTTCCCCCAGTTTTTCGAGGATGTCCGTTTCCTCCGATTTTTCACCTGCCGCCTGGGTGAATTTCAGGTCTTGTTCCAGAAACTCTATGGCGCGTTTATAATTTTTTAGGGCCATGCAGGCCACCCCCAAATGTCGGAGTGCTGTTTTCTCTCCCTGGGTGTCGCCAGTTTTTTTGCAAAGAGAGAGTGCGCGCTCCATGAACTCCAATGCTCTTTGTGGTTGATTCAACCTGTTGTATTCAGGCCCCAGATTCAAGAGATGCATACGTTCGGCTTCTTTATCGCCCAGTTGCTGAGCTGCAGACAAAGCGGCTTCAAACCAGCGGATGGTATCAGCAGGTTGCAAGCGTTTTACAATTAGTTCAGCGCCATTTTCTGTGTAGGCGCTGCATATTTTTGCCGCATCTGTATCCTTGGAACAATTTTTCTGAGCCCATTCTTGTCCGGCTTTAATATTATCCAGTTCTTGGTCGAAATACATCATGCCTTTGATTTGGGCTTTACCCCCTTTGACACTTAACTGTTGTGCTGTTTCCAAGGCATTCATGAATTCGGTGGCCAAACGTCGCTCAGCCATTCCTTGCTCTCCACCTGATATAAGGGGTTTGACAAATTTCCTTACAAGATCATGCAGGGAAAAACGATCCGTGTTTTCATTAGTTTGAACGAGACCATATTGGACAAGACCAATCAGAGATAAATTATCTGTGTCTTCGCAAACAAATGCTTCTGCTTTTGCGCTGAAGGAGCCGGGAAAAACAGTCAGCTTTCTTAGTACTACAGCTGCCTTATCTGGCAAAAGAGTGTAGCTATATTTTAACGCAGCTTCGATGCCCGTGGCCAGAGTTTCGTTGTCACCATGGCCAAGGCCTTTCTTAACATCGCGCAACTTATTGGCAAAGTATTCGGGGTCCATAGTGGCGTTGATGGCAAACAATTTACCAATCAATTCCAGTGCAATTGGAACGTCTTTACAGATTTTTGAAATTTCTTTAATTGCATGGCTGAGTTTCGGGCAGAGCCGTGTCAGCATATTATGTGAATCGAGAAAATCCAAAGAATCCAGTGCAATGGAAACAAAACCCGGAATTTTGACAGGTTTAACGGAAGTGACGATTAAAAGCCATGAAGGAGGTGGAATAAGGGGCTTTATCTGTTTTGGGCCAGCAGAATTATCGAGAATCAGTATGCCCTTTTGCTTTTTTAAAGTTGTTCGATATAGCTTTGCCAGAGCCTTGGTGTCTGTTGGTAAAGTCTGGTTTGGTTTGAAGCGGGTGATGATTCGGCCCATTATTTCTACAGGTGAAGGGGCTTTGGGGTCACTGCCCCGCATATCCATAAAAACCTGATCGCCAGAAAACTGCGAGGCGAACTTTTTAATCATCATTATAGCCAAAGTGGTTTTGCCTGTACCTGCATGACCACTGAAGCTGATCATCACCGGGGGTTTGCCCGTGCGCGATACCACATCCTTGAATATTTCTTTTCTTCCAATGAACAACTCAGGTTCAGGGGGAGGTCGGTAAAGTTTGACACTCCCTACGCCCATTTCAGGAGACATCTTGATTGCCTTTTCCACCAATGCCTGCGCTTTTTTTGCGTGATTGGGGTTACGCAACTTAGGTCCACTCGATTCTGAATCGGGTGATTCAGATGATTTTTTTTTGCCAGAAGAGCCCTTTTTCGACATCTTTGAAATCAGGCCTGCGACAATGGCTATGACTGCAATGACTATAATAATAGTGGTCATTTAAGTATCCGTATCATAGTTCAAACAAAGGAAATTCCAGACAGGGCAAAATATGGAGTAAGACAGAGAATATATCATATTATGATTCCCGCTATTTGTGTTTCGTATAAGAATTCTGAAGGTTGACTTTAAAAATTTTTGCTCGATAATACTCATTTTTGCCCTTATCTCATTTGTTTTCAGGAAATTCTGGTTTAAAGACACCTTAAATTATGGCTGAGTTATTTTTAGAAATTGGCTCTGAAGAGCTTCCTTCCGGGTATGTTCAACCTGCCTTGGACTATATGCACAAAGAACTGTCTTCGTTTTTTGCCAAGAACCGAATTGAAGCAGAGGCCCCTAAAACCATGGGCACTCCAAGACGACTGATTGTCTCGGTAAAAGGAGTGATGGCCATGCAGGAAGATTCTGTGGATGAGTTTCTCGGGCCAGGAGTTTCAGTGGCCTATGATGACCAAGGCCAACCCACTAAAGCCGCAACAGGTTTTGCCCGTGGTAAGGGAATTGATGTTTCTGATCTGACTCGTAAACAAACACCTAAAGGAGAAGTGATTTGCGCCCGGGTCGAAAATAAAGGTCGTGTCACTTCATCTTTATTAAATGAATATCTGCCTCAATTAATTAGTCAAATTCCATTCCCCAAAAAAATGCGCTGGCAAAATAAATCCCAGCCCTTTGCCCGACCCTTGCATTGGGTTACCGCTTTGTTTGAGGGGCAAGCCCTACAGTTTGAATTCGATGGTATTGCCAATGATGTGATTTCGCGAGGACATCGATTTCTGAATCCTGAAAGATTTCAGGTCAAGGACCTTGAATCCTATTTAACGGAATGTGAAAAGCATTTTTTAGTAGTAGATCCCGATATCAGAAAAAGAACCATTTTGGAACAGGTTCAACAGTTAGCCGAAAAGGCCGGAGGTCATATTAAAGAAGACGAGGAATTGCTGAACCTGGTAAATTTTCTTGTTGAGTTTCCGGTAGCCATTAAAGGGGATTTTGATTCCGGTTTTTTAGAGTTGCCGCAAGAGCTACTGGTGATAACAATGAAATACCACCAGAAATATTTTCCCGTTTGGGATAAGGAAGAAAAGCTTCTCCCTTGTTTTATTACCGTCAGCAATATGCCTGCATCGGAAGGGAATGAAATACAAAAAGGCAACGAGCGTGTTTTGCGTGCACGACTAGAAGATGCTCGATTTTTTTACGATGAGGACCGAAAGAAAAAAATCGCAGATTTTGTTGAACCTTTAAAAGGGGTCGTGTTCCAGAAAAAATTAGGAACGGTTTATGAAAAAGTAAGTCGTGTTACCGATCTCGCGGGAATCCTTGCGAGTGAAGTATGTCCGCAAAAAGAAACACAAGCGAGAAGAGCCGCTGAATTATGCAAAGCCGATCTGGTCAGCCAGATGGTCTTCGAATTTCCCGAGCTGCAGGGAATCATGGGCGGCTATTATGCTTCCCACTCAGGAGAAGAAGCCGAAGTTGCCCAGGCGATTAAAGAACATTATCTCCCCACCTTCGCAGGGGATGTTTTGCCCTCTTGTGATTCAGGGGCCAGTGTTGCCATAGCAGATAAACTCGATACTATTATCGGTTGTATAGGCGTAGGGCTGATTCCATCCGGCTCTGAAGATCCTTATGGATTGAGAAGGCATGCTCTGGGTATTTTGCAAATCGTACTGGATAGAGGGTGGCAGCTTTCTTTTCTAAGCCTCGTGGAGAATGGCCTCAACCTAATTGCCGATAAAGCTAAGCTGGACAAAGGTGAAATTAAAAAGCATGTAGAAGACTTATTTTCTCAGAGATACAAAACTTTGTTGAATGGAGAAGGTTTTCCTTACGACGCTATTGATTGTGTCCTATCAGCGGGAATGGATTCTATTGTTGATGTGAAGGCAAAAGTGGCGGCTTTTTCTGATTTAAAAAAGCAGCCTTATTTTGAGCCTCTTGCCATTGCTTTTCGGCGGGTTGCCAGTATTTTAGATAAAAAAGTAGATGGAGAAATCGATCCTGGATTGTTGAATGAACCGGCAGAAAAACAACTGTATGCCGCTTTTTTAAAGGTGCGTGATCCGGTATTGAATCATATTAAGAATAAGGAGTTTTCCAGCGCATTGGAAAAAATGGGGGAGATAAAACCCTCTGTGGATGATTTTTTTGACAATGTGATGGTGATGGTAGAAGACCCTGCCCTGCGCGTAAACCGCCTTTGCCTACTACGCGATATATCCGGCTTATTCTCGGATATTGCTGACTTTTCAAAAATCGTTTTGAAAAAAGGTTAAAACATTACCGTTGTTTTGGACAATTTGGTAAAATTCCTCCCTCAAGTTTTTAACCTTATATTGTCAAACGTCTACCGCTTAATTTTAAATGACTAAAAAATATATATATGCTTTTGCCGGTGAAAAAACCGATGGCAAAGCAGACATGAAAAACCTACTGGGAGGCAAAGGTGCCAATCTTGCTGAAATGGCATCATTAGGTATAAATGTCCCGCCCGGGTTTACTATTTCCACCGATGCCTGTGTTTATTATTTAAAAAATAAGAATAATCTTCCGCCAAAGCTTTGGAGTGAAGTCCTCGCTCAATTAGCAGGTCTCGAAAAAACGATTGAAAAAAAGTTTGGTGATTCTAACAACCCCCTTCTAGTTTCGGTTCGTTCAGGAGCACGTGTGTCGATGCCGGGGATGATGGATACGGTTCTGAACCTGGGCTTGAATGAAAGCAGCGTGCTCGGTCTTGCTAAAAGAACGCAGAATGAATGGTTCGCCTTCGATACCTACCGCCGATTTATTTCAATGTTTGGCAATGTTGTATTGAATATTTCGGGTGAAAGTTTCGAATCTATTCTCGAAAAAGAAAAGTTTAAGAGAGGCATCAAATTCGACACAGATTTTTCTATTAAAGATTTAAAAGCCATTGTCAAAAAGTTTAAAGCTCTTGTGGTTCGCGAAACAAAGAAAAAATTTCCTGACGACCCCATGAAACAATTACGAATGGCAGTAGAAGCGGTGTTTAATTCCTGGAACACAGACCGAGCGGTTATATATAGGAAAATGAATGGCTTTTCACATGATTGGGGAACGGCGGTAACAGTACAGTCAATGGTTTTTGGCAATATGGGTAAAACTTCCGCAACGGGGGTGGCGTTCACCCGCAATCCCGCTACTGGGGAAAATAAATTTTTCGGCGAGTACATGATCAATGCGCAAGGCGAAGATGTGGTTGCGGGAATTCGCACCCCAAATTTTATTGACCAGCTTGAAATCGAAATGCCAGAAATTTATCAGGATCTTGTGAGTGTCTACCAAAAGCTGGAAAAACATTACAAGGATATGCAGGACATAGAGTTCACCATTGAAAACCAAAAGTTGTATTTGTTACAGACCCGATCTGGAAAACGGACTGCGGAATCGGCCATCAAGGTGGCGGTCGATATGGTGGATGAAGGTTTGATAGGCAAACGCGAAGCTTTAATGAGAGTTCCAGCAAATCAACTTGATCAAATCTTTCATCCCATGATTGACCCCAAGGCAAAATTAAAAGTCTTGGGCAAAGGATTGGGAGCTTCACCTGGGGCGGCTTCAGGAAAAATTGTTTTTACTCCAGAAAGAGCGCAGGAACTGGCTAAAAATAATGAAGATGTGATCCTCGTCAGAATGGAAACTTCTCCAGAAGATATTCTCGGTATGAGTGTCGCGCAAGGGATTATCACTGCGAAAGGCGGGATGACCTCCCACGCTGCGGTGGTTACCAGAGCAATGGGAAAACCCTGTGTTTCTGGAGTGGAGGAGTTAATCGTAAATAGTAAAAGTAAACAATGCCAGTTGGGAGGAGTTAAATTGAAAGAGCTGAGCCCTCTCACTCTCGATGGCTCTTCCGGAATGGTGATAAATGGAATGGCTCCTTTGATTCAATCGCGTTTAACCCGCTCTTTTACGAGCATGGTGACTTGGGCAGATGAAGTTCGGAAGTTGAAAATTAGGGCGAATGCAGATACCCCTCATGATGCAAAGATGGCAAGGAAATTCGGAGCAGAAGGAATAGGTCTTTGCCGAACCGAACATATGTTTTTCAATGAGGAGCGCATTTTTTTAGTTCGAAAAATGATCCTTGCTGATAACGATAAAGCTCGGAACGAAGCATTGAAAAAGCTACTCCCCATCCAACGTAAAGATTTTATCGGGATTTTTAAGGTTATGGAGGGGCTTCCGGTAACGATTCGATTACTCGACCCCCCTCTTCATGAGTTTTTGCCTCATTCAACCCGCGAGATTAAAGGTCTAGCTCGAGAACTGAAAGTCTCAAGTACGACTTTACTAAAAAAAATCGAGAGTCTGAGTGAAGCGAATCCTATGTTAGGCCACCGTGGATGCAGGCTGGGAATCACCTATCCTGAAATTTATAAAATGCAAGTTCGTGCGATTTTAGAGGCAGGGTGCAGACTAACTAAAAAAGGAATTAAAGTTAATCCCGAAATCATGGTTCCTCTGGTAGGGCATGTCAATGAATTTAAAATTGTCCGCGAATATATACTGGAGGTTGCGGCGGAAGTTTTAAAGAAAGAAGGTGTCGACCTGCAATATAAAATTGGTACGATGATTGAACTTCCCCGAGCTGCCATGACCGCAGATGAGATTGCCATGGAAGCAGATTTCTTTTCATTTGGCACGAACGACCTCACGCAAACGGCTTTTGGGTTAAGCCGCGATGATTCGGCGAGTTTTCTCAGGCAATATGTCGAGCAGGGATTGCTGAATCACGACCCCTTTGTAACGCTCGACCAGGACGGTGTTGGGAAATTGATCCAGATAGCTGTTGAAAAGGGAAGAAAGGCTAAGCCTCGCATCCATATGGGAGTATGCGGAGAACATGGGGGTGACCCTGCATCTATTGATTATTTCAACCGACTGGGATTGGACTATGTGAGTTGCTCTCCTTACCGAGTGCCAACGGCGATCCTAGCTGCAGCTCAGGCTGTTATAAAGGAAGATCATTGATCAAACTTAATGCTACTGAAGACTTTTCCTGAAAGCTTGTATCTGGACAAAAAAATCGTGAAAAAGGTTGACATCATTTTTGCGGATAATCATAATAAAAAATTCTGCATGAAAATAACGAATAAAAATAATTCCGCAAGGATTTGGAGGAACAAATGAATATTGCACTCACCGGCATTACTGGAATGGTGGGCTCCCATTTTATAAAAAAACTTTTAGAAGATAATGCCGAGAGTTCAACTTACAACGTCAAAGCTTTGATTCGCGAGGGCAGTGTTGTTGAACATTTAAAAACTTTCGAAGATATTGATTACATCATTGGCGGTCTCGAAGATAAGGAGTCGCTTGCGAAATTGGTGCAGGATGCAGAAGTTTTGGTACATCTTGCTCATTTCCCCGGACCGGTTCAAACTGTGGAAGAATTGGTAAAGGTCAATATCGATGGTTCTTTTGATTTGTTGGAAGAAGCGCGTAAGGCCAAAGTGAAACAGGTCATTTTTATGAGTGCCTGCACGGTTTTTGGAGAGGTTCTGCCTACCGTAAATAAAGAAAACCCGATGGACGAAAATCATCCTGTTCGGCCTGGCAATCTGTATGGTTCCATCAAAAACTCGATTGAAGGATTTTGTTTCCAATTTCATAAAAGTCGCGCATTCGATATCACTATCTTGCGACCTGTCACCGTTTATGGTGTGCGCCCACAGCTGGATAAGTCGGAATGGTTTCAAACCATTGACTATCTTGCCACCAACTATAATGTTGACCTAAAGGGCAGCACCAAATACGTTTCAGTCGACTCTGTTGTGCAAGGCATTCAGCGCACACTTGGAAATGCCGATGCGGCGGGGAAAATTTATCACCTGGTGGATGGTCATATACATAACCTGACATTAGGAAAGATGATTGCTGATACCATCGATTCTTTCGGTGAATGTGAAGGCGTCCCAGGCGATGATGGAGTCCCCATGTCCAATCAAGCAGCAAAAGATATTGGTGTGGAATTTCGCGGTGAAGAATCCATTGTCGAATATATCAAGCTCATCCATAAACTCCAGGGGGAGTATGGTGGTGAGCGTAATATCCAAAATTGGTAAAGGACTTAATGTGTCTTCCTTAACATCCCAATCTTTTATTGAACGTTTGATTCAAGAAGATTATAAATTTTTTACTGGCGTGCCGTGCTCTTTGCTATCTGGGTTGATTTATGAGCTCGAAGACCAGAACCAGAACCAGAAAGAAGAAATTCGCTATATTCCTTCTGTTCGCGAAGATGCAGCCGTGGGTTTGTGTGTCGGTGCGTACCTTGCTGGAACGATGCCCGTTCTACTCATGCAAAACTCTGGCTTAGGATACTGCCTCAATGCCTTCACTTCCCTGAACCTGATTTATAAGATACCCGCGTTGGTCATTATGAGTTGGCGTGGTAAAGCGGGTAAAGATGCTCCTGAGCACATCATCATGGGAGATATCGACCAGGAACTTCTCAAGACTGCGGGCATGGAATATTCAATCCTCAGTGAAGAAAATTGTGAAGAGGTGCTTAAAAAGGCAAAACAGAAAATTTGCGAAGAAAAGTTACCCTATACACTGATTGTTGAGAAAGGGTTATTTGATGAAAGGCACTGAAGCATTTCAGGAATTGATTCCTCTAATTGAAGACGAGCCGGTGGTTCATGCTAATGGTTTCATTTGTCGTGAATCGTTTGCCCTTAAAGATCGTGAAGCTAATTTTTATATGATCGGTTCGATGGGGTTGGCCTCATCCATTGGCTTGGGGGTTGCTTTATGCAAGCCTGATAAAAAGGTAATCATCATTGATGGCGATGGAAACGTGCTGATGGCGATGGGTACTCTGGCCATGATTGCCGCAGAGGCACCGAAAAACCTAATTCATGTTGTTATAGATAATGAAGTGTATGAATCGACAGGAAGTCAGCGATCCCTCTCAAACAAAGTAAAACTGGAAGAAGTTGCGAGAAGTACGGGCTATAAAAATGTATTGAGAGTAGAAAAAAAGGAAGAAATTAAAGCAGCATTTTTGAAACTGAAAGATTCTGAAGGCCCGAATTTTCTACTGATCAAAGTCGAACCCGGATTCGACCCCGCCACCGGACGCGTAACCCACACTCCCGAAGAAATCACCGATCGATTTATGCAGGCCATCGGTTAACGATTCCCAATTGCGGATAAAAAAAACCGCTACCCCTTTAAAGGGTAACGGTTTGGATAAAACGGGTCTTTTTGCCTCCACAATCGTGGATTAGGCTACGACGTCTACCTGTCCGCCTGATCCGGACTCAGAGGTTTGTGCATTTGCTGAAGCAGAGTTATCCTGACTCACAACGCTTCCTTCTTCACCACCCAAATCGCTAGGTGCTTGTACAGGAGGAACAGCGCTGGTTTGTGCTTCCTGAGATACCTGACCTTGAGTTTCATTCGATGCAGATTGTGTGGTATCTGCAGTTTCTGTGCTGGTTGCAGCAGTGGATCTTGGTGCTGCGGCCAAACTTCCTAAGCTTGAAACGTCCATAGTGTTGTGCCCCCTTCTTTATTTTAAAAAGAAAAAATTATTTTATAAGAATGTAAGCTAAATCTTATCGAGCTCATCCCGAATTGCATCTCTTAGCTCTAACTGTTCTTCTGAAGGAACGGTTCTAACGACTTTCTGTGTTTGTGGGTCAATGACTTCAAGCACGACATCGTTGTTATCCGTAACCGAGAGTTTTCTTTGTTCAATACCAGCAGAGGTTGTTTTGCTGGAAGATGCTTTTTCCGGCTGAGCCAAATCCTGAGCTTCTTGCGACAAGCTAACTGTGTCCCCAGTTTGGGCAGATGTAGATTCTGCTGCGGAACGCGAGCTGGAAGCAGTCGGTTTTGGTTTTGGTGCTGTCGGATTTCCCGCATTATTTACGGCCTGGGTATCCATGGTGTTACCTCTAATTTATTGAAAAACAACGTATTACTCTCGCGAGCCTTTGGGTAATTCTTTTTTTGGCGCAGTGCCCGCATTCTTCTTAACGGTGACTTTAGGGGAAACTTTAGGCTTATTTCGTTTTTTTTTATTAATATTGGAAGCCCTTATAAAACAATAAAAAATCAGAGGGGAGAGCAATTTTTCATATGTAATCTTAATTAAAGAATAAAACCTGAAAAAGGCTGGAGGGTGGAAAAACCCTGCGATAAGGTTTGAATTGAGCTTTTCAAGGGGTTATGATATCTCCTCCAAAAATATTGAATTTATTGTTATTTAAGGGATTTTTGCTGAGTTTTTGCCGATTGAGCGAGTTATCGACCCGGATTTAGAAAGAGAGTATGAAAGAATTTCGAAAAATTTTGAAATATGCCAAGCCCTATACCAAAAGCCTGGTATTCGCTTTTATTTGTTTAACGCTGACTTCTTTAGTCAATCTGGTGTTGCCTTTGATTGTCCGTAATATGATCAATGCGGTAGTGGTTCTTAAAGATAGTCAGGTGCTCGACGGACATGCGTGGGATTTGCTTTTAATCATTCTCTTACAGGCCGTCTTTGCGGTTGTTCACAATTATGTTTTCGGATTTGTCGGGCATAGAATGACCACCGATTTTCGTATCGAATTCTTTTCCCACATTCAATCTTTGTCTCTGCGATTTTTTCAGAACCATCGCGTGGGAGAAATTCTTTCGCGGATGAGTAATGATATATCGGTTATCCAGAACGCTTTGGTTACCATTCCTGTAGCTTTGCTACGGCAAAGCATCACGCTCATTGGAGCCTTGGCAATTATTTTATATCTGAACTGGAAGTTGACCGGCCTTATTCTGCTGATCCTTCCGCCATTAATGATTTTTGCCAGAGTGTTCGGGAAACGTTTAAGACAATTTTCTGAAAAACTTCAGGATCAGGTTGCCCAGGCAATCGTTGTGCTAGAAGAAGTTGCTTCCTCTATAAAAATTGTAAAATCATTTACCCGAGAAAACTATGAGCGTGACCGGTTCACGAACCAAATTGAAACCGCGTTCGAAAAAGCGGTCGACAAGCTGAAGATTTCATCGTTCTTCGGTCCTTTCATTCTTGGCCTTACTTTTTTGGTATCAGCAGTTTTAATCTGGTACGGAGGCTATCAAGTGATGCTGGGAACAACGACACCGGGAGAATTAACCGCTTTTTTTCTTTATGCCTTGATTGTCGCCGGGCCAATCGGAACCTTTGTTCGTCTTTATACTCAGATTCAGGAGGCATCGGGAGCGATAAGAAGAGTTTATGAAATTCTAGACACCCAGCCTGCTATTGAGAATCCTGACAACCCGATATTCTTGGAAAATATTAACGGACGTATCCAGTTCGACAATGTTTCTTTTGGCTACCGCGAAGAATCTGAAATTTTACACAATGTAAGTTTTGATATCCAACCGGGGCAGACCGTTGCTTTAGTCGGGCCTAGCGGAGCGGGAAAATCGACAGTTATAAAATTATTGCACCGCTTCTTCGATGTCAGTCAAGGTAGCATCCGCTTAGATGGTCATAACATTCAAGAATTAGATCGTAAAAGCTTTCTCAGTCAGATTGCATTGGTTCCTCAGGAGACGCTACTGTTTGGTGGAACCGTGAAAGAAAATATACTCTACGGAAAACTGGATGCGTCGGAAGAAGAATTAGTGGAGGCTGCCAAAAAGGCAAATGCCCATGACTTCATTGTGGAATTGGAAAAGGGTTATGAAACCATAGTAGGGGAAAAGGGAGCCAAGCTTTCAGGGGGTGAGAGACAAAGAATTGCTATTGCGAGGGCTATCTTGAAAGACCCTAAAATTCTAGTGCTGGATGAAGCGACGTCTTCTTTGGACAATCGCTCAGAAGCTTTAATTCAAGAGGCTGTAGAAACGCTGATGCAAAATCGCACCACATTTATTGTGGCGCATCGACTCAGCACCATTCATCAAGCGGATCAGATTATAGTTCTTGAAAAAGGCAAGGTTGTTGAAATTGGACAGCACGAAGAATTAATGAACAGCAAAAACCTGTATTACAATTTATATAAACTAAAAATGCAGGACCCCGTCACTCTAGGAGAATAGTGATATTTTTTGAGGACATACTAGTTAATATTTTCTTAATTATCTAGTATGCCCCCTATTTTCTTACTCTCCAGGATCGGCGCCAATTAGAAATCCGATTAAATGCGCTTTCTTTTCTGCATCGCCGCGATAATAGGTGCGGATAAGCCTTTGAATTAGTTCCGTCAAATTGGGATCTTCTCCATACGCTTCCAGTTCTTCATTAACGGCAGGCTCTTCGCCAGGAGCGTGCTGGGTTTTTCTGATAGGGCCTTTCCCAGTCAACAACCAGATGATATTCAGGTTCGTGTGTTGATACAATTTTGCGATTGTATCCGCAGAGGGAAGAGATTTGCAATTTTCAATATCTGATAATGAACCTTGCGAAATCCTAATTAATTTCGCAAGTTGGTAAGATTTCAATGGAAGTGATTTTCTCCATTGTCGTAGCCGTACACCTAAAAATTTCGCTGTTCCAGATTTTATTTCTTGCATATTTCGTATACCAATACTATAATTAATAATGCCCAACTGCGCCCCGAACGTTATTGGCGTTAGACTAAAACCCAATTCTTAGTAGAAAAGGGTAACCTCATTGCTAGCCCTCAAAAAAAATAGTTAATTTGATAGGGCTTTATATCAGATAATCAGTGGGCAGCTAGCACTTTTCCAGTATCAATTATTCCCTCACCTGATTTAGCTATAGTTCCCGAAAAAAAGTTGTCCGTCAATCTTTATTAATAAAAAATGAGGAATTTTAGAGGTTAAATTCCTCTATCGATAAGACTACGGGTTATTCTGTGGTGATTTGGGGAGAAGAATTTGGAATAGCCCAATTATTTCCTTAAACCAATAATTTTCAACTAGATATTTATAAACATGGGGGGCATAGTTTTTCAGTCTCCTCTCCTCCTTGCCATCTATCGCAATGTCAATGTAAATAACTATTTTGGGAGGCTCTGCTTTGAGAGTTTCTACCATTTCTAATTCCATATTTTCATCCAACATACCGGGCAAAACCCATTCATACGGAGTTGGGTTAACGCGGTCCGTTAAAAAATAAAAAATGGGATTAAGTGGCAGAGCAAGAATAGGATCCCCTTTTTTTGAATACATATTTATTCGTTTTACAACTTCATTTATCCACTTGGCTTCATTAGGGCTCGTCAGAGCATCTATTCTTTCCAGTTTTATTCTAGTGGTTGCGGGATGCATGGCCTTAACGTCTTTATTGATAACCCAACCTCTTGCACCAATACTGCCTGCGTAAAACCCATGATGTGTATTCATTTCATAATAGAAGAGAAAAGGTAGAAAAACGATGAGCAGGCTTAAAGGAATGCGAGTGATTTTGGAATAGATTGGATTTTCTGACGCACTCTGAAATACAACTACTTTTTGCCAGATCTGAAATAGCAAATAACAAAATAGAATATAAAAAGGTGGAAGCGTTCTTAAAAGGTTGTCGAATCCGGCTCGCCAGATTACCAGTCCGAATGCACAAATACCAAAACCCACAATGGCGAGCAAATGCAAATCGGAAGATGTCATTTTGCGTTTTTGTAAAATAAACCGTGACAGAATAATTACCAGCACAAACCCATAGACCCAAATGGGAAGATGGAATAAAACTCTTTCGAAAAAATTATGATATCCCAGCTCATTATAAAGTTCAGGAAGGGGTAACAATTGTGGAAACGGATTTCCCCAAACCTGATGCGCATCCACAACTATTTTGAAAACCTGATAAAAATATCCATCCTTTCCCAAGTTGAACAAAAAAAGTCCTGCCAGCACAATTCCTCCACCAGAAAGGTAAGCCATTTTTTTTGAGGAAAGATTACTGCTGTTTTTCAACCGGGTATCAGATGAATCATAAAAATATAATATTCCCAAGACGACCAGACTGATCAAAATTGAGAAGAGCGTTACTTCAAATTTAAAGAAAGAACTTAGAAAAATTGCTGTTACCAGCCCAACCAAAGTTTTCAAGTTTCTTATTTCGATTGTCTTTGTAAGGAAATAGAGAGTCAGAACGACGAAGAAGGGATAAAACCGGTTGTAGTACATCGAAGGTGCCGAAAGCATGAATAAGGCTGCCAAAAATGAAAATCCGGCAGGCATTATTTTTCGACTAATCGAGTAAACCATTAAAATCATCGCGGGTGTCAACAACGCGACACCGATTCGCAGGCTTTGAATTTCTATCCCGAAAAGCTTGAAAAATAATAGGCCGTACCAATAACGGCCGGGGAGGTAGCCATTGGGGTTAAAATCTATAAGTGCTCTCTCCCCGTTGAGAGTTCTTAGGGTTCCATTGGCATACCCCCCTTCATCCCAAATATTCAGTCCATATTGGGAAAAAGACAAAAAATAAGCCACCAGACCTGCATATATAATAAGAAGCAAGCCCCATTTTTTTCTAGGGGATGAAAACGATTTTTCTTCAGATAACTTATCCATTCAAGCTGTTATTCCGTCAGGTAGGAGCGCATTTCTTCAGCGAGTTTCTGATTTTCTTCCAGAATCTGCTCAAGATCCATTTCATCTTCGTCGGTAAGTTTTTCCTTGGACTTCATGATTCGATTAAACGAATTGTCCACAGTTTCGTGAGGGATTTTTCCGGTTTCTATTCCATCGATCATAGCATCTTGTAATCGGGTGACTTTATCAAGGTCGTGACAAATAAGAAACAGGTCAACGCCAGCGTTGATAGCTAAAGCAGGCAATTCTTCAGGAGTTTGGGTTACTGCCTGCATTTCCAAATCATCAGACATGACCAATCCTTGAAAATGCATTTTCTTACGTAGCAAATCATTCAAAATGTATTTTGAAAATGTTGCCGCAGAGTGTTCATCCCAAGCGGGGTAAACTACATGCGCCGTCATTATTACCTCCAACCCTTCCCGAAAAGCTTGGTCAAAGGGAATCAACTCAATTTTTTCTAGAGATTCTTGATTTCGCTCTACCCGTGGTAGAGTCAAATGCGAATCTTGCGAGGTATCGCCGTGTCCGGGAAAATGTTTGCCGACCGGAAAAGTTCCAGCATCCTTGAATCCTTGAATTATCTTGCAACCCAATCGCGCAACGACTTCAGGATTAGAGCTTATAGCGCGTTTCCCGATAATGGGGTTTTCGGGATTGGAATGGACATCAAGAACCGGAGCGTAATCCATATTAATTCCCACGGCTTTCATTTCTTTGCCCATTGCCATTCCAAACCGATAGGCAAGGTCGCCGGAGTTTGCCTCTCCCAGACAGCACATAGGCGGGAATTGCGTGAAGGGCTCTTTCAATCTAGCCACGCGCCCCCCTTCCTGATCGACAGATATAAATAAAGACGGCGAATTTTTCGCAGTAAGGGACTGCAAATCTGCGATCAGTTTTTTAAGTTGTTTTGGGTTTTCGTAATTGCGTTCGAACAAAATCAGGCCACCAATGCCTTGCTCTGCAATTAGCTTTTCGGTCCGAGAATTGAGGCAGGTGCCCTCGAATCCGGAAACGATCATTTGACCTGTTTTATGTTTAAGTGATAACAAGTTAGGTTGGTAGTCGCAGATATAAAAGGGTACCCCAAAAACTCTCTTAACTGGGGGGCTTAGGGGGGTTAAACATTTCCTCTCTAGGCCTGCTATGTTAACATAAATTGTTAGCCCACATTCAATCAGAAAGCTGATTTCGATATATGCTTCGTAGAGTCGTTATAACTGGTTTGGGGGCAGTCAGCCCAAACGGAATAGGCCAGAAAAAATTCTGGGAAAATACTTGTAAGGGGATAAGTGGCATCGACCGCATTACAAGTTTTGATCCTGCAGATTTGGCTTGCCAAATTGCTGGCGAGGTCACAAACTTCGATCCTTCTCTTTATTATTCTTCCGCAGATTTAAAAAAATTACCGCGCACCGTTCCTCTTGCCGTCGCCGCAACCCAGGAAGCCCTGGCGAATGCCGGAATTGATCTTGATTCCTTTTCGGAGGAAGATTTTGAATCACTCGGTGTGCTTGTAGGCAGTGGCGGTTCCGGCTTCGATTTTTCTGAAAAACAATTTGAAATATTTTTTTCAAAACAAAAACACAAAATCAGTCCGTACGCGATTTCAAATTCACTGGTGGGGATGCTTTCCAGTGAAATTTCGATACGATTTGGTTTGCAGGGGCGAAGCCATGTGATTTCAAATGGCTGCACCAGTTCCAGCGATGCCCTGGGTTATGCTTTCAATACGATTCGCTACGGTCAGGAAGACTGGTTTGTCAGCGGCGGGGTAGAGTCCTGCGTTACACCCGCAATGATGCAAGGTTTTGAAAGAATGAAGGTGAATCCAGTAAACTTTAATAATGACCCTTGCCGCGGGTCACGCCCTTTTAATCGAGATCGCGAAGGGTTTGTTTTGGCAGAAGGTTGCTGGATGATTATTCTTGAAGAATTAGAGCATGCAAAAAAAAGAGGTGCTAATATTATTGCCGAGCTGGTGGGTTATGGAACTACCTGTGATGCGTATCACCGAGTCGCAATAATGCCCGACGGTAAACAATCTTCGCGGGCTTTGAAGCTTGCGATGAAGGATGCCAGGGTTAACAAGGAAGAAGTGGATTATATCAATTTTCATGGCACCTCAACATTGCTCAACGATAAAGTCGAAACTTTGGCGGTTAAAAATACTTTTAATGGGAAGGCATTGAGTATTCCTTCCAGCTCGACCAAGTCAATGGTTGGACACCCCCAGGGAGCTTCAGGAGCTCTTGGGGTGACGGTCTCTGCGCTTTCGTTAAAAAATGGATTCATGACACCGACAATAAACATGGAAACTCCGGACCCTGAATGCGATATGGATTATATTTCGAATGTCGGTCGGGAAAAAAGAATGGATGTCGCGATCAGCAACTGCATTTCGTTCGGCTCAAAAAATTCTTCCATTGTTCTAAAAAGATTCGAGTAGCCAGTTGAGTATGAAAAATTTTTGGATAAAAACTCTAAGTATTTATATTTCTTTCTTTTGCATAACGGGTTGCGCAGAAAAGCTGGTTGATGTGAATGTGACCATCGTGGATCAGAAAACGGCCCTTGAAAATCAGATTCTGGGGAGCTACGAAGAATTAGGAGACGAGGTATTGTTGCTGGCTTCTGTTAGATCTGTTGACGAAGAGGGAAAACTAAAACCCGTTATTGAAGTTCCCAAAGGCAAAAGAAAAGCCCTCAGAGCCATGCAACGTCAGGAGTTTAACCGTGACGATATTCGAGAGTTTAAAAATAGCCTATGCGCCGGGGAGGGAAACGATGGTCTGCTGAAGTATTTTGAAAATGAACGCACCCTCAAAGACCCCGACTATAAGAAGTTTGTGGTGGCAATATTGCAAGAAGAAAACGAGGATCGACTTACGATACTCCAGAGAATTGTAGCGACCAATGAAAACTTTTCTGAGAAAGATCTGCCAAAAGTCCAGAAAATCTCAGCTAGTCTAAACCGCGACAATGCCCATACCGGGGACAAAGTTCAATCCGATGATGGGGCATGGTCAACGAAGTAAGGTAGCAAATAGTTAGCCCTAGCGATAAGGCATTTTGCTTCCTTCAAGTTGCTTGACGATATCAGCTTCGAACGTATTCTCTTTGTGTACAAATTCTTCAAGCTCTTTAGGGCTTTTGAATTCAAAAACTTTAGGTTCTTTTTGTCCGCAAATTTCTTCGTCTTGCTCAACCGTTAAGAGGTTGCTTTCAATAGACCGAATAACGAATTTTTTTCGGGTTTTTAATTTGGCAAAAATGTCCTGATAAATGGGCTCTAGATTTAAGGCCATACTATCTCTCCAACTTTTAAACTAGTGGGTAAATTGATAAGAGAGCAATTTTAGCTTTCCCATATTTCAAAATCAAATATTTTGATTTTTTGGGAGACAAATTGCCACTTACCCTTAACAGGGCAATTATTTTGAGTTAGTCTAGCCTCGCCTTTTTCAAAAAGGTCCGCTTGATACTTCTTCCGTCTTTTATCCTGCAACTTTGTAACCCATCCTGCAAATGACAAAAAAAAT
>JAJDAW010000014.1 GCA_029261635.1 Nitrospinaceae bacterium
ATAAAGGGATTCTTGCCATGAAATTACCTTGGCAGATATGCATGGTTCTTTTCATTATTGGCTGCTAGCCGTGACCGTGTTCGATAGCATTTCGCTGGTGATTGATGTGGTGGATATTGCCCGTTATTGGATGGGTGAGCGGCAACCCATTTTGAAGGCGGATAACAATGCATTTTAAAGTTTTACAAATGATCTAACACTTGAAAAGGAAGGAGTGAGTAATATGATAACTATTCTTCGTATAGATTCCAGCGCACGGACAGAACGTTCCCTGACTCGAGGTCTCTCCCAGTGCTTTATCGATGAATGGCTTAGACAGCGTCCTACAGATAAAATTGTCCAGCGGGATATAGGCGCTAACTCACCCCCTGCGATCAGTGAAGATTGGATTGCCGCGGCCTTTACACCAGAAAACGAAAGAACCCATGCCCAGCAGGCCGCTCTGCAATTTTCTGACACTCTCATCGATGAAGTTGAAGGTGCAGATATCATCTTGCTCGGGGTGCCTATGTATAACTATGGAATGCCGTCTGCGTTGAAAGCGTGGTTGGACCAGGTTATCCGTATCAACAAAACCTTTACGTTCGATTTGGCGCGCGGTGATGAGCCGCTTGAACCCATTTTGTCTGGGAAGCAATTGGTTATTCTCACTTCGCGTGGTGAGTTCGGCTTTGAACCGGGGGGTGTGCGGGAGCATAGGAATCACCTAGAACCTCATATTAGGACTTGTTCTAAATTTCTGGGAGTCGTCGAAGATCATCTTATTGCAATTGAATACCAAGAGTTTGGAGACGAGCGGCATAGGCAATCCGTCGAAAACGCTCAGAAAGCTGTTCCCAAACTGGTTGATCATCTCATTGAACAAGATGGGGCGAAATGCAATCAAACCGACAAGACAGTGCAGTGTCAAAGTCCGTGAACAACTAAAAGGATTTCGATGCCATTTCATCCATCATCCAGACTTATTCTGAAGCTGGGCGTTGTGGAGATGCGCAAAAGAAGAAGTTGAAAAGGGCTTGGTCAATTTAGATCAGAAGCTCATTGAAGCTATCTAACTATGAGATAAAATAAAAAGGAGATTATGATGACTGACCGAGCACCATTACCACCTTATACAGCTGAAAGTGCGAAGGAAAAAGTTCGTCTTGCAGAAGATGGTTGGAATAGCCGTAACCCTGAGAAAGTGTCTTTAGCCTATACCACTGACACCAAATGGCGGAACCGTTCCACTTTCGTTAATGGACGTGATGAGGTGGTCAAATTCTTAAAGGCTAAATGGGAAAAGGAACTTGAATATCGTTTGATAAAAGAGTTATGGGCGTTTGAAGGAAATCGTATTGGAGTACGTTATGCTTACGAATGGCATGATGATAGCGGAAATTGGTTCCGCTCTTACGGCAATGAAAATTGGGAGTTTGATGAGCATGGTCTCATGAAAAATCGTTATGCTTGTATCAATGATCTACCTATCAATAAAAACGAACGTAAATTCCATTGGCCGCAAGGTCGTCGACCCGATAATCATCCATCTCTTGATGAATTAGGACTGTAGTATGGATAGGGGGTATAATGGATTAAAAAAGTTTGAACTAAAAAGACTTGTTTACGCTTTTACCTTTGCTGGTATTTGAGGATCAATGATTTAGCTCAACTACAGATCAATCAATAAGGAGTAAAACTCATGGAGACATTTGACGCTATATACCAGCGCCGCTCAATCAAGCAGTATGATACTGAGCACAAACTATCGTCTGAAGAAGAAACAAAACTTCTTGAAGCCACAATTCAGGCTCCGACCAGTTTCAATATACAGCATTGGCGTTTTGTTATTGTACGTAACCCTGAGATTCGTCAAAAGATTCGAAAGGATTATGGTAATGATCAAGCTCAAATGACAGACGCTTCTCTGCTTATTATTATGACTGCAGATACTAATGCGTGGAAGAAAAACCCGGAGCGCTACTGGAAAAATGCTCCCAAAGAAGTTGCGGACTTACTGGTAAATTGGATGGCACCTTTTCACGAGGGACGGGAATGGTTGCAACGCGATGAGGCGCAACGATCGATTGGTATGGCGATGCAAACTCTGATGCTGGCGGCAAAGTCTATGGGTTATGAATCTTGTCCGATGATCGGTTTCGACATTGAAAAAGTTGCGGAGCTAATCAATTTGCCTGAAGACCATGTTATGGGTCCGATGGTGGCAATAGGCAAGGGGACAAAAGAACCGTGGCCAAAGCCAGGACAATTACCTTTAAGTGAAGTCGTCGTTGAAAATAGTTATTGACGGAAAGTATTAGTGAGTGGTTAAAGTATCTTAATTTTAGCTAGCTTCCTACTTTTTCTACGGAGAAAAAATTATGACCGTTGTTCACGCATATGCTGCTAATAAGGCCAGTGGTATTTTGGAATCTTTTGAATATGAGTTGGGGGTATTAGGCCCAACTGAAGTTGATATTTCTGTAGAGTCGTGCGGTATCTGCCACAGTGATTTGAGTATGCTCAACAACGACTGGGGAATGACGCAATACCCTTTTGTTCCAGGACATGAAGTGATAGGAAAAGTTTCTTCCATTGGGGAATATGTTTCTCATATTGCTATAGGGGACCGAGTGGGATTGGGTTGGCACGCGGGATATTGTATGACTTGCGATCAATGTTTAGACGGTCATCATAATATGTGTTCGGATGCTTCGGCTACTATCGTAGGTAGGCATGGAGGTTTTGCTGATACGGTGCGTGCCCAAGGGCCGAGTGTTTTTAAAATTCCCGATGGATTAAATATACAAGCGGCAGGCCCCCTTCTTTGTGGTGGTGTTACCATGTTTAATTCCTTAGTGCAGCTCAATATTTCTCCTACGGCAAGTGTTGGAGTCATTGGGATTGGTGGACTCGGGCATTTGGCTTTAAAGTTCGCGCGAGCATGGGGGTGTCGTGTAACGGCATTCACATCAAGTGAATCAAAAGCTGTAGAAGCTCTCGAATTGGGAGCGACTGATACAATAAATTCGCGCGATCCTGAAGCCATCAAGGCTGTTGCAGGTCGATTTGATTTGCTTTTGTCGACCGTGAATGTGTCGCTGGATTGGAATGTTTATATGGAAGCTCTCAAACCTAGAGGTCATTTGCATATGCTGGGTGTGGTTCCTGAACCGTTGGATTTAAGTGTCGTCCCAATGTTGTTTGGTCAGCGGTCGGTAGGTTCTTCACCGGTTGGTAGTCCAGCGACTATTAGAAAGATGCTTGAGTTTTCATCTCGGCATAATATCAACCCAGTCACCGAACACTTTCCTATGAGCAAAGTAAATGATGCCATGGAGCACCTTCGACAAGGAAAAACAAAGTATCGTATAGTTTTAGATAACGTGGGGTGATGCTCTTTTTCTTATTAAAGTAAAAAGCTTTATGGATTTGTTTTGCTTGAGGGGTATTGATCTATCACCTGTGGCGGCTCGCCGCTATGGCATGAGGGCGCCGTTATTGATGTCTATGGTTTGTCCGGTCAACGAGGTTTGTTGTTCAGATAACAGGTAGCCGATGAACTGTGCTATTTCTTCCGGTTCAGACATTTTACCCAGCGGCACCTGCTTCATCGCTTCCTGATAGGCTTGTTCTTTTGTGATTTTTAAGGCATCCGCAAAACCATCTATTCCTTCTTGAGCCATATCGGTGTTGACCCAGCCGGGACAAAGCGCGTTGACCAGAATTTTATCGCCACTGTACTCGGCAGCAAAAGACCGGGTAAGCCCAAGTAATCCCGCCTTGGAAGCACAATAGGCTGAATAGCCCGGCACTCCCAGCCTTGCGAGGATGGATGAAAGGATGACCACTTTTTTAAAGGGCGCGGAATCTTTTTTAAGGTAAGGCAGGCATTCTTGCACTGTTTGATAAGTTCCAGTCAGATTAGTATCGATAACTTCTCGCCAGCGGTCATTTTCTCCGTAAGTATTTTCACCGCCGATTCCTGCATTGGCTACCAGCCCGTATAAGGATTCCACATTACTTTTTTCTAAGGCGGATTGCACATCTCCGGTTTTGCGTATATCGCAGGAATACGTTGAATGGCTGGAAGGATTTTGCAAATTCGCTTTTGTTGCTTCCAGCTTGTCGAGGTTGCGACCACAGAGGATCAGGGGATACCCTTGACTTGCAAGTGATTCAGCGATACTGCGACCGATTCCTGTGCCGGCTCCTGTAATAAGAACAAGTTTTGACATGAGAAGTTTTTAACGGGTTCTTTCTGATTGTTGGTTCCTGGAGGGATTCAGCAAAATTTTTATATATTCAGTAAGTGTTTCTGCCTTTTTTGATTCGTTCGAATTCTTATAAACCTGTATCAGGTTGTTGAGCATGCGGATAAGGGTTTCCCGTTGTGTTGCTTGCGATAAAAAATGTTCTTCAAAAGAATGACCGAATTGCTCAACAATCTGAATGCATTCTTTTTTAGTCAACAGACGGCCTTGGTGGAAAGGGTCAAAGTAGATCGGTTCTATAGGCAGACTGTATTTCACAATATAGTGACCGGGCATCCCTACACCTACGATTGGTAGGTTCAATCTCTTTGCCAGCAAAACGCATATTGCTGAAAGAGTAATGGGCAAACCCGTTTGATTATCTAAAACTTTGTTGATGAAACTGTTGTCTGGGTTTTGGTAGTCGTCTTTGTTGCCCTTGAATCCTTTTTGCTGGAAAAGAAAATGCGTGAAGCCGGCAACGATTTCGGATGGTTCGGCATCTGGGTTTAAAGTGTCAGCGAATTGTTGGGCTAGATTATCGAGTTTTTGGCGACACTCTTCTGGATCGGAATCCGGGTAGCCGAACTCCATGACCAGCATCATTCCGGATTCCAGATCTATGTCCTGTCCTAATCCTTTTTGTGCAAGTTGCCGGAATTTTTCAGCAAGTTTTTGCGGAAGAATATTCTGGATCACCGCATTTGCCTGAAGGCGTAAAGCATCGTCTTCGCCGCGGGTGGCCATCTCCAGGAAGGGCAGGGCATCTTCACCCAACTCAACCAGTTGATCGCGAACTCGACTCCTGACAAACTCGTCTCGGTCAGTCAACAGTTTGATAAGGGAGGAAATCTGACCTAAGGCTTTGTTAAGTTCCATTGGGATCAAATAAAAAAGCCCGGTACAGGCGGCAGTTCGCCGCCCGCACAGGCTTTTGAAAAAGTTTTATAAGTCAGGCTGTGGAGTGGTGCGCAAATAAGGTTTGATGACCTTGTGTCCTTTTGGAAATTTTGCCGGAATATCTTCGGTTTTGATCGCCGGTACCACCACACAGTCTTCACCATGTTTCCAGTCAACCGGAGTTGCAACTTGGTAGTTGGCAGTGAGCTGAAGTGAATCAATAACACGCAGTATCTCATCAAAATTTCTTCCTGTGGATGCGGGATAGGTGAGTGTGAGCTTCACTGTTTTATCGGGACCAATGATGAAAACGGAACGAACCGTCAAGTTGTTCAAAGCGTTGGGGTGAATCATGTCATACATTTCTGAAACCTTTTTTTCGGGATCAGCAATGATGGGGTAATTGACTGAACAATTTTGCGTCTCGTTGATGTCATTGACCCAGCCTTTGTGGGAGTCGACCGGATCCACGCTCAATGCGATAACTTTTACGTTACGTTTGTCGAATTCACTTTTCAAACTGGCAACACGTCCCAGTTCGGTTGTGCAAACCGGTGTGTAATCTTTGGGATGCGAAAATAAAACTCCCCAACTGTCTCCAAGGTATTTATGGAATTCGAGGGTGCCTTCGGTAGTTTCAGCCGTAAAGTCCGGCGCGATATCTCCTAATCTTATTGCCATGATTTGTTTGCCTCTTGATAAAAGTTAGAAATTGGAAAAACCTTAATTTTGTCCGAATGACCCGTCCAAGAAAGCTCGGGCTTTCAATAAGAAAATGTAAGGGGGTGATCGATATTCAGGTAGAATTATACCATAAGGTACAGTTTGGGAAAACTTCTCCCAAACCAGCCCAAAGTTGATACACCTATATAATAATGTAACTATTAGATGATTTTCAGGTTTCCGGGGTGCAAATTTATTTGTTAAACAGAGGAGAAATCTGCAGTGTCAAACTATCAGGTTGAAGAAACAAGGGCGTTACTACTCAAAATATGGTCAGTTCTTTTGTTGGGACTATATGGCGTAGGTTTCTTGCATGAGAAAATGTTGGTACAGCAGACCTTGGAAGCCTCGGAAGAAATGCTGTTGGATATTGCTAAACTCCTGTTTTTTGCGTTGATGTTTGTTTCTTTTTTGGTCGACATTGTGGAAATGCGGGCAGACAAGAATAAAGCTTATCGATTTTTACTTTTATCATTATTGCTTGGCGGGCTTTCCGCAACCATCAGCGCAATGCAGTATCATGCATGGGCTTGGATGTTGGGATGATAACCCGGCTTGCGAGACGGGATGAGATTGAGTAGAATGCACTTTCCAGAAAGATCAAAAACGAAATCTAATAAGGTGGGCCGTTAGCTCAATTGGCAGAGCAACTGACTCTTAATCAGTAGGTCCTCGGTTCGACCCCGAGACGGCCCACCAAATAATACAAGGGGTTACACGTTCGAGTGTGGCCCCTTTTTGTTAAAGTTAGCGTATAAGTTAGCGATTGAGTGGCCACTCAGACTTGATTCCAAGGTTTTTAAAATGGGAGAGAAGTCCCCACAATGAATTTATTGCTTTTATTTTTCCTTCAAATTTGATCTAAAATCATCCAAATTTGACAATATCCTATCACTGAACTAGGATTGGGCATTCCAAAATTTTGGAGGTGCGCCATGAAAGTCTTGGTTCTTATCCTTTTTTTAATTTTCCCTTCCTCTTCATGGGCTGAGCAGGTTAAGCCCAAAGATACAGTTAGTAATCACGTAAATATCAGAGAACAGCCTTCAAGTGATAGTAATAAAGTCGGAGAACTTGAGCCTGATAAAATGCTTCCTTATGTAAAATCTGTGCCTCGTTGGCATGAAGTGAAAGTAAATGATAATCAACTTGGATACGTATCTAAGAGATGGACAGAAGTAATTGAAGATCCTTTGGATTTAGCAGCTGGGAGTAATTTTGCCGTCCATTTTTTAGATGTTGGAACAGGTGATTCGGCAATTATTGATATGGGTGATAGAGAGATCATAATTGATGGAGGAAATTCAATTAGGGTTCTAAATGCTTATGCCGAAAAAACAGGAATTATAGATGGAGATATAGAGTTAGTCGTAGTTACTCATGGAGACACAGATCATTGGAAGGGGTTAACTCGGCTTATGGGATTTGATGGAACCGTTGATGAGCCTAAAAAAGTTCAAGAGTTTTGGGATGCTGGTTATAACCGGAATTGTAATCCTGCTACGCAAGGAGGGAGGGTAAATTATTTAAAATTTATAGAAAATGTTAAATCAGTTGTTCCGGAAGGAAAGTTTCTTCGTCCTTTAGAAGAGCATCATACTCCTGCAGATGTTTCAGGGAATCCGGAAACATTTACGGTTTCTACCCTTCCTGGAGTGACTTTTACACTTCTTCATTCCAATGCAAATCCTACAACGGGAAGTTGTTCCTATAAGGTAAATAATGCCTCTATTGTATTAAAAGTTGAAATTGATGATGTGAAATTTCTATTTACTGGTGATGCAAACGGCAAAAAAAGAAATGAGTCTGGTAACGGGACACCGGACCATGTTGAAAAAAAGTTGCTAGCTCTTGAAGAAGCTCATCAAGGTACTCTAAAAGTAGATATTTTAAAAGTACCACATCATGGTTCTGAAACTGCAAGTACCCAAAGCTTCATTGATAAGGTTGATCCCACTTATGCAATTATTTCTGCAAGTACAAGCCATCATCTGCCAAAAACTACTGTGTTTAATCGATATGTAAATGGTCAAAGAATTATATTGAGTACAGATGAAACTCATGCAAATGA
>JAJDAW010000015.1 GCA_029261635.1 Nitrospinaceae bacterium
CCACAATATTCATCAAATGGTCTCCGGGGCGGTGATCGAAGTCAACAAACAGTTGTTTTTGTTCCAACGAGGAAGGGATTAAGTCCAGCAGCATGATCCCCGTTTTCTTGTAGCGGTATCCATGCTTATAAATCATGCTCAAGCAGAACTTTGCCGCTTCAATAATGATACGCGTATCGCTGGTAGGGGTAGTTAACGTATGAGTGATCGCATTGTTGTATTGCCTATCCGTTTCTCTGAAGCCATTGGTTTGAACAAACACATGAACAGCTTGTGCTCGACTATTTTGTTTCCTTAGTTTCTCACAGGCGCGCGCTGCGTAATTTGATAACGCTTCTTCTATCGGTTCCTTTTTTGTTAGAGGCTTGCCAAAAGACTTGGACGACATAATATTCTTTTTAGGTTGGATGGTTTCTAGGTCGATACAAGACTGCCCTTTTAGTTCACGTAATATGCGCTCTCCGACAACGGATAGATGCTTGCGAATAATGGGCGGACTCGCGTTTCTAAGTTCCGAGGCTTTGTATATGCCGATGTTGTTCAAACGTTCAGACCCGCCTCTCGCAATTCCCCATAGCTTATTTACATCCAGAGATTTTAGAATTTCATCTTGTTTCTGCTGACACCTAATATCGAATACGCCAACATCTGTTTGTTTTTTTGCAACGTGATTGGCAATCTTTGCTAATACCTTGGTTGGACCAATGCCAATAGATACCGGGATGCCTGTCCATTGAAGTATTCTTTTGCGAATGGTTTTGCAGTATTCATACAAGTTGCGAGATCGCAAATAGTCTAAACGAAGAAAGGCTTCATCAATTGAATACACTTCCATGTCGGGGGCAAAGAGACCGAGGCTGTCCATCACCCTTTTTGACATGTCTCCATAAAGTTGATAGTTGGAGGAGAAAATAGCAACATTGTGTTTTTTGATAACTGCCTTTTGTTCAAAGACTGGAACCCCCATCGGAATTCCTAGAGACTTTGCTTCATTGGATCGAGCAACGATACAACCATCATTATTTGATAATATGACAATGGCACGTTCTTTTAGTCTGGGGTTAAACACACGTTCGCAAGATGCATAGAAATTATTACAATCGACCAAAGCAAAGATTTTCACAGCAGGTCATGAATTACGTGAGTGACGACTCCCCAAACCACAACCTCATTTCCTTCCTGCAATTCTATTGGTGGATAGCTAGAGTTTTCGGATTGTAGTGAAAAACGATCATTTAGCTTTAAAAGTCGCTTTACGGTGAGTTGCCCATCTACTTCAGCAATGACAACCTTTCCGCTAAAAGCCTCTAAACTTCTATCCACAATCAGCAGATCACCATTAAAAATCCCTGCCCCAATCATGGAATCGCCAGATGCTCTTACAAAGTAAGTAGCCGCAGGATGCTTGATGACATGCTCATTTAGGTCAAGCGACCCTTCCATATAGTCATCGGCAGGTGATGGGAATCCTGCCTCAACATGGCATAACGCCAGTGGCAAAGAGCACGGTTTGGCAATTTTAAGGGCGGTTGCGGTCATATAACGGTCTCATTGAATGATTGATTGGGAAATAAAGGTATCTCGCTCTTGAGATGGTGTCAATATATTTTCGCCTTATTTTCGTTTTTTTTGGCTCCCCAAAAGTTTGTCAGCCCAATTTGACATTATCTACCCTCTGAATTAGCATTGAGGATGCCAATTAAAAAACCTATAAACGGTCTACTAAATAGGGGAGTCAAATGTTTAAAAGGGCAGGAGAAAGAAGAAACCCATGGAGTAGAAGGCTAGAAGAAAGAAGGAAGATTAACTCGGAAGTTGAAGAAGACAAGCGCAAAGAGGACCAAAGAAAGTCCGATCAACGAGACTCATCCAGAGAGAAAAGGCCGATCGCATAAAGACTGGAAAAGGTCTAGAAACAGTGGTCGGGATGAGAAAATTTGACCTTCCGACCCCTGACTCCCGAAGCGAGTGCGCTACTAGGCTGCGCTACATCCCGATTATGATTTTTTGTAGAAGAAGTTTTTGAGGTATTTCCAGATGACGATCGAGCCGATGCTATTGAGCTTCGATTTGAGCCATGTGCTTCCACCTAGACATTTTTGGCAATGTGGGTGAATCACTTTGTGGTTCTGGAACCCTTCCACTGCGTCGATCACGGGTTTTGTGTTTAAAATTTCGGTGATGGAATTTTGGAATACGTTACCAGCTACGGTTTTTCCATCGAAGTCGACACAGCAATAAATTAAATCGCCGCTACAAAGAATAGCGAAGTGGTCGCTCAAGGCACTACAGTATCCCGTTTTTGCTGGAACAACATTGCCGCCTTCTGCAAATGCGTTGCCCCAGGTGTTGAGGATATAGGTCTCGAAAAAAATGTTGGGTGCCACTTCTACCACGTTCCATTTGAAGGTAGAGAGTTTGTCGATTTTCTTTTCGACTTTGGCTTTTGCTTCATCGGTCATGGGTGGACAGATTTTGTGGACTTCTTTTGCCCAGTAGCTAAATGTTTTTCTAAGTTCTTTTGCATTGTTGATGACACTCATGGTGCCAACGTTCCAGTCTTCACCCGGAACTTCGCTCTTAATCGATGTGTTGAGAAAATGAACTTTTATTTTGGGCGGTTTAGCTTGTTTTAAGCAGGTGCCGATAAAATCAAGAATACGATTATGGTATTCTTCAAACTTCATCCGTCGTGATTTTCTAGTTTTAAATGATTCTTCATCGGGGGTCTGTAGGGAGATATTCACCTGAGACGCTGTAACCTTTTCAAGCTTGATGCCCATCTCTTCATCAAGGTAAGTGCCGTTTGTGGTGATGCCGGTTTTTACTCCGCGCACGGCGGCGTGCTCGAGAATTTCAAAAAATCTCGGGTGCATGAAAGGCTCGCCCATGACATGGAACGTAATCTTTTCTGCCATTTTGTATTCAGCGATTTCGTCAATAATGCCGCAGACTCTTTCAAAGTCCATATACTCGTAATTTCGAGTCATTTCCTGCTTTGGACAGAAGGTGCAGTCAAAATTGCAGACGTTGGTTAATTCGATATGAATTCGCTGTAAAGGGAGTTGCACCAACTCGCCATATCGGCCTGGAAATTTTTGTGTGGTAGGTTGAACTTCAGTAAGCATATTGATTAATTATTTTGTGTTTTGGAGTAATTGTAGCGGTCGATGCTTTCACTCCAAAATGAGCTGTTGGTTACGTTGCGCGAAACCTTTTTAGAGCCGCACTCAGGACAAGAAACCTTTTTCTTATCCACTTCAGACATTTTCATTTCTATGACGAAATCCTTTTTACATTTTCCGCAAGTATGGTCGTAATTTGGCATCGAAAAACCTTTCTGGTTGTCTGAAACACGCTTGAAAATAAGCACCTAAGAATACAATAGTTTTTATTTTAACGCAATAAACCCGGCGAAGTTGTTCCATTTGAAAAATAGGTCTACGGTTGAGAATCCGGCAGATTGAATCAGGTCGCTATTCTGTTCAACTGTCCAGGGGATGAGAATATTTTCCAGAGCTTCCCTTTTCTGCGAAATTTCGAGCTTGGAATAGCCATTTTCTTCTTTGAACTGGTGGTGGAATTCGATGAAGGTTTTATTGAGATCGGGGATTTCACTTTTCACTTTCTCGATGAGAATCAGCGATCCTCCTGAAACCAGTCCGTCATAAATAGATTTTAGTATGGTAGGGCGGTTGTCTCGTTTTACAAATTGTAATGTGTAATTCATGACGACCACCGATGCATTTTCGATGAACAGTTTTTTGTTTAAATCGGCCTCGACCATAGCGCAGGACAGAGGTGATTTTTTCAATGTCTCTTTGGCCTTTTTTAGCATTGCCGTGGAATTGTCGAGGCCAACAAGTTTTATGTTTTTGGAGTTTTCTAATTCCTCTGCCAATTTTAATAAAAATTTTCCAGTGGAACAGCCGAGGTCGTAAATGGCGGTGGAAGGTTTTGCGTATTTTGCACACCAGTGCACAGCGAGATCCTGGCATTCTTGATACATGGGGACACTGCGTTGCAGCATGTCATCAAAAACCCGGGCTACGGAGTCGTTGAACTCGAACGGCTCAGTCGGTTTTGGATTCTTAAATAATGTATCGCGGTTAGAAATAAGGTTTTCTCTTAAAAAAAACAACTCACCCCAACCCTCTTTGTTCGAAGGGGATTGGGGTGGGTCAAGTTTTTATATTATGGGCCGGGAACGTCTTTTCCTTCCACGGGACCCGATTTTGACTTCAGCATCAGTTTATTGATGGCATTGACGTAAGCAAAGCCGCTAGCTTCAATGGTAATGACACCTGCTCCTTTACCCAGCATCTCGCGTTTTTCGTGTTGAACGCGAACGGTAACCTCACCCTGAGCATCCTTGCCTTTTGTTTTTGCCATTACTTGGTAATCGAGAAGCTTGCAGGAGAGTCCGGTGATTTTGTCGATCGCATTATAAATCGCATCGACGGGGCCATCGCCATTGGCACTGCTTTCATGCTCTTTGCCATCGCGACTTACCAGAGTGACACTTGCATGTGGCTCTTTACCTGTTTCAAATCCGCTTTTGATAGCTTTCAGTTTATAGGTGACCTGTTGCTCTTCAGAGAACTTTTGTTTTTGAATGAGTGTGTGAAAATCGTCTTCAAAAATTTCTTTCTTCTCATCTGCAAGAATTTTGAATTCTTCAAACACGCGATTCAATTCTTCTTGGCTCAAGCTGTATCCCAATTCCTGGACTTTGTTAAGCAGAGCATTTCTTCCAGAATGTTTACCCATAACCAGCTCAGATTCTTCACCACCAACATCTGCAGGATCCATGATTTCAAAAGTGTCTTTGCGTTTGAGAAACCCATGCTGATGAATGCCCGACTCATGTGCAAAAGCATTTTTACCCACAATGGCTTTGTTGCGTTGCACGAAGAACCCGGTGAGACTGCTGACCAACTTACTGCACGGTTGAATGTGGCGTGTTTCAATGTTTGTCTCTACCGTGCTGAAAAAATCTCTTCGTGTTCGAACAGCCATGACGATTTCTTCCATCGCCGCGTTGCCTGCGCGCTCGCCGATACCATTGATGGTGCACTCCACTTGCCGGGCACCTGCTTGTACCGCCGCCAGAGAGTTTGAAACAGCTAATCCCAAATCGTTATGGCAATGCACACTGATGACGGCCTTGTCGATGTTGTCGACATTTTGTTTTAGGTAGTTAATGAGTTGGGCAAATTCCTCTGGGATTGTGTAGCCGACCGTGTCAGGAATATTCACTGTAGTTGCCCCCGCCGCAATTACTTCGCGCGTGACTTCAGCAAGAAAATCTTTTTCCGTACGTGTGGCATCCATGGGTGAGAATTCAACATCATCACAATATTTGCGCGCGAATTGTATTGCCTTCACACCCATCTCGATGATCTCGCCTTTGGCTTTTTCTACCATATGCTCGCGGTGGACCTTGGACGTGGATAAGAAGACATGGATGCGTGGTGATTCTGCTTTTTCCAAAGCTTTTGCGGTGGCTTCGATATCTTTTTCGAGCGCGCGCGAAAGCCCGGCTATGGTCGCGCCACGAATTTCTTCGGCAATTTGTTTGACCGATTCGAAATCTCCAGGCGAAGCAACCGGAAAACCCGCTTCGATCACATCGACTTTGAGCAGAGCCAGTTGCCTTGCGATCTCAAGTTTTTCCTTGATATTCAAGCTGGCACCGGGGCATTGTTCCCCGTCTCTTAAAGTAGTGTCGAAGATGATGAGTTTTTCGCGTTGCATGGCTGAAAAGTCCTTTCAAAAATAAATTGTCCTTCCACTATTATAAAGCAAATTGAAATTCTCAGGATTGGAAGGTTGTCCTGGAAATCAGAAAAAACAGAAAAATTAAAAAGTCGAAAATGGGGTTACGAAAAAGGCCGGTTGGTTCAGAGCAGTGGCTTTTTTAGCAGAGCCTGGGTTAAGAGGCGTAGCTGCAGGGGGGAGAGAAAGCTGAATTGAGTTTTTGAGAATGTGGTCATTGTTTTTTTTGGGTTTGAAAATACCCGAATTTTGTGTCTTTCGTAAATTGAATCTTCACTATTGTAAACAAAACCGGAGAAAATACAAGTGTTTATGGGGAAGACTTGTGGTGGGCGGGGCTGTGGGCGGTAACGGGCACCTGTCGGGGCAATAATGGAAGGTCAATTTTAGAGTGCAAAAGGGAACAAGTGTAGGTAAAATTCCGGTTCATCTCTAAAGTTTGGCAGGCAATGCGACTGTTTCTCCAGTCAGGTCTATTGTAAGGTTTTTGTGTCAGTCCTAACGATTAGCACAATAGTGTGTTAAATATATTCTAATTAGTGTATAAAATATACTCTTATATTGCTGGTTTCCTGTAAGTGGTTGTTTTATTGATCGAGTTTATAAAGGCATGGTAATTGCTTTTATTACTCTTCCGGTTGCGAAAACCGCTGTAAAATCGGTATTTGACCGTATTAGTTAGTCTTTTTAAATCAACGAGTTATTTGAACTATGCACGCTTTTCCTAAAAAACAAGGACTTTACGATCCTGCCTTCGAAAAAGACAGTTGTGGGGTGGGGTTTGTCATGAATATGAAGGGTGAAAAATCCCATGAAATCATTTTTCAGGGGTTGGAGATCCTAAAAAAGATGGAGCACCGAGGTGCTTGTGGGGCTGACAAGCTAACCGGAGATGGAGCCGGAATATTGATACAGCTACCGCATGCATTTTTCCAGGACGAATGCCCAAAAATTGGCATTGATTTACCAAAGGCAGGCCGCTATGCCGCGGGGAATGTTTTCTTGCCCGCAGGCGATGATACTAAGCAGGGTATGGAAATTATGGAGCGCGCTGTGCTGACTGAGGGCTTAGAGCTTTTAGGATGGCGTGAACTTCCAGTTGATAGTTCATCGATTGGAGAGACGGCGCGTTCGGTAGAACCTGTTATCAAACAGATTTTTGTAGGAGCACCAGCGGATGTGAAAGACCAGTTAACTTTTGAACGCAGGCTTTATTGTGTTCGAAAGCGCACCGCCTGGGGTGTTCGTCGAGCCGGACTCAATGACAATAACGAAAATTTTTATGTCTGCAGCTTATCTAGTAAGACCCTTATATATAAAGGGCAGTTGATGGCTCCGCAGTTGGAAACCTATTATCTGGATCTCAAAAACCCAAAGATGACCTCGGCTTTGGCGTTAGCGCATTCTCGATACAGCACCAATACTTTCCCTTCATGGGGACGTGCCCAGCCTTTTCGTTACATCGCTCACAATGGAGAAATCAATACTGTCCGAGGAAACAAAAATTGGATGGATGCACGGGAGTCGATGTTCGAGTCGCCATTATTTAAAGATATCGACATGATTCTTCCTGTTATTGCTCCAGGTGGAAGTGATTCAGCTGACTTTGATCAGGCATTGGAAATGTTGTTTCTGACGGGTCGCTCTTTACCTCACGCCATGATGATGATGATTCCTGAGCCGTGGAGTGGACACGAGACAATGGATGACGATAAGCGTGGGTTTTACGAATATCATGCATCCATGATGGAACCATGGGATGGTCCTGCCTCTATTGCATTCACTGATGGTGAAACCTGTGGAGCGGTGCTGGACAGAAATGGCCTACGTCCATCTCGATACTATGTGACGAAGGACGGTTTGGTCGTTATGGCTTCGGAAGTAGGTGTGGTTCCGCTAGATGAAGCGGACATTGCTTATAAAGGGAGATTGCAGCCCGGGAAAATGTTCCTTATTGATATCAAAGAAGGACGCATAATTTCTGATGAAGAAATTAAAACGAAAATTGCGACCCAGAAGCCTTATAAAAAATGGGTAGAAGAAAACCAGGTGAATTTAAATGATTTGCCAGAATCGGATTACAAATTTGAAGTGGATTTTGATTCTCTTCTGACGCGCCAGGTTGCATTTGGATATACAGTTGAAGATATCAAATTTATTATGGCACCCATGATTGGAACAGCCATGGAAGCAACCGGCTCAATGGGTAATGACTCTCCTCTTGCAATCCTCTCGCAAAAACCACAACTCTTATTTAATTATTTCAAACAACTCTTTGCGCAAGTGACGAACCCAGCCATCGATTCCATTCGAGAAGAATTGGTAATGTCGATGGAGGTGACACTTGGGAAAGAGCGAAACCTTTTGGATGAAAGTCCCGAACATTGTCGCAAATTAAAAGTTGAGCACCCCATTCTTACGGGGAAAGAGATGGATAAAATCCTCAAGCTTGATCAGGAAGGATTAAAATCGGTTGTGCTTTCAACTTTGTTCCCGGCTTCTGAAGGGGAGCAGGGCGTGGAGCGTGCCTTGGATGCGTTATGTCAGAGCGCTTCCAAAGCTATCGATGAGGGGGCCACCATTTTGGTTCTGTCAGACAAAGGTGTTGATGCAGATAACGCCGCTTTGCCCAGTCTTCTTGCCACTGCTTGTGTTCATCATCATCTTTTGCGTGAGAAAACTCGTACGCGCGTAGGGCTTGCCGTTGAAACTGGAGAGGCTCGGGAAATGATGCACTTTGCTTTGTTGATTGGTTATGGTGCGGGTGCGATTTATCCTTATCTCGCTTATGAAACGGTTGCAGAGATTGCGAGCGAGGCCGTATACATTAGCAAAATAGATTCCGAAACCGCGATTAGTAACTTCATCAAAGCTACTCGAAAAGGTCTTTTTAAAATCACAGCTAAGATGGGTATTTCAACGATTCAAAGTTATCGTGGGGCTCAGATATTTGAAGCTGTCGGCTTGAGCGAAGAAGTAATCGAACGGTTTTTTACGGGTACCCCTTCAAGAGTGAGTGGGGCAAGCTTGAATGTGTTGGCTAAAGAAGCTTTGGCGAGGCATAAAAAAGCTTTTAGTAATGATCGTTCTTCATTGTTGGAGCTGGGTGGTCATTATCAATGGCGGCGTGGCGAAGAAAAACATATGCTCAATCCAAATGCAATTGGTTTACTGCAACATGCTACTCGCTCCAATGATTACGCAACATTCAAAAAGTTTTCCCAGCACGCTGATATGGAAAGCACGCGTCAGTGCACGTTGAGGGGACTTTTTAATTTTAAGAAGACAACAGCAATTCCAATAACAGAGGTGGAACCTGTAGAGGCTATTACCAAACGTTTTTGTACTGGAGCCATGTCAATCGGTTCGATCTCTCGTGAAGCGCATGAAACTCTTGCGATAGCGATGAACCGGTTGGGTGGAAGAAGCAATACCGGAGAAGGTGGCGAAGACAGTGTGCGTTATATACCGGATGAGAATGGAGATTCTCGTCGAAGTAAAATCAAACAGGTTGCATCTGGACGATTTGGTGTAAATAGTTTTTATCTGGCAAATGCAGATGAACTGCAGATCAAGGTTGCACAAGGGGCAAAACCCGGTGAAGGTGGGCAGTTGCCGGGACATAAGGTCAGCGAGTACATTGCCAAGATCAGACATTCTACTCCTGGTGTGGGGTTAATTTCACCTCCACCGCATCATGATATTTATTCTATTGAAGATTTGCAGCAATTGATTTTTGATCTTCATAATGCAAATCCCGATGCCAGGGTGAGTGTTAAGCTTGTTGCAGAAGCCGGAGTGGGCACCATTGCAGCCGGGGTATCTAAAGCTCATGCTGAAGGCGTTCTCATCGCGGGGCACGATGGTGGCACCGGTGCCTCCCCTCAGACTTCAATCAAGCATGCAGGCCTCCCATGGGAGTTGGGTCTCTCTGAAACCCAGCAGATTCTGGTGCTCAACGATCTTCGAGGGCGCATCCGCGTTCAAGTGGACGGGCAACTTAAAACGGGTCGCGATGTTGTGATCGGCGGTATTTTGGGTGCTGATGAATTTGGATTTTCTACTACAACTCTAGTGACAATGGGTTGCATCATGATGCGGAAATGTCATCTCAATACCTGTTCAGTAGGTGTTGCAACGCAGGACCCGGAACTTCGGAAAAAATTTACGGGCAAGGCTGAATATGTCGTCAACTTTTTCAAGTTCATTGCTGAAGAGGTTAGAGAAATCATGGCCGAGTTAGGGGTTAGAAAGTTTGATGATTTGATCGGTAAAGTTGAACTTTTGGAAGGGGAAGAGGCCGCTAGTCATTGGAAAGCAAGTGGCGTGGATGTTAGCAAAATTTTATTTAAACCGGAAGTGGATGAAAAGGTCGCGTTGAGAAATGTTTGTACTCAGGATCTAAGTGGAGATATGGATAATGTTCTGGACCATAGGCTAATAGCGATAAGTCAGTTGGCTCTTGAAAAGAAAATTCAGGTCTATGGGGATTTTTCCATTCTAAATACGGATCGAGCTACCGGGGCAATGCTCAGTTACCGTGTTTCCAAGTTGCACGGAGAGGAAGGCTTGCCTGCTGATACTATCCAGTTTGGGTTCAAAGGCTCCGCAGGCCAAAGTTTCGGCGCTTTTCTTGCTCCGGGAATAACCTTTGGTCTTGCTGGCGATGCCAATGATTATGTGGGTAAAGGTTTGTCGGGTGGAAAAATATTTATTTATCCACCAAAGACCTCCACGCTTGTGCCAGATGATAATATCCTAATTGGTAATACGGTGCTTTTTGGTGCGATATCTGGTAAAGCCTTTTTTCGAGGAATCGCAGGGG
>JAJDAW010000016.1 GCA_029261635.1 Nitrospinaceae bacterium
GAAAAACTGGCAACAGGCAAGCCTTTAAAGGAAATTTTTGATACGTTGACAATAGGTGCGGAAGGAGAAGTCAATTGTGCCAAAGCCTCCATACTTATACTGGATAATACGGGGACACGATTACTCGATGGTTCTACCTCAAGTTTTTCCGAAGAAGTCAGAAATGCTTTCAATGGAATGCTAATTGGCCCATTGGAAGGCTCATGCGGTACCGCTGTTTATACTGGGGAGCTGGTCATTGTAGAAGACATTTCCACTGATCTACGATGGAAAAAGTTTGCGGACTTTGCCCTTGCGAATGGGTTACACGCTTGCTCATCAAACCCCATTATGGGCACTGATGATAAGATTTTAGGTTCTTTTGCTTTAACTTTTACCCAGTCTAAGATTCCTACAGATTTTGAGTTGGAAATTATCAAAACCTCAACTCGTATCGCCGCGTTAGCGATTGAAAAAAAGCGATCAGAAGAAAATCTGAAATTGTATGCTCAAGAGTTACAGCAAAACAATGAGGAGTTGAAAAATTTTACCTTTGTTGCATCTCATGATTTGAAAGAACCGTTGAGGAAAATCAGTTTATTTGTCGATCAACTTCTTGAAAAAAATCTGGATCAGGAAAAAAGAGATAACTTTATTGAGCGTATCGGAAAAGCCTCTACCCGAATGTACCACTTGACCGATGATCTATATAATTGGGCCTCCATTGGCCGGATGGAAACAAACTTTAACCCGGAAAATCTGAATGAAATTGTTAAGGAGGTAATAGACGATCTCGAAGGTTCCATCAAAGAAACAGGTGCGGAAATAACGATAGACGACCTGCCGACCTTAGAGATAGAAAAAATTAAAATACACCAGTTGTTTCAAAACCTGATCTCAAACGCGATAAAATTTCATAGAAAAGGCGTTTCTCCAGAAATTCAAATTACATCAAGGTGTACGGGAGACGGCTATTGCGAAATAGGCATTCAAGACAATGGGATTGGTATCGACGCGAAGTATTATAAAAAGATTTTTGAACCTTTTTCCAGGTTAAATAATAAAAGCGATTATCTTGGTTCTGGAATTGGACTGGCCATCTGTGAAAAAATCATTCGCCGACATCAGGGTGAAATTGTTGTCGACAGTTCTACGCAAATTGGAACAAAATTTACTCTACGCTTACCTAGTCAACAAACAATAGACGAGTGACTACAAAATTGCACCATGGTCTTTTAGCAAGTCGGTAATATCACTGTTACCATTAGCGATGGCAAAATGCATTGGCGCCCGCCCATCCGACCCTTTTGCATTGATGTCCGCCTTCTTGGAAATGAGAAGTTCTACAATAGATCTTTTGCCCCATTGAGCAGCATCGTGCATGGGTGTTTCTCCTTCATTATCGGTAGCATTTACTTCTGATCCATTCTGGATCAGAAATTTTGCGATAGAAAGATGACCCTTTTCTGCAGCCCAATGCAAAGGAGTGCGACCCAGCTTGTCTTTTGAATTTATTTCAGCACCCTCACTCAATATTTTTTTAACCATTTTAAGATTTCCCGATGCAACAGATGTGTGGAGCGGGGAATGCCCCCACTCAAGGGAATTGTTCACCTCTGCACCCGCCGCTAGCAGTTCATCGGCAGCACTGTCACTGCTTTGGTCGATAGCAAGGTGTAGTGGAGTGTAACCATATTTATCGACAGCGTTTAATTGGGCACCCTTATCGAGTAGCAGGGTCACCATCTCTGGCAAATCCTCTAAAGCCGCGACATGCAATGGTGCCAGCCCCTCATGGTCGGGAAGGTTCACATCGGCACCCTGCATTAAAAAATAAGGAACCATTTCTGTTTGTTTATGAAAAATAGAATGATAAAGCGGTGTGACACCCCTTTTGTCCTGAAAGTTAATATCGATGCCAATTTGCAAACGCCTGACGTCTTCCAAATCACCAGACTCGATAGCGTTGTACAACCGCTGAACCGTTGCGCCAGCAGTTTTGACACCGGTTTTTTTGTTATTAAAAAATGAACCGACCCGATCGGATGCAGAAACATCACCAATGTCCAGCGCCTTGTCGTGGTTGGCTGAAGGAGAAATATGCACATCCAGCCCTATCCGGTCCATCGCATTGGCAATTCGTATTGCAGGCAAAGCCTTTTCTTTTGCATCAAACAGCGCCTTACCGTTTTTCAGACCAAAAGTATTTTCCGTATCGGCCCAGGCAGACCCGGCTACGATAAAAATTAGAATGGAAAAAACAATTCGAATGTCGCAAATTTTTCTCATTTTATAATTGTGCCATCGAATTCTAGAACAGGCAAGCGGCGAAACCCTAGGTACTAGGACCGCTCTAGAAACACTACAAAATACCATGAAGATTTTGCTATAGATGAGCTATCTCAAGGTATAGTCTCTCCCCCTGTTAAGGGGAAATGCTTTGTAAGAATGGGCATCAGCCGCTTGGTGAATTCACTGGCATCCTTGCGATTGAGATGCGACCATTCTGGGCAATCAAAACCTTTAAGCTCTACGTGGTCCTCAAAATGGATTCCTGGCGCGCCGGTTGTTTCGAGTATTCGGTCCCAAAAATGTTGTCGCGGGGTGAAGGTATTTTCCATTTCGCGCAATTGTCCGGTAGAAGGCAAACGAAGGAAGATCACCTTTCCCCCTTTCTTGCGGATTTTATCTACATGCACTTTTGTTTTACCTAAAATTATTTCAACCGCTTTGCCAAAATCAGCCTTGGCCTCCTCAGCTGATTTTCCTTTTTCGGGAGGAGGTGGAGTAAATAACGGAATCCAGATTTGTTGGATGCGCTTCTGTAAATCGAGACTATTTGCGGCAATCTCGGTCATCCCCCCTTGTCGCTCCACATCTACTTCATTAAAATAAGGCGGTAGGTTCGGTTTGGTTTTTACTTTTTCTCGATTGGGTAGCTTGAGGTTAAGTAATAGCTGGTTGAGTGTGAGGTCGCCCTCATTTATAAACGCAAACCACTTTTCGATAATAAGGGATACCTGATGGCTGAATTTTTGTGTAGGGCTCCACTCACGAAACCGTTTTAAATGATTTATCGGACTCTTCATCGGCGGTCCGCCAGGAGCAAAAAAAAGTCCAGGCACTACTCCGACGATAACGGTTCCCGAGTAACCTGGATGATTTGCAAGGTCTTCGAGATAAGGCCCAGGGTTTGTACCCACAGTGGCAAGTTGCAGAGGTCGATTTCCAAATTGTTCTTCGTAGACATCCATATCAAAATCGAAGAGCATCCTAGAAGAGCCGATCAGCACTGTACGGCCCGGTTCTTCATCGACAATAGCACGACGGCTCGCCCAAAGATCTGCTGAGTCATTGAGCGTAGGTGCATAACCCATACTGCGAACGTAGATTTCCCATCCCAAGGTTAATATGCTGGTGAAAATTAAAGTAAGAACGGCAAGAGCCACCCAGTGTTGCTTGGGGATGATGCGTTCAAGCTCGTAAGTTTTAAAACTGGAAGTAGATGAAGGCACTCGCCCCTCCCTGCATTAAGATTAATCCAAATAGCATGATCGTCCAAATAACCACCACCCACCAGCCGGGCATATCCTGCATGGCATGTTCCAAACTTTTTTCATGAAGATACCAATGGGTTGCAAGCAACGCACTGACTACGATAAAGACCTGAATGATATCCAGTGTCGGTAGTAACTGGGCACCGCTACCCGACAAATCAAAAAGTGAACGGAACATCATCCCTGCTGACGAAAAATCACTCGCCCGAAAAAAGACCCAGGCAAGGCTGACGAAAAAGAAAGTAATGCAGGTGAGCATAAATCGACCTATCTGGGTTTTCACCCATTGCGGGTCTTTGAAATTCTGTCGCAACAAATGTTCGATTACCAGATAGCTTCCATGCAAAACTCCCCATGCAATGAAAGTCCAGGAAGCACCGTGCCAAAGTCCCCCCAAGAACATAGTGAACATGAGATTGAATAAAGTGCGGTAGGTGCCGTGACGGTTTCCGCCTAAGGGAATATAAAGGTAGTCGCGCAACCAACTGGAAAGAGTGATGTGCCAACGCCGCCAGAAATCTGAAAATCCAATAGCCGCATAAGGCGATCTAAAATTATCCGGCAATATAAAGCCAAGACATAAAGCGACACCGATTGCGCAAGTGGAATAACCGGCAAAATCGCAAAAAATCTGTGCTGAAAAAGCCAGAAGGCCCAGCCAGGCATCGAGTATATATATCGAATCACCTTTGAAACCAAATACGGTATCCGTAGTAGATGACAACATTCCATCTGCCAGAACTACTTTCTGAAACAGTCCAAGAGTGATGAAGTAGAGCCCCCAGCCGAACTGATCGCGAGTAGCGCGTTTAGGTTTTTCGCATTGCGGTAGAAAGTCTGCAGCTCTGACGATAGGCCCGGCGACCAGTTGCGGGAAGAAGGTGACGTAAAGCGCAAAGTCGAGAAACGATTTGCAACGCTGTGCTTTTTTAAAATAAACGTCGAGCGTATATGAGAGTGTTTGAAATGTATAAAACGAAATGCCAACGGGAAGAATAATATCGAGTTTAGCCGGTGTATAAGAAAATCCCGCGAGACTTGCCAGTTCAACAAAATTTTCAAGAAGGAATTCGCCGTATTTGAAAAACCCGAGCAACCCCAAGTTTACTGCAAGGCTAACTGTCAATAGCAGTCGACGTTTTGCTTGAACTTTTTCTTCTCCCAAAGCCTTGGCGACATACCAGTCGACCAGAGTAGATAGCCATAACAGAATGACAAAGGGCGGATTCCAAGCGGCATAAAATATGTAGCTTGCGGTAAGAAGAATAGATTTTTGCACCCGCCAAGACTTGACGGTGTAATGCAGACCGAGAACGACTGCAAAGAAAACGATGAATGTGAGAGAGTTAAATAGCATTAAATATGTTTTTTAGAAGATCTTTGAAAAAGCGATATATTTAATCTTCAAGTGTCTGTTTCCAGACAACTTCTTTTTCTTTATTTTTGACAAAGGCGATTTCATCTTCTCCATTTTCGTTCAAGGTCATTGGGTCACTGGCATCGACCACAAGAGCAGAAACTTTTTCCATATTACCGCCAAGTTGAAGAAATATCTGTTCCCCATTTTCAAGAACCTTGCTTTTGAAGACAAATAAGAAATTATAGTAATGTGAGAAATATAACGGCGTGTCGCCGTATTTTTCAAATGCTTCTTCATCTTCCATGACTTGATTTTTCCTTTCTACAATTCTGATTCCCAATTTTGCATTGCAGCCATAGAAACCAGAAGCATAAAAATTGTTAATCGCCGGAAGACTATGATAAACCATTTCCTGTGAGTCAGAATACTATTCAGAAAAAAATTATCCTTCCTCTTGTTACCTTGTTGAAGCAAGGTATGGACCCTTCTCGGCTTGCATTGGCATTAGCCTCAGGTTCTGTTGTTGGTGTATTCCCGGTATTGGGGATTGCAACGATTATTTGCACGGGTATTGCTGCTTTCTATCGTTTGAACCTTCCTGCAATTCAGCTTGCTAGTTACCTTGTTTTCCCGATGCAGATCATTCTTTTTTTTCCTTTTCTTTATATAGGGGAGGCTCTGACTGGAAACTCTTTGGATGAAATATCAAAAGCAAAATTACTGGAAACCTTTGACCTAGGTTTTTTGCCAGCGATTCAAGAATTGACACAATATTTTATTCTCGCTTCACTTGGCTGGGTATTGGCCCTTGTCCCTTTGTTTGCAATTTTGTATTTTGTTTTTAAAAAGCTAATTACCCTCCGGCTCCAACCCCAAAACGAATAAAAAATTCCGCTGCTAAGTTTTTACTTGTGACAGAAATTTAAAACTTTCCATCCGCCATATAAAAATCCACTTTTTTGCGTTTCGGGTCAAAAGGTATGTCGTACCAGTCTTCGCTCGGGGAGGCGATCTTAAATCCAATGATATCGGCTTTATACCCAGACTCCATTTTCCCACACGGGAGATGCAAAATTTCCCCTCCAAAACGCGTTGCCATCGTTAAAATTTCCTTGTGGCTGACATCTGGCAATAGTTTATCTGCCATACGTAATTCTTCGAGAAAGTTCAGAGAATCATTACTGGCCATAGAATCCGTTCCCAATGCCACTTGAATTCCTGCATCTAGCATTTTTCTAACGGGAAGAATGTGAGTGCGCCCAAACCAGTGTGTGCTTTTCGGACAAAATACCACTGCCTGAACTTCATCCATATCGTCATCAATATAGTTACAATGGACAGCGATCATTCCATTTAATACATCCATAGATTTAAGATAACGGGCAGGAGTCATACCCGGCACCCGCCAGTTCATGTCAAAGGCCTGTCTGTCTTTTAATAGATCGACCAAAGGACCTCCGCCTTTTTCAATAAACTGCACCTCTTCATCCGTTTCCGCCAGATGAGTTGATAGAAGACATCCGTACTTTTTTGCCAATTGATCCAAGTGTTGCCACAATTTTGGAGAAACAGAATAAGGTGCGTGTGGGGCAATCCCTAAATTACAATTCGAGGCATGCGCCTTCAAAATTGCTTCGACTTCCTCGGCGACGGCCTCGGCTCTCTCTTCCTGAAAACCGATAGTTTCCAAAAACAAAACGCTGCGGAATCCTAAATCAACTATGGACTCCAACAAGGCCGGGTCAGCGACATAATCTGCGAGGCCGGTTACGCCAGAGGCTTTCATTTCATCGGCACCTATGCGTATCCCCTTCATTCGCTCCTCATCACTCAATGCAGTATTGAGGGGAATCAAATCGCCAATCCAACTGGCAAAAGTTTTTGCTGGTGAAAGTTTTTTTCCAAGGGCCGTCAAACCAAGATGACTGTGGGCGTTGACAAATCCCGGCATGAGAAGGTGATCCGAAAGGTCCAGAGTTTCTTCTGCCTCTACCTCTACAGGAGACATTGCTACAATCTCTCCCCCCTCTATTATCAACTCACCGTTTTCAATTGGCTCGCCGCATTGGGTAAGTAAAACGCGGGATTTTATTTTTAAAGCCATAGAAGTCCCCCTATAAGAGGGGAGGGAGAATTAAAAAAAAGTGGTGTCGCAGTATTGCTGGTAGGCTTCACC
>JAJDAW010000017.1 GCA_029261635.1 Nitrospinaceae bacterium
CATTTTTTTCGTATCTCTGTTTTATTATCGAATCAAACGCAACCGAATAGAAAAAGAACAGGAATCAAAACTTGAGAAAAACAATGATTGATATGAGAAGTGATACGCTCACTCATCCAACCCAATCCATGCGCGACGCTATGGCAACTGCCGAGGTGGGCGATGATGTGTTTCAAGAAGACCCCACCGTTAAAAAACTTGAAACCCTGTCAGCAGAAAAAACGGGGAAAGAAGCCGCCCTTTTTGTTCCGAGTGGCAGCATGGGTAACCTGATAAGCGTGCTCAGCCACTGTGGCCGAGGCGATGAAATTTTACTGGGTGACAGAAGCCATATCTCACTATATGAGGTGGGGGGAGTCGCCGCATTGGGAGGCGTTCACCCGCGCCCCCTTCCCAATAACATTGATGGCACCATTTCGATCGATCTGCTGGAAAAAGGCATCCGGCATTCTGATATTCACTGTCCTCCTACCCGGATGATTTGTTTAGAAAACACACACAACTTTTGCCAAGGGTCGCCACTCACTCCAGAGTACATGAACGAAGTCAGCGAACTCGCAATCAAATATGGACTAAAAATTCATCTCGATGGAGCAAGAATTTTTAATGCCGCTGTTGCTCTTGGAGTCCCTGTTGCAAAACTTACGGAAAAGGTAGATTCCGTAATGTTTTGTCTTTCGAAAGGACTTTCTGCACCCGTGGGTTCTCTGGTTTGCGGATCCTCCGAGTTCATTGATAAAGCAAGAAAAGCCAGAAAAATGGTGGGTGGAGGAATGAGGCAGGCCGGGCACCTTGCCGCCGCAGGACTGATTGCTATCACCGAGCTGGTAGACCGACTTCAAGAAGATCACGATAACGCAAAATTTCTCGCCAGCCAACTTTCTGAAATGGATGGGATTGAAGTGGATACCGCCCGAATAAAAACCAATATTATTTTTTTCAAAATGACGGGAATAGATGGCGAGACCTTCCTCAATCAGTTAGAAAACAATCAAATCAAAATTTTAATGACCGATGCAGGCGTTTTCCGTGCAGTCTTACACCGCGAAGTCTCCAAAGAGCAGGTTACAACGGTCGTCGAGACCTTCCAATCCATATTAAAAAAACAATGACAATTGACAGTTTTGCAGATTGCTCTATAATGGAGAGCTAATTTAAACCAACAGGAAAATCATGATAGAACTGGAAATGCAGGACAGAATGGAACTGGTGAAAGAGGCACAAGATGTCGTTAAAAGTCGATATCTTTTATGCATTTTAGTCACTCAGAGAATTCATCAACTGGAAAACGGAGCACAACCCACCATCCAAGTTGATCCCGATGACCTTACCAATCCAAAAATATTTTTTGAATTAGCCTTAAGAGAAATTATCGAAGGCAACATGGATATGGAACAGGTTACCGAAGAAGAATAATCCCCGGGCCTCGCCCGGCGGAAGCCGATCAATCTCCCCAATTCTTACAGAAACAACAATCCCACTACATCGCTAGAATAGCTTTGCCCCTTGAGGGCTACCATTTACTGGTTAATAACTAGCTATTCTATAAGACCAAACACCTCCGTCTAAAAAAGCCATCCTAGCTCACTGATCCCTATATTACTTGAAGAACTATAGCTCCTCCTTGGAATATCTTTATCCGTATTTCACGGCTACAGCCGTAACCAAAATAAGGCAAAAAAAAACCCGCCGGAAATCCGGCGGGCTTTCCTATAAAACTTCTAATGACTACTTAGGAAGCTCGTCACGACGCATTTTCCCTTCGTCATACATTTTACGTGTACGCTTGGTCATCCATACCAACCACCCTTGAAAGCAGATGAAAATCGCTGCAATGATAGGAGGCATGTAGTACAAAGACGCAGGTAGCGCTGGCTTCAAAATGGTGTAATACCAGGTAGAGATAGCCATATGCTCATCATGCTCTTTATCTCGACCTGACCATTGAAAGAAAGCAACCGGAATGAACTGTTCAGATGGAATCTGAACATCAAACTCACCTTCCGTCGTCAAAGATCGCTTGAACATTACTTTGACACGTCCCTGATGGAAAATGGAATCTACAATCTCCACTTTACCCTCAGACTCTTTGTCTTCAATCGCGTCAAAACCCCTAGCTACGGTTTCTTTAACGCTTGTCTCTAACTGATAACCTTTTTCATTCGGTGCATTGGTCGCATTATAATCTTTGGCCATATAACTGGCTTTCCAAACATCAACCGGTTTCTTGGAATCTCCAAAGATGAAATACGGTTTTTCTGCTCCAAATAATTCCTGCAACTGCGCAGGCCATTGGATAGCCACTGCATCCGGAAATTCCGGATCTTGCGACATAAACCGCTGATGGTATTCTACCAAGTAGTAAACCGCGTTCTCTTCTGAACTCCAGCGTGAACTAACCCAGAGGTTGTCCGTTTTAGGATCGAAGTTACGTTTACCACGAGTGATCTGACCCGCCATTGCGATGTAATGCTTCAATGGGTTCTCAGCTAGTTCTTCAGACAAAGCAACGATTCGAGAATCGGTGTCTGGAGAAGCCCAACTTGGATCATCGATCTTAGCGACTACATTCCCTTCTGTATATACAGATTGAATCAAGAAGTCAGGAACGGGTTTGTTTGTCAACTTATCAATGTTCTTTCGAGGACAAAGAGAGTTAACGAACGCTGCAATTTTCCAGCGATCTTCAACTTTGATCTGGTCCTTGAAGTTAGGCATTGGAGTGCCATTCAAACCTGTAGATATTGTACGAACAACATTGAAAGGATCGTAATGATTCCGACGTGATCCACGGAAGTTCCAGCATTGCTGCCAGTCAGCCGCAACGATTGGGAAACCCCAGTCGTCTTTCATTGTTGGGTTACCATCACCACGGCCTTCACCGCCATGACACTCGAAACACTTATTCTTCATAAATATTTCTTTACCCGCATCAATATCCGCTTGTGGCACGCCCAAATGATAAGGACCTGTTGTTCCCCAAGGGTTGGTACCGAAATCTTGAACGTTTACCTCTTCATCCTCGGTATCGTTAAAATCTCGATCCTGAACCTTAGTTTTAACAAAATTCACCACGGCTACGATCTCATCTTCTGATAAAAATTCACCCCAAGCCGGCATTGCCGAACCTGGAAGTCCATTTTTAACGGTTTTGATCAGATCCGCTTCCATTGGGAGCTCTCCTGAATCCGTTGTTCGGATCTTGAAAGTACCTTGAATGAAGTTTCGAGGTCGAGTGAACAAACGGTCTGCAGAAGGGCCATCACCGCCACCCTCTACACCGTGACACCAGACACAGCGCTTAAAATAAACCTTCTTCCCCTTCTCTACCAGATCGGTCTTGATCGCATCCGGCGCGCCAGCCAAAGCCGCTCCCGGTACCGCAATCAACGCCACTGCTAGAAAAGACAAAATCAGGCGTTTAATGTAATTGTTATTTGTCATGGTCATTTCCATATGTTTAGGTTTTAGTAACCGAAAGTTCATTTTTAACCTTCAGAGCCTTCTGTACCAAATGTTCTTGGATGCCAGCCTGTGTACCAATATTCAAACAGGATAACTTTCCAAATTTCTTCGGTTTTCAAATGCTCTTCCCAAGGCGGCATTGCTGACGACCATGGGGTGGACTCATTAGGCAGACCCGGTCCGCCTTTGGAAACACGCCAGAACAGAAATGCTTCCTGTAACATGGCGATGGTGCCCGGATCAATGAAGTTTGCCGGAGTGGGGTTGAACACATGTGAGAACATTCCCAATCCGTTCAACTGATCACCATGACAATAATGGCAGTTCTGAAAGAAAATAGTACCGCCTTCAGTAACATACTTCATGTACTCATGCTTGTCCGCATCCAAGAACGGGAAACTATCTTTGTAGTTATCCTGCTCATCGATACGAAACGGGTTGTTAGTGGATTCCAGCGGGTAAGTCTTGCCATGCACCTTAGTGGTGGCAGGAGGCGCGGGATGTACCGTCCTCAACTCAACCGGTTCTTGGAAACTTGGATAAATGGACTGATAAGTTGCCCACCCCACTAATATTGGCAAAGCGATCATCAAAACGATCTGTGCCAATTTGTACTCACCCACGATTGCCTTAACAATCGGCTTCCTGAACTCACGGAAGGTCTCAGGATCCTGACTGATATAAAGAAAGGTTCCGATTGACCACATCACCATGTAGGTAATGAAGAGAGTCCAAGGAATCGGTGGATACAATACAAACTTGTAGAAATAAAAACCTATACACCAGACAAACAAGCCCATCATAGAAATAGGCGGCTTGAGCCTGAGTATAAAGTGAGTGATTATCAAATAGAATACGAATGATAAAAAGTAAACGTATCTATTTAAAATCCAGCCGACCTCCTTCGGTGTAAATATAGGAAATATAGCGTTATGAAACACCGCCAGGCCGACAACAAATACCAAAAAGCTAACTAAAGTCTTGTTCATTGCTGTCTCCTATTAACTGCCAGCCGGAGCTTCGGTCTGACTAATAAAATCCACAAGCTTGTCGAGTGCTTCAACTGAAAGCATCTGCCCGAAAGTTGTAGGCATTAAACCATCCGGATAAGCTTCTCCGGCTTCCTCATTAAACACCACATATGCGCTAGGCTGCAAAATCGACTCCCTAACGTAATCCTTGGTGTTCTTTGCTTTACCTTTGTAGTTAGGATCTTTGATCCTGTTTGGAGCGTTTGTCTTCTCATGAAGCTTTGGCCCCAATTCACCCATGGCACCTTCAACGCCAGGAATGGTATGACAAAGAGGGCAACCCAACGTATTGATCATGGCCTGAATATCTTCAGTACCCGTCACGAATACAGGTCTGTCTTCATCACCACCGCTCTCTTCTTCAACCACTGCACCACCCGTATTACCCGCATCATCCTGCGGCAACGGAACGGTCACGGCCGCAAACTCACCCGGTGTGTCTTTGGATTGCAGGTAAGCAATAACCGCATTTACCTCAACCCGACTCAAACTTATGGGTGGTTTGGTAATAACCGGCATCGGGCTTTTGGTATCCCCTGAACCACCAAAACCTTCTACCACATAACAGGAGGGACACATCAAGGACTCCCGAATATAATCTTCGCCGATCAACTCATCCGGGCCGTGCTGCCTTCTGTATTCTTCCGGTATTTCATCATGCTTCCCTTTTACAATCCCTGCAGCCG
>JAJDAW010000018.1 GCA_029261635.1 Nitrospinaceae bacterium
ACCAAATCGCCATACTCTTCAGTGCCTGCGTTGTAGCCGTAGTTTGCATCTTTGCTTTTTGCAATTTCGTTGACAACTACAGAAGCTTCGCCGCCGCCGTTAGACACGATTTGACGTAGAGGTGCTTCGATTGAGATACGAACGATGTTGATGCCTGCATCTTGATCGTGGTTATCACCAGTCAATGTATCCAATGCTTTACGCGCACGAATCAATGCTACGCCACCACCGGCAACAACACCTTCTTCAACTGCTGCACGGGTTGCATGCAATGCATCGTCAACACGGTCTTTTTTCTCTTTCATCGCAACTTCAGATGCAGCGCCAACTTTAATGACTGCAACACCACCAGAAAGTTTTGCTAGACGTTCTTGCATTTTTTCTTTGTCATAATCAGAAGTTGTGTCTTCAACTTGTTTGCGAATCAAAGTTACACGTGCAGCGATGTCATCTTTGTTGCCAGCGCCATCAACGATGATGGTTGTGTCTTTAGTGATTTGGATGGTTCCAGCTTGACCCAAATCTTCAAGCGTAACGGTTTCTAATTTGATGCCCAAATCTTCAGCAATCACTTTACCACCAGTCAAGATAGCCATGTCTTCAAGCATAGATTTACGACGATCGCCGAAACCAGGTGCTTTCACAGCCGCAACATTCATCACGCCGCGCATTTTGTTGACCACAAGTGTTGCCAAAGCTTCGCCTTCGATGTCTTCAGCAATAATCAATAATGGTTTGCCAGAGCGAGCCACTGCTTCCAATACTGGAAGAAGGTCACGCATGTTTGAAATTTTCTTTTCAAACAACAAGATGTAGGCGTCTTTAAGCTCAACTTCCATGCGATCAGCGTTGGTCACGAAGTAAGGCGACAAATAACCACGGTCAAATTGCATGCCTTCTACAACTTCCAATTCTGTTTCCAAGCCTTTGGCTTCTTCAACAGTGATTACGCCTTCTTTACCCACTTTTTCCATTGCATCAGCAATAATTTTACCAATTTCAGCATCACCATTGGCAGAAATAGTGCCTACTTGCGCGATTTCTTCTTGGTTTTTCACTGGGTTGGATAGTTTTGCCAATTCGGCAGTAACTGCCGCAACTGCTTTATCGATGCCGCGTTTCAAATCCATTGGATTCATGCCCGCTGCAACTGCTTTGTTGCCTTCTTTAGCAATGGCTTGTGCCAATACTGTTGCAGTTGTAGTACCATCACCTGCGATATCCGCAGTTTTAGATGCTACTTCTTTAACCATCTGTGCGCCCATGTTTTCAAACTTGTCAGCAAGTTCGATTTCTTTGGCTACAGATACGCCATCTTTAGTGATGGTTGGTGCGCCCCATGATTTATCAAGCACAACGTTACGGCCTTTGGGACCTAATGTTACTTTTACTGCATTTGCCAGTTTATCAACGCCAGCCATCATTTTGGTGCGCGCATCTTCACCGAATAAAATTTCCTTAGCCATGTTCAAATACCCCTATGTTTTTCTATTGATTATAAAACTGAATTATTTAGTGATCACGCCGAGGATGTCGTCTTCACGCATCATCAACAGTGTTTCGCCGTCGAGCTTGATTTCTGTGCCCGCATAAGTTGAGAAGATGACGGTATCGCCTTCTTGAACGTCCAATGCGCGAAGATCGCCATTGTCCAAAAGTTTACCTTTACCAGCAGCAATGATTGTACCTTGAAGTGGTTTTTCTTTCGCAGAATCAGGAATAATGATTCCCCCTGCAGATTTTGTATCTTCTTCTAAACGACGAACGATAACGCGATCGTGTAGTGGGCGAATATTAGTTGCCATGTTTATTTCTCCTATAAACTAAGTAAGGTTTCGTTTTCGCTATATAAGAACGCAAGATTTTGAATTCAACCCCTATCTGATAATATTTGTTGTTGTGATGTGGCGAGCAGTCACTTTTGCTGAATACATATATTTAGTTGCGCGCCTAAATTGATCAGGTCTCATCTTGTAACACGCCATTTAAGAAAGAATTAACTAGTTGCTAGAGAGGGTGTATGATTGCAAGACGCGACCCCTTATGTGCACGACCCCTTATGCCCTTATGTGCATGGCATTAACCGGGGGCTGCCAACACTTGAGATAGCTTTGGCTCAAGCTGCTTGATTTGTTCACGTGTTATCGGGTGAAGTCTATCGATGTTCTTCATAATATCATTCAAGTAGTTTTTTTGGACGCCAAGCATGTATTTGGCCATTTTCAAATCTTTAGTTGTACCTTCTTGGACTTTGACTGACTCATTCCGTAGTTTCTCTGCAATAGCTTCGTATTTCGGAATTTGTTGGTTCACAGAGCGGGCTACGTACTGCGCATGGGCTTCATAGTATTCGTTGAGAATGGCGGATTTTCTCAATGGATCATGGGAGATGAAAGATGGAAGCGATACTCCTGCTTCAATTTCTTTGATGATTGAATTTATAATTTTAGATTCTCTTGTCCCGTTTTGATACTTGTCATGGATGGATCTATTCTTATCATCCAAGCCTGTGCAATTTCCCTCAATCCCTTTTCTAATTTGCTCGCCTCTTTCCTTGTTATATGCGTCTTCCCCGCGCCAATGCCGACAATTTCTGTAAAGGTCGATATACTCTCCTGCATCGGATGGTAGAACCTCTTTAAGACGAAGGTTAAATAGCTCGCCGAGAAATATCGGTTGTTTATACTCCTTATAAGGCTGGTCATCGGCCAGCGATGGAAGGGTCATAAGCATGGGGAGAATGGTCAGGCACAACTTTACGCAAGTCGATTTCATTGAGATTCCTGTGCAGCTCAACGGCCGCGTTAAGCGGAACCCCGCCTTGAGCCAAAAGGGAAATGATACACATCATTTTCATTTTTGGTGAGACGAAGGGGGCGGAAGTCCTGGAAGGATTCCGCTTGAACGCTTTGTTCTCGCGCGGAGCGGGAGGTCA
>JAJDAW010000019.1 GCA_029261635.1 Nitrospinaceae bacterium
TGATGATATTTCCACCCACGGTGACATGAATATCGGGGTAGGCTTCTTTAATCAATGTGGCAAATGTGATCCCCGCCATGAGCTGAACCGGAGTGCCTATAGAGATGCCCACCACTTCTGGCTTTTCTTTTTTGATGGATCGTAAAACCAGTTGTCGGCAGATGTCGGCGTAGACATTGACCTTATTGTCGAAGGGAACTTTCAGTAAATCTTCCGAAACCCAGGGACGATAAACGTTGAGGTTACTCTCTATCGGATAAAACTGGATGCTCGCCGGAAAATAGGCAACCGAGATATATTCCATCACTTCCCGAAAAGCGTTGAGCGCCCATTCGGCTTTCTCTACTTCATAAAACTCTTCGCTACGCATGATGATCTTTGCGCGAGTCACTTTTTCTATATGGTGATCGAGGTCTATCCTTTGATAGTCATCGAGCATTTGCTTTATTTCTTCATCTTCTGGACTGAGAGGATCGCGTTGATTCTTGAGAGCTTTGTAACGGTCTTGAATCTTTCCTTTTATAAACAGCAGGAATCCGGGTGTGAAGAAATGGTCGAACATCTCGACATTGATGTCTTTGAGGACAGTTTCAATGTTGTTTTGACGCAACACTGCCGCAAGACTGGGCAATGCCAGATAAGGGGCCGTGGGCACCCACTCCGGTGGAAATATCAACATTACTTTTTTCATATATTCCTCAAAACCCAGCTCATTCGATGGAGCGCTATGGTATCATAATTTGATTCCAGACTTCCGATTGCGTACTTCGAGAAACATACACTTTTCCCTTGAAGCACTGAACCGCTTTAAAGTTTTTGGAATCCCATGAGTTAATGCTAACATATTGGCATCAATACCTTCAAAATCCAAATTTAACAGTGTGCTGGGTTTTCCCCTGTAGCCTTAACGGAAAATGCCCGGCCTTATAGTAAATGGAGCATAAAAAGAGTTATGTCACAAACTGAAACCAGCGCAGAAGTGAAAGTAAAAATAATGCTTGATGAAGCAAACCTGGCATTTTCGGAAACGTCCGAACGTAAGGACACAACCGGCGAACGCACGGCAGAAGGATCAGCTTGGGAAGAAGGACGTATGGAAGGCGAGTACGATGAAGCGGACTATCAGAGAATCCTTGAGTTACAGATGGATGCCGCCGTCGTATGCGATGAACACCCTGAGCTCGAAGAAGAAACTGCAAAGCTGTTTGAATCAATTACCGAAACAAATGGCGAAGAAGTATTAAATACCGTACTGGCAAATAAAAACATCATGGTCTTGAGTAAGGCCGCCGTCACAACATTCATCCTGAGGTTCCCAACCGTACAATCTTTCGTTAACAAGGGACACCCACTTGTTCTGGCGATGGATGAGTACATGTTGGAAAATGCCGATGCGCAAAACTGGCATGACTATAACAACATCGCACAGGAGCGAGGTTGGCTTTCTGAGTGAGCTGATTTTCCACTAACCCTTTTGTTATAGATCCATGAAGTTTAGATACAACCTTGCAAAAAAAACCTTTAAGGGTAAAAAAGTCGTCGAGCGAGGGGTAGAAAACCTTATCGATGAAGATCAGCGAGGGAACCACTCCAGCGGCGGTGATCCGAGTCCGTTAAGTCTGGACAATGAAACCATCACTCCGGTGGAGCCGGATGAACCGAAAGAAGTTTCGCGTCGCGATTTATTTTCCTTTGGCAGAGTAACCGATTTTGCCGAAGCCGTTGAAGAAGACAGACAAAAACAACCCAAGAAAAGCAAAAAGAAAAAATCCGACGACGAAGAGTCTGAAGAGCTGGAATCCGATGAATCAGTAACGGGTGAACCAACAACTGCTGAAGAATCTGATGAACCGGTGCAGCAGGAAGAAGACACTCCCAAGCCAGGATTTTTCAAACGTCTGGTTTCTAAATTCAAGTCCGACCCCGATCCCCTCGACAGTAGCGAGCCAAGCACCGAAGACAATCCAGAAGAGAAGAAAGAATCTTTTGCCGAGACTCTTGAAACCGCAGAACAGGAACTGCCGAGTAATAATATTTTCGCATTGGAAGAAGGTGAGGAAGAAGACCCGGAATATGATCGACGAAATCTATTGCGCCAGGGATTCCACTTCTTTGCCAAACCTGCTCTCGACAATGTTCAGGGTAAAATAGACAACGTCAACAAAGCCGTTGATAAAATCACCAAAAGGGTGCCAGTGCTAAGACCCCCAGGTGCGATATCTGAAAAAGCGTTTCTGCAAGCCTGCACACGCTGCGAGGAATGCATCCATGCCTGCCCGAAAGACGCTATTCAAAGGGCTCCGAAAAAATTTGGATTCCTCATTCACAACACCCCCTACATTGATGCAATGCGAACACCCTGCGTCATGTGCACAGAATTGCCATGCATTTCCGCTTGCCCAGATGAGGCATTGTTACCCGTTCAAGAATTGACGGATGTGAGTATGGGTTACGCCATTCTCGACAAAAAGAAATGCCAGGCCTATGGGGATACATTTTGCCAGCAATGTGTCATCGATTGTCCGGTTCCCGGCGCAATTCATCAGGTAGACGACAAACCCATTATTGATAAAAATATTTGCACTGGCTGTGGCGTCTGTATGCGGTCTTGTAGCACGGTCAATATTCCGCTGGCTATCAAGATCAAACCTCAAATGGTCATTGATTATCAACTACATAAGAAACAGTTGGAGAAGGAAAAAGCCCAAAGGGAGGCCGAGCGACTGGCCGCAGAACAGCAGGAAAAAGAAGAAGCCGATGCCGAGGACGAGACAAGCACTCAAGGTGTCGAGTCATAATACTTCCCGATTTCATCGATTTACCCCTTGCAAGTATCCTCTGTTTTCAGTAAGTTATCCGTTTTGTCGCACTACGCTCCAGCTGGCGAAATCTCTTGTCTAAAAATAAAGGTAATAAATGAGTAGCGAACTTCAAAGAACACATCATTGTGGAGAGTTAACGGACAAAGATATTGACAAACAAGTCACTCTTTGTGGATGGATACATACGCGCCGAGATCATGGCGGATTAATATTTGTCGACCTTTGGGACAAATACGGTATGACCCAGGTTGTACTGAATCCACAAATAGACCAGCTGGCACATGAGCATGCACAATCCATTCGCGGTAATTATGTCATCGGCGTAGTAGGGAAAGTACGCGCCCGCCCCGATGACATGGTCAATTCCAAATTGAAAACCGGAAAAATCGAAGTCTATGTCGATGAATTGAGTATTTTAAATAAATCGGAAACCCCACCCATTTCGCCTTGGGAACCTCAAGACACATCGGAAGCACTGCGTTTAAAATACCGCTTCCTGGATCTTCGCGGACCGGAACTACAGCGCAATTTAAAAATCCGCTACGACATCACTCGCACCGCCCGCAACGAACTGCATCGGCATGGTTTTATGGAAGTGGAAACTCCAATGCTGACCAAGAGCACACCCGAAGGGGCGCGCGATTACCTGGTTCCCAGTCGCTTGAATCCACAAAAGTTTTATGCGTTGCCACAATCACCACAGCTATTCAAACAGATTCTCATGGTCTCGGGAATGGACAAGTATTTCCAGATCGTTAAATGTTTTCGTGACGAAGATTTACGGCAGGACAGACAACCGGAGTTCACCCAAATAGATATCGAAATGTCTTTCGGCAACGAAAAAATACTTTTTCAGATGATCGAAGAGATGATGGCCGCGATATACAAAGAAGTGTTGAACGAAGAAATTAAAACACCCTTTCCGATTTTAAAATATCAAGATGCGATAGACCGGTTTGGCACAGATAAACCGGACATGAGAATTGATATGGAAATCGTTGATCTTGCTGAAATTGTCCGTGGAACCAAGTTCAAAGTTTTCGCACAGGTTTTAGAATCAGGTGGACAGATTCGCGCGTTGAACATCAAGAACAGCGCTGACTCTTTATCCAGAAAAGCTCTGGATGATTTAACAGAAATCGCTAAAACCTATGGCGCAAAGGGAATGGCTTGGATCAAGGTTCAAGAAAACGAATTGCAGTCGCCTATCATCAAGTTTTTTGAGCAAGAAATGCTCGACAAAATGTTGGAAAAATTGGGCAGCAAACCTGGGGACACGGTGGTGTTCATCGCCGACACGCCTAAAATTGTTGCCGATGCGCTGGCGCATTTGCGTCTCGCCATTGCCAAATTATTGAAACTTGTTGATGAATCAAAAAATGCCTTTATCTGGGTAACCGAATTCCCGCTTGTTGAATATGACGAAGCAGAAAAAAGACATACCGCCATGCATCATCCCTTCACCGCTCCGCGAGAAGAAGATATGGATAAGTTTGAATCTGACCCCGGGGCCATCAAAGCTCGCGCCTATGATCTGGTTTTAAACGGTAACGAAATTGGCGGCGGTAGTATTCGTATACACCAAAAAGAAGTGCAGGAAAAAATGTTCAAGCTACTCGGTATCGGCAAAGAAGAAGCAGAAGCTAAATTTGGCTTCCTGCTCGACGCATTGCAATACGGCGCCCCACCTCATTGCGGTATCGCCATGGGTCTTGATCGAGTCGCCATGTTGTTGACCGGTGCTGATTCCATCCGCGACGTAATCGCATTCCCGAAAACACAGAAAGCGACCTGCCTGATGACACAGGCACCTTCCGAGGTGGATAAAAAACAGCTGAGAGAACTCAAACTGAAAGCCGACCTTAGTTAAAACCATCTACAAGTGGGGCGAAAACTGCAAATTTTGCACTACGGTCCCTTACAAGATGGCTTCTACTTTCCTGAATTCCCCTTATTAAATAGCCCTTTTAGGGGATAAGGCTTTGAAATCTGTAATTAAATTCTTTATAGCTTTCAGCGAGCATAGTATTAATCCGAAAATCCGCGACACTCTTACAGCCTTTCGATAAACTGTAATTAAGAGAGATGGATTGGATTTTTCCCTCTCGACAAGCATCTCCTCCTCGAAGTCCGGGAACAGACCCTGTTCCCGGATTTTTTTTGTCCCTTCCTTTGTGATACTCTTAGCTCAGATAAATTATTTTTTTGGCTGTTATGTCGCTACACGAAAAAACTGAAAAACTGAAATCGTTGATCCAGAAAATGGACCGTGTACTCGTAGCTTTTTCTGGCGGAGTGGACAGCACTCTGGTTCTCGCTATCACTCAGGAAGTGTTGGGCAGCAACACCCTTGCAGCCACAGCTCAATCGGATAGCCTGCCCAATAGGGAAATGGATGCTTGCCACAATCTAGCTAAAGAAATTGGAGCAGAGCACCTTATAATTCGAACGAATGAAATGAACAATCCGAATTATCAGGCCAACCCTGCCAACCGCTGTTACCACTGTAAAACCGAACTGTATTCCTGCCTGAAAGACTTGGCTCACGAAAAGAATATCCCTTACATCTTAAATGGAATTAATACGGATGATTTAGGGGACTACCGACCCGGAATCGATGCGGCGCGTGAAAACGCGGTGAGGAGTCCATTGGTCGAAGCAGGATTCAACAAACAGAATGTCCGCGACCTGGCTCGGCAAATGGAACTTTCAATATGGGACAAACCCGCAATGGCTTGCTTATCGTCACGCATACCATACGGCGAAGCGGTGACCCCCGAAAAACTCAAAATGGTAGAAAAAGCCGAAGACCTCTTATTGTCCATGGGGTTTAAACAGTTGCGTGTTCGGCATCATGGTGACACCGCAAGCATTGAACTGGAAAAAAATGAACTACCGCAATTCACCCCGGCTATTGAAAATACAGTAACGGAAAAATTCAAGGCACTAGGGTTCCTAACCACACATCTCGACCCAAAAGGTTATCGAATGGGAAGCCTTAACGAAGCACTGGAAGAAAAGAAGGGATCATGATTAAAGTAACGTTACGACCAGAAGCAAGAAAAGGACTGAAAGACCCGGATGGATTTGCCAGCGGTTTAGGAATTGTATACAGCGGACTTTTAATAAGTATGGCCGGAGTAGCCTTAATGCTGCTCATGTATTTCAAAAAACCGGAACACGTCCTTCATCCTACCTGGATACTCTTCGCCGGATTCGGCGTTGTCATCTGGGGTGAGATCAAAAAAGCCCGCTGCAAATAGCGGCGAGGGCGCCGCAGCCCAATGGGTCTATTCTTTTACTGCAATACTCTTGCCCTCAAGCTTCTGGATAGGGTGGCCAATGCAAAGCAAGCACCATGCCTGTTAACGACAGCTATCCCCCAGCACGTCATCGCGAGCCGCTAAAAGCGGCGCGGCGATCCAGATTACACATTAGGTGCATACACCATAAAGCACTCTGGATTGCTTCACTTCGTTCGCAATGACGGTCAAATCAAGGCTATTCGCAAGAATAGTCATAGTCTAGCTTATCCCACACATTAAGAACATATTCGAAATTTTCCGGATGGCTCGAAGCACCGCAAATAGGTGCTAGTTCAATGCCAGCTTGAGTTAGGATAGCACTTCCTAAATTTAATATATTATTATCTTCTTCTCCAAATTTAACTACGACGGATTTATCAAAATAAAAAAGCTTTGTATATCGCTTACAATTATTCTTTATAAATCCTTTAACGCTACTAAACTTAATCAATCCTATAGTTTCAAGATGATTTAAAGAAATAAAATTAATATCCTGTTGAAAATATATTCCGTTCATATGATCATAAATTAAAGGATGGAGTCTCTCATCTAATTCCCATCCAAATCCAATTAACTTGGTAAATAAATGAGCATCCCCTTTATCCAAATTTGCTACAAGTTCAACAGTACGCTTGGAAAAGGTTCCTGGTTCATTCGCCTCTCCCGTTAAGAGCCTTGACCATAAACTCTGCATTTCTTCGTCTGAAACCAAACGACACTTATCGAAGAAATTAGCAATCCAATCTCTTTCAAGGTTTTCTGGTTTTGCATCTTCTTTGAGACCTTTCACTGCTTTGGCGGTTATGTTTTCTATATTTTCTTGTTTTTTAGTTTCTTCTGTTACCAGACGACGCATAGCGCGTTGTTCGAGACTAGAAAGCTCTATTTTGCCAAGTGCCCGAATTTTATCGGCTTCTACTTCGGCTTTCGCCAAACGCTTTATTTGGTATGGTTCAAACAGCGCACCGGTGGCATCCGATATTTTCTCGATCAAAACTGTCGCAGGTTTTGAAAGCTCTCCAAGATTTATCAATGAATTTCCGTCACCCATTTTCTTCCTCTCCAACCTCGTCTACGTCATCGCGAGCCGCTGAAAGCGGCGCGGCGATCCAGATTACACATTAGGCGCATGCACGCAATCTGGATTGCTTCACTTTGTTCGCAATGACGATCAAATGATTTGCTCGTATAAATCGTTCCACTTTGGATTCATGCTTTCGATTAATATGATTTTCTTATCTCTTGAACCCGCTTTTATCTGTTTTTCGCGAGTGATCGCGTTTTCCATACTTTCATGAGTTTCATAATATACCAACCGCTTACAACCATAACTTTTGGTAAAACCCGGTACCACCCCACTTTTATGCTCATAAACACGTTTGGCCAAATTACTGGTCACACCGGTATACAAAGTACCGTTCCGCTTATTCGTCATTATATACACTGCGGGCTGTTTCATTTATTCTGGATTGCTTCGTCGCTAATCGCTCCTCGCAATGACGGAGAAATATTCTAATAAATTTATTCCGCTAATTCTTTGGAGCGGAGGGTGGCTTTTTCTACAGCGTTCATGAGTGTGGCGCGCAGGCTACCTTTTTCAAGGGCGTGCAGTCCGGCGATGGTGGTTCCACCCGGTGAGGTCACGCGGTTTTTTAATTCCCCGGGAGATGTGCCCGTTTCTCTTACCAGCATGGCCGAACCTAGCACCGTTTGAACGGTCAGTTCGGTTGCTACATCTCTGGAAAGTCCCATCTTCACTCCAGCATCGGAAAGGGCTTCAATGATCATAAAGATATAGGCGGGGCCACTGCCGCTCAGTCCCGTAACCGCATCTATTTGTTCTTCGGGAACCTCTACAGTCTGACCCACGGCCTGGAAAATTTCATGTGAGATTTTCAGGTCGGGTTTACTCACTCCTTTGCCAGCAGCTATAGCAGTGGCCCCCTCTTGCACTACGGCGGGGGTATTGGGCATGGTTCTTACCACGCAAAGCTTTTTCTTTTTTCCAACGCATAACGCCTCTTCGATTTGCGATATGGGGACTCCTGCAGCAACCGATATCACTAATTTTTTGGCGTCCACCTGATCAGCAATACCGTTTAACACTTGTCGTATGATTTGTGGTTTGACCGCTATGATGAGGACATCTGTTTTTTTTACCAGATCAAGATTATCCTTCACTATCTTGACTTTGTATTCAGAGGTTAAAGAGGTTTGCCGACTCTTGTTAGGCTCTGAAACAAAAACACTGGATGCCTTTATCAATGAAGATGAAAGCATTCCTTTAATTATAGCTTCGGCCATATTGCCGCCGCCGATGAATCCTATTTTTTTATTTTTCAACACAAGACTTTCTCCTGATTAATTTTATTAATCCATTTCACCTGCGGCGATTCATCGCTGGCCAAAGATGGCGGTGCCGACACGAACTAATGTTGCGCCCTCTTCCACCGCGATGGGATAATCGTTGGTCATTCCCATAGATAATTCTTTGAGATCGATACCTTCAATATTCATAGCCTGGCATTTATCCCGCATTTCGCGCAATGCGGAAAAATATTGCCGCGAATTTTCAGCATCCGGGTCTTGCGGGGGGATCGTCATCAAGCCTTGAACCCGAATCCCCTTCAATTGCCCGAAAGACGGAAGCTGTTCTTCCAGCTCAGAGGGTGTCATGCCGAACTTGGCCTCTTCTCCCGAAATATTAACCTGCAACAAAACATCCTGCTTTTGATTTTGATCTTCACAATATGCGCTTATTTTTTCTGCTAAAGATAGGCTGTCAACGGAATGAATCAAGTCAAAACGGGAATCGAGAAATTTGATCTTATTTTTTTGCAGGTGTCCGATGAAATGCCAACTAATATCATTGGCATTAATCTCATCTGTTTTGGAAACCGCTTCCTGAACCTTATTTTCACCGAAACATTTTGCTCCGGCTTGATACGCCTCAATTATTTTTTCAGAAGGCACTTGTTTGGAAACAACAATCAAGCGAACGGAATCAGGATTTCTTCCCGTTTTTCGGGCGGCTTCGCCGATATGGTGTGTCACCGATGCGAGGTTATCTGCTATCAATGGAATTGTCCGACGTTGAGTCAGTAAAGGGCTTGGGTTCCCCGTTCACCGGTTCTTATGCGAATTGCATCTTCGACTGGCAAGACAAAAATTTTCCCATCACTCAAATTTCCGGTATGGGCCGTCTTGACCACCATATCAACCACTTCTTCAACCGCCTCGTTTTCTAGGACAATTGAAATTTCGACACCTGGGTGAAATTGTGGAACTTTGGAGTCGGCGGTCGACTTCATATGGCTCATGGGCTTGCCAATACCCTTCACGTCAATCGTAGACAGGCCTGGCACTCCCAGTTCGAACAGTTTCTCTCGAACAGCTTCGAGCTTTTCATGTTTTATAAAGCACTTGATCATTTTCATGGCATTAGAACCAATTTAGTCCCAGCAGGGAACTTTAGCAAGGTGAAGTCCTCAGACTTTTACTGCCTCAGAATCTTCGTTGGCTGGCAGCAGTAATTTGTGCCAGTTATTTTTTTCCCAGTTTCGGGCATCTTTAAAAGAGCGATACTCTTTTTCCTTCTTTTTGAATTCGGGATGATGACTCTGCCACGATCCGTTTTTCTTATAAGGGGGCGTAAACTGGTGACACATTTCGTGATAAAGGGTCAACTCCAAAACATAGATTGGAACAAAGTCCTGTTTCAAACGCGGATGTAATCGGATGAGTTTTTTATTCTCATCGTAAGACCCGTATCGAAACCCACTCTTATTCTGGGTTTTTACATCGCGACCCCATTTAACAGCGGCTTTAATTTTGTCATCAAAATATTCCCGATTGAGTCTATTAAACATTGCATCGATATCTCGACCTTCTTCTTGAGAAAGGGGTTCGAAAAAGTCGGATTCAATATCCGCTAATTCCTGGCCTTCTATAAAGTCTTTAATCAGTTCTTTCACTGATTCGGGTGTCTCATTTTCTTTCTTCACTTTGTTCAAAACTTTTTGAGTCAGATTGTCCAGCACTGCCGACTGAGGTTGCTCGAATTCATCAAAATAGTTTTCGTTGAACACCTCAATTTTAACAATTGGAGCATCGGAACTGACACGCAACTGACCGACATATTCTATGCCATTCTTTTTAAGAATGAACATTCGGGCCAACGACTCTTGTGTGCCATTGCGGTTTGCGCCCAGAGATAAAGTCCCCAAACTGAGTGTTTTTAAGAGGTTTTGAACAGGTATTCGTGTTTGATTCATTAGGTAGGCCGTGAGAAGAGTTAAGAAGTTTCAAAACAGCTAAACTGCTTGAAATACTACCCTAGAAAACAAAAAAATCCAATTAAATTAATCGTTTAGGGGAGCCGTAAAAACTTTACAAAAATTTTTATTTTCGATACTGTGGTAGTTATGAAACTTCTCATTTTATTAATGATGTTGCTGGTATCCTGCTCGCCGGGATTAGACCGGATTCCAGATAGCCACGACCTCAAGGCAGATGTTGATCTTTTTTTATCCGCGACGGATTCCAATGTCGAAGTGAAAATACTGCAACGCTTAAAAAGCGCCAATGTCTCTCACGAATCGGTGAAGGGCCTTCTACGACAGCGAAAAAATCCTACAAACAAGAAGCACGGATTACAAACTGGATTAAAATTTAAGAATAATGGCAAAGAGTATTCGTATGCGTTGTACCACCCGGAAACTACGGATACTCCTTTACCTATGGTTATTGTTTTGCATGGTATGGGCGGAAACGGTAACACCACTGCTTCTAAATGGGCCGAGCGGCTGAACAAAGAGTTCATTGTCGTATGTCCATCTTATCCCATGGGTGCATGGTGGGCACGCCCGGCCGAGGACATGGTTTTGGCATTGATGGATCACACCCAATCGATATACAACGTGGATACGGATCGAATCTTTCTCGCCGGATTATCCAATGGTGCCATTGGCACCTACACGATTGGAATGTTTTATCCGGATCGGTTTGCTGGGCTGATACCCATTGCCGGAAGTATCACTCCGCGTTTTATGAATTTCCTTATTAATCTAAGGAACACTCCGATCTACATGATCCAGGGAGCGCATGATCCCATTTTCCCAATTAATCTGAGTCGGCGGGTGAACCAAATTCTCTCTGACATGAAATACCCCGTGATCTATCGCGAGCACGGAGAAAAGGGCATGGCACATGGAGGACATTTTCTTCCTGAAAATGAGATCCCCGATTTGCTGGAGTGGATTAAAAAGCAGAAAAGAGTTTCTAATCCGGATGTGGTGAGGATGACCCGGGAAAACAATCACCTTGGCACGATAAATTGGGCGCGCCTGAATAAAGGGAAAAATCTTGCTTCTCTTGAACTACCCGGACCAGAAAGCCCAAAACCAAACAATAAGAACGGTAAAATTGCCACCCTGTTTGCATTTCGAAAAGGCGACAATCAGTTTGAAGTGATGGGAGAAAATATCGTTGAGTACGATCTTTTTTTTAACACTGAAACAGTAGACTTCAGCAAAACAGTCACCATCACCACGCAAAAAATACAAAACCAAAACAACAAACTCATTCCCGGTGAAAAGAAAATCAGCTATCAAAAGAAAGTAAAAAAAGATCTCGCGGTTTTACTTTATGGATATAAACAACTTCGCGATCCAAATCGACTTTACGATGCGAAGGTCAATATTCTCCTGGAAACCACTCTGGTTCAATCTCGGTTATGAGCGAGACACCTCTTTTAATAAAGTCGATGAAGCTCCTGGGTTGGGAGCGAATCACCACAGCTCTGGCTAATCACGCTTGCTCGCCTTACACCCACAATTATTGTCTGCAATTAAAACCTGAAACAGAATTTGAAACTGCGCAAAAACGGCTCGACGAAACGGCTGAGATGATGGCTTTATTCGATTCTCTGGAATCGTTTCCCATGGATCGGTTTGATAACATCCATCCCATTTTCAAGGATGTAGACGAACAACGCACGATTGCCCCAGACCAATGTCTCATTATTATGAAATCCCTAAGACTTTGCAGAAATCTTTGCAAGGATCTTGATAAAAAAGCAGCCTTCCCCAATATCCAAGGATGGTTGTCGCAACTGGCCCCTTTGAAAGAATTTCTCGATGACTTGGTCCGCTGCATCGACGATGAAGGCAATATAAAAGAAAATGCCACACCCGAATTAAAACAAGCGATTCGAGAAATCGAAGCCGCTCGCAACAAACTCGAAGAAAAAATCCGCAAACTCTTTTCCAGTACGACTATAAAAGAAGCGTTACAGGACACCTATATCACCGAACGGCAGGAGCGGATGGTGATCCCAATCCGCGCAGAATACAAATCAAAGGTAGATGGAATTGTCCATGACATCTCAGGAACAGGCCAAACACTTTTTATAGAACCGGCATCCGTCGTCCCTCTCAACAATCAATTGAAAATTGCGCGATTAAAAGTAGCGCAGGAAAAGGCTCGAGTTTTACAGTCCCTTGCAATACAAACAAGCGAACACAGAGAGTCTCTACAAAACAACATGGAGAATCTGGCCACACTCGACCTAATATACGCAAAGGCTCGCCTGGCAAAATCCATGGATGCTGTTAATTGCCCAATGAATCTGCAGTCCAAAATGCAATTAAAGGAAGCGCGTAATCCTGAACTAACGCTGGATGGCGAAACCGTCATACCCAACTCCATTGAATGGGAAGATTCAACAAAAGTCGTCATCATCTATGGTCCCAATACAGGTGGAAAAACAGTGACGTTAAAAACTTTGGGTCTATTGTCGCTAATG
>JAJDAW010000020.1 GCA_029261635.1 Nitrospinaceae bacterium
GCCTTCATAGCAGGCTCGGCAAGAGGTTTGGCTTTTACAAACCATTGCTTCGACAAATAAGGTTCCACCACCGTCCTGCAACGATAACAATGACCCACTGAATGGCTTAAATCTTCGATCTTAACCAACACCCCTGAATCTTTTAAGTCTTCAACAAGTTTCTTTCGGCACTCGAAACGGTCTAGTCCTTCATAATCAGGACCGGCGAGGGAGTTCATAGTCCCATCTGGGTTCATAACATTTACAGTTTCCAGTTGGTGCCGTCGTCCCAATTCAAAATCGTTGGGGTCATGAGCCGGGGTTACTTTTAACGCACCCGTGCCAAAAGAAGTGTCGACATATCTATCTTCAATTAAGGGTATCTCGCGGTTCAGTATAGGAAGGACAAGGCTTTTACCTTTGTACTTTTGATAACGCTCATCATCAGGGTTAACAGCAACCGCCGTATCCCCCAACATGGTTTCAGGTCGTGTCGTCGCAATGGTTAAAGAACCTTCGTCGTCTTTAAAAGGATATTTGAGATGATATAAATGTCCCTGCGCATCCTGATGTTCGACCTCAAGATCAGAAAGCGCCGTATGGCAACGTGGACACCAATTGATGATGTAGTCGCCCTTATAGATGAGACCTTCTTCATAAAGCGTAACAAAAACTTCGCGGACCGCTTTCGATAAGCCTTCATCCATGGTAAAGCGGTCACGTTCCCAATCCAGGGAACAGCCGAGTTTTTTCAATTGACCGGTGATGGCGCCGCCCGATTCATTTCGCCATTTCCAAACACGTTCAACAAAAGCTTCCCGACCTAACTCCTTCCGGTCGCTACCCTCAGCATGCAATTGTTTCTCGACCACATTTTGCGTGGCGATGCCCGCATGATCCATACCCGGCTGCCAAAGGGTGTTGTAGCCCTGCATTCTTTTCCAACGGGCAAGGATATCTTGCAGGGTATTGTTGAAGGCGTGACCTATATGCAGTCGGCCGGTTATGTTAGGCGGCGGGATTACTATTGAATAGGTAGGGGACTCCTTGGTTTCATCCGCGTGGAAAAAATTCTTTTCCTGCCAAAATTGTCCCCAGCGTTTTTCAACTTCACCGGGTTCGTATTGTTTGTCTAGTTGAATCATTCAAAAATCACTTGCAGCATAAAAAACTGGGGTCCTAATCTTGGGTTCTAGGGAAATATATTTGGGCAATCTGAAAAAAGCATTACTTTGTTTTGTTTAAAACGGGAGAGGGCTTTTTACCAAAGAATGAGAAATAAAGAAAGATATTAAATCCCCCAAGAGGATTTTCTTCTCTATGGCTTAGGCCAAGTGTAAAATATAAACCTTAGATTAACACCTTGTCTGCTTCCAATCTGAGTTGCTTATATCTTTTTGATTTTATCAATCTCTTCTCGGATGATCGATCTGGCGATTTCTGGAGTGATTTCCCGGACTACTTCGCGGATCGTTTTCACCAGAATATCCGAAAGGCCAGACATTTCCTTTTGCAGAGAACTATCCAGCGACCTTTCTAGTATTTGCCGAACCTGCTCACCCGCAACCTGAATAAAACGGTCGTCAGCATTCTCATAGTTCGAGGAGGTCTGATAGCGCGTGGACTCAAATGAGGATTTCCCCTTATTGAGGTGCTCTCTGATTTCTTCAGTATTGTTAGGTCGTCTTTCCGCTCCTGAAAAAGCTCCTGGCGCCATTTTCTCCAAAAGATCCTCTGGTTCAGCGATAATACCTCCTAAAACAGACATCCCTGCTTCTTTTATTTCTACAGGCTGATGTTTTGCATCACCTGAAATAATTTCTTTAAACGCGGAATCGAGATCGTCGAAGCTTTCCATTTTTTGTGATCGCACTTCAGCATAAACCTCAAAGTCTTCCTCAAAATCTTCTTCGTCTTCTGCAACAGGCTCTTCGGGTGCAAGCTCGGGTTCCTCTTCCACCAATTGAGTTTCCACCTCTTGAACTATCTCTTCCAACACATCGTCATCGCTGGAAACTGCTGGAGTAGGCTCGCTGCTGATTTCGCTTTCCACATCCTGAATCATCTGACTCAATATATCGTCATCAATGACCGTAGACGATTCTTCAGCAATATCTTCAAATTCTTCTTCCAGAGGTTCAACAAAAGATGGCACAGCCTCTTCTTCTACCGATTCCACAAGCTCGGCAGATGGAGAGATATCCTCCATTAAATCATTCGTCATTTCCATGGAATCGGTGGAAAGCTTTTCAACAGACTCCAGCAATTCTTCAAGGCTGGGTTCGTCATCTTTCTCGTCAATGCTATCTGGCAATACAACCGCTTCTGGCGCGCTCTCCCCTGTCATAACCTGTGTAACCATTTGAACGATATCATCAGACTTGAAGGGCTTTGAAATATGATTTTCAGCCTGGCACTCCTTAAAACGATCTTCGTCAAAATCTTCAAAATCGCTAGCCAGAAGCAAAACCTTGATACTCGCAAGTTCAGGGCTCCCTTTAATTTTCTGGCACAGTTCAAAGCCATCAAGACCGGGCATTTCAACATCTGCCAGAACGATATCGGGTTTAAATTCTGGAATTTTGTCAAAGGCTTCCTGTCCATCGCCAATACCTTCAACTTCGGCATCCTCGTTTTCAAAAGCCATTGCAACAATTTTCTGAATTGTAATACTGTCGTCAGCGACAAGAATTCTAATTGTCATAAAATTCTATCCATTAGATTTAAAATTGGCGAGCCCACATTAAGTGGATAATAACTGGCGATTGCAAAACCATTGCGGGAAGATTTAAAATATACCGATTTATTTTCCTTCCCCTCAGCCATCACATTTAACCAGCTAAGGGGTGCAATCTCAACCATTTAAGTATATCATATTTCCTGAAGACATTATAAGGTTTAAGATTAGGGAATTAAATCGATACTTTTTTGGGTGTGCGTGATTGTTCGAAATTTTCGTTGTTTTGGAGAAACCTGGGCTTTGATGCTTTCTTATCTATATAGACATTCCAAATTTTTTCGCTGGAGCGCGTTATTTGTTTTCTGGCTGGTTCTGGCTTTCCCTTCCTCTTCTTTTGCCATTTACATCCAGCTTGACACAATCGCCGACGTTAAAACTAATTTCAGTGAGGGTTGCGCTTCCATAAAAGATATTGGTAACCAGTCCGAAAGGCTGGGAATTGATGCCGTCATTTTTGGTGACTATGCGAGAAACTCTCTCGAGTTCGGGGCCAAACCCTTTGAGCGCATATTCAAAAACGCAACCGAGGGACCTTCTGTACTTGGGCGTGGTGCTTCTGGCTTCATCTCCGAAGTCAACGACAACGACCGACAGATAAAAGAAACTATTCTGATTCCCGGAGTGGAAACCATTCCCTTTTATTTCTGGTCCGGCAGTAATTACGATAAAAACCTGACCGCGCATAACTGGGACAAGCACCTTATGGTTGTAGGCCTTCCTACAGCGCAGGAATATGAGCAGCTGCCTCTGCAAAACAGCAACCTCTCTTCAAAATATACCGACCCCCTGCTAAAACAGTTTGCCATCATAGTGTTCTTATTGATGGTGAGTGTTGGCGCGGTTTACAAGGGCTACGCACGGATACTCACCGTTCCCTTGATGGTTCTATTACTTTTATTGACGGCTAACAATCATCCTTTTCGAAGCTCACCCTTCGATGCTTACCACGGCGATCAGGGAATGCAGCCCTATCAAAATATGATCGACTACGCGAACTCGAAAGGAGCGATGGTATTCTGGAACCATATGGAACCTATTGCCAGCATCCGCAAACATGGGACTACGAGTCTGGAAACACTTCCCTACCCTGATGATTTGCTAAAAACAAAAAACTATACCGGATTCCAAGTCGTCGGCGACCACCCCATCCAACAGGCAGAAGCAGGGAAACAATGGGATCAGGTGCTAATGGAATATTTACAGGGACAACGCGAACAACCGGTGTGGGGATATGGCGGCAACGACTATCTTTGTGAAGATCAAGATGGCGACCGGCTGGGATCGGTACGCACCATAGTCCTTGTCCGCGAAAAAAATCGCGATAACCTTTTCGACGCCATAAGAAAAGGCCGAATGTATTCTGTCCGGCAAGTCGATGAAAACCGTCTGTCTCTCGATGAATTTCTCATCGAAGACCAAAAAACCGGACAACAAGCGACACTTGGGCAGGAGTTAACTTCAACCGATTTTCCTGCGGTGAAAATAAAACTGCGTTCTATAAAAGGCGGAAACAAAACAGCTCAAATTCAAATCATTCGCAACGGTGTGTTGGTAAAACAGGAAAACGTGTCCCTACCCTATGAGGTGACATGGAGGGATGTCGGCAACGATCAGCAAGGCCGAGCTTATTACCGCATTAAGGCGTCCGTCAACTCCATGGATCACCTTGTGTCCAACCCCATCTTCGTAAAATTTTCAGATACGCCAGGGGAAGTCGTGGCATCTTTACCTCCACCAACCGAACAAAAAGTACCCGCACGACCTGCAAGAATACCCGTTGCCCCAAAACCGTCTGCGCCGCAAAGTCCGGCAATGGCTCCTGCGCCTGCACCGGCAATCTCTGGGGCGAGAACAATGGTAAAACCCGAGCCGAGTCCGGCTCCAACAATGGCAATGCCGGAAATCACCACTCCTATTCTCGATGCACCCGTAGTTCCTTCTGTAACACCGCCTGTCGCACCCGCTGAAGTCATGGCAAAGGCTGCGCCAAAAAGCGTTCGTCCGCCAGTAGACCCAAAAAAGATTTTAAAAGTGGTGGTAGACGGAGTCTCCCTGCGTAAAGGGCCTGGAACAGTTTTTCCAAAAATCATAAAACTGAAAAAGGGGGCCGAGCTGGAATTCGTCCGCCGCACCAATATTACACTCAACGACAAAAACTGGCTCGTAGTCAAACGTGGCAACCGCTCTGCCTACGTCTGGGAAGGTGTTGTCCAATGGGCAGAAGCTCGCTCTACTAACATGGAAAGCAAATAAGAAATACTAGAGGGCCTCACAACCAAGCTCCCACATCCCCTATTCCTTCTCAGCCAAGAATACGAAAGGCTAAATAGGGGACAATATTAAAGAAAAGTATGCTTATCTTGTAATAGGCTATTCCCGCGTAATGAATAGCATCAAACTTCTCCACCGATAGCTTGAACCATTGCCCATGAAATCTAAATAGCCAGTCGTGAGCGAAGATCAACCCCAGTATCCAAACAAGTAGAAACCCAACATTAATTAGGGAACACCAAGCTAAAACATCGCGAATTATCTCAGTAGTCATTTTATACCCCCCTTACAAATATTGCATCTTCCTCAATATACTTATAAGACAAGATAAACCTTATGTTTATTCCTCAAATCTTAGAGCCTTGAAGAAAAATTTTACCACTAGGAATAGCTATTAATTTCGGTACCTTTGGTGAGCTGGTAGAGGAAGAGGGTTTTGTCGGCGCTGACTTTTTCGGGAGTCATTCCGCGAATGCAAAATCGGTAGGAAACAATACGCACCGTTGGTTTCAGCTTTTTCAATATTTCCGGAAACAGTTTGTCCAAAGCCTGATGCGTTAAATATAAATAAACTACATCTGCATCCGAAGGATCAAAGTCAAAAATATTTCCACGGATAACACTTACCCGGTCATCGACCTTTTTAAATTTAGCAAGCAACCGCGCCAACCCGACTTTGATCGGATCTATTTCAACACCGACCGCCTTCGCCGAATATTCTTTCACCGCAGTTATCAATACCCGGCCGTCGCCACAACCCAGATCGCAAATCGTTTCCCCCGGTCTAATGTCGGCAAAATTCAGGATGCGGCGGATGGTGTAGGGCAAAAGAGGATGCCATGGCGCACCAAAAAAAATGGGCAACACCACCATACCCGCTAAAATGATCAGACCCACCAACAGAAAAAAAGTCCACTCCATATTTATGCACCTGAAAAAATCAAACCATTAAAATACGAATAAACAAAGGTTTTGATGGGTGGAAAGGGATGCTTAGAAAAACATTAACAGTTTTTTGCATTCTACTGTACACTGCCTAACACAAACGACGAATCCCATAAATATTTACGAGAAATCGACATGGAACACCTCGATAGCTACGAGCAAAAGGCTTATAACCCGAGCAGAACTGACACTGCAAACTCATCTAAAGAAACTCTAAAATATACTTTGGACGAATTGATTAAGTGTCAGAAAGAAATTACCGCACTAAATAAAAAGCTATTATCTTTATGCAATAGCGATACAAAACTGCACTGGCTCCAATCGAGAGGGTTCTTACATTTTCCCGCTGATTAAGTGTTTTGAATTTGCTCAATAGAAAGACTCAGCTCATCCCACTCTTCCATTAAACCCTGCTCTTCATCTTTAACATTTCTCTGCTGCTCCATAGTTTCCATCAGGCGATCTTTTTGGTCCGCCTCATAAATATTGGACTCTGCAAGCTCTGACTGAAGCTGTTCGTTCTCTGCCATCAAAATTTCTAAACGGCTTTCTACTTCAGCCAAACGTTTCTCTAGTGGTTTTAATTGTTTGTAACGCTGATTACGCTCTTCCGCTTCTTGGCGCTTTCTATCTTTTTCTATTGAAGAGGCAACACTTCTTTCCGAAACTTTTCCTTCTTGCTCTATTGGCTCTTCTTTTAATTTCGCCCGCTCATATTCGCTATAGTTGCCCTTGTATTCTTGCGCATGGCCATCCGCTACTTCCCAAACACAATTGACAAACCCATCTAAAAAAAACCGATCATGTGAAATGATAACAAGACTTCCTTCATAATCCGATAGCACAGCAGCAAGATGTTCACGAGAGCGCATGTCGAGATGGTTGGTCGGCTCATCGAGCAAAATACAGGAAGGCGGTGCATTAGTGTCAGAAGCGGCGTTACCGCAAAGCATTCGGGCCAGAGCCAAACGCGATTTTTCTCCACCCGACAGCACCGAAACTTTTTTCTCTACATCGTCCCCTGAAAACAAAAAAGCCCCTAGAATATTTCTTTGTTGAGTACGGAGAAGTCCGGGGGCAGACTCCTGCAACGATTCCAGCACCGTATGCTTAAAATTCAGCGTCTCTCCCTGATGCTGTGCGAAATAGGATCGTGACACTTTAACCCCTTGCTTCACCTCACCGCTATCTGGCAATAACACACCTGCCAACATTTTTAACAACGTTGATTTACCCGCTCCATTTTCACCTGCCAAAGCCACCTTGCATCCTCGTTCAAGCGTCACCGAAAAGTTATCATACACCTTTAATGCACCGTAACTCTTGGTTACGTTTTCCAGTTCTAAAACATTTTTTCCTGTTCTAACAGGTTGTGGAAAACGAAAATGAATCGCCTTACTACTATCACCAGTTTGAACTCGCTCCATTTTGTCCAGCATTTTGATTCTGCTTTGCACCTGCGTGGCTTTCGTATTTTTGGCGCGGAATCTTTCTATAAACCGTTCCACTTCAGCAATGCGTCGGTTCTGGTTCGCCGCCTGTGACTCGAGTTGCGCTTGCTTATCTTCTTTCAGTCTTTCATAGTCATCATAATTGCCTGAATAAATCGTTAATGTTGAACGATCCAACTCAAAAATGCGTGTGGTAAGAGTATTGAGAAACTTCCTGTCATGTGAAATCAACAGAACACTGCCTTCATAGGATTGTAGAAAAGATTCCAGCCAAACCACTGACTGCAAATCCAGATGATTCGAAGGCTCATCTAGAAGCAATACATCGGGACGCTGAAGTAAAATTCGCGATAGTTCCACTCGCATTCGCCAGCCGCCGGACAATTGATCCAGAGGCTTGTCCCATTGACCGGGTTTAAATCCCAGCCCTTGTAAAATAATTTTTGCTCGCGCATCACGATCATAACCGCCAAGCCGTTCAAACTCGTGCTGCAATTCACCGTAACGATCTTCGAACTTCTGGTCCGCTTCAAGTTTTTCCAGTTCTGTTTTCACCTGCAAAAAATGCGGGTCTCCGAGCACCACTCTTTCCAAAGCAGACTCTCCCCCTCCCTCCTGATCCTGCTCCAGCAGACCGTATCGCAAACCTTTTCTCAATGTCACCTGTCCCGAATCCAAAGACTCCCTGCCAATGATGACTTTAAACAGGGTTGTTTTTCCTGTCCCGTTTTCTCCCACCAAGCCCACTTTTTCCTTGGGCCGCAAATGAAAACTCACATCCCGAAAAATGATTTTCGAGCCAAACTGTTTATTCAACTTCTCAACAAAAATCACAGAGTTTCCCTGAAAAAAATAAGTCTATGCATTTTTATGCGAGCAATAACAAATGCTATCGATTAAAAACAAAAATCGATATCGGAGTTTATCTTAATTAGCTTTTAAGACCACAAAATACTGGCAAACCTCTATAATTGGCTTATAATTAAAGTATATCTGCCGATACATAATGAATATAAAGAATTATATTGATGTGTGTGAGCCCATGATTTCATTTTACAAAAAAAAATATGGATTAACATTTGCATTGGTACTCCTTTGTGGGTTCCAATTCTTTTTTCTGCCGTTT
>JAJDAW010000021.1 GCA_029261635.1 Nitrospinaceae bacterium
GGGATCACATTTGCTACATTGATTAAAGAAGCTTACCCCGATATTCACGTCACCGTGGGTGGCAATATCATCACTCGATTGAAAGACGAGTTTGTTAAATTGCCGCATTTCTTCGGAAAAGCCTTCGATTCAATGATCACCTATGAAGGCGAACACTCATTGGTCTGGTTGGTGGAAGCGTTGTCAGGCAAACGCAAAATATCAGAAGTGTCTAATCTCATCTATAAAGATGAAGAAGGTCAGATACATGTCAACGAAACCTATCAGGAGCGAGTTGATCAATTGCCGCCGCCTGACTTCGATGGCATGCCGTGGGAAAAATATTTTTCACCAGTAAAATTGGTGCCCTATCTCGGCACAAGAGGATGTTACTGGGGCAAATGCACTTTCTGCGATCACGGTGCCGGGTACATCGATCAGTTCAGAGCAAAACATGCAGATCAGATCGTTGATGAGCTTGAATATCTGAAAAACAAACTCAACACCAAACATTTTATGTTCACCGACGAGTCGTTTCCTCCGGCACTGTTCCTCAAGTTGCCGCCGATGATGGTGGAACGTGAACTCGATATCTATTGGACAACGCTCATCCGTTTCGAATCGCAATTGCTGGAACCAGAAACCTGGGACATGGCGCATAAGGCGGGATGTCGATCCCTTTATTATGGGCTGGAATCGGCCAACGAACGCATCATCAAACTGGTTAAAAAAGATACCGACATCGAAGCCGCCAAGATCAACCTCGAGCAGGCAAAGCGGGTGGGCATATGGAGCCATGTCATGTGTTTTTACGGGTTCCCAAGTGAAACCGAAGCCGAAGCCGAAGATACGCGAAACTTTCTCATTGAAAATCAGCACCGCATCCCGTCCGTCGAGATGTATTTCTTTGTCCTCTACAAAAACGCACCCGTGATGTTTGCAAAAGATGAATATAAAATCGATGTAAAGGTCAATCCTGAACATGACTTGGCGTTGGACTATTACTACACCCCCGAATCGGGTCAGACCACCGAAGAAGCGATGCAGCGTTACGAAAAATTCTATCAGGAAGATTTTAATCCTTGGGCAATGCGCATCAACGCCCGTGAACACGTGTTCCTCTATATCACCAAGTTCGGTACCAGCGACCTGCCGCAACTCTACGTTAAAAACAATCCCGAAGCACACCACCTAGAAGCCGAAGTAATGCTCTGAGCGGCGAGCCGCCGCTGGCAATAGGTCAGTACCCTTTTTGCGAAACTAATGCTCTCAAGCTTCTGGATGAGATGGGAGAGGCCTATGCTCTTTTCGCGAAATCCTTTTATGTCATCGCGAGCCGCGAAGCGGTGTGGCGATCCAGTTTTGATGGGGTTATTGAATTCCTCCTCATCCTAACCTTCTCCCTCCAGGGGAGAAGGGATGTTGTTTAAACAGGGAAGCTATTTAAAGTATTGCGCTTGAGTGCTCCGTCGGCTTGACGGGTAATGCAGGGTAGGCGGCGGTGCCTTCACCGCGCCCTCATCTCTGGAAGCCGCGCATTTGGGGGATGGTGCCGTCGAATTCTTCTTCTGTTGTGACGGGTTCGGCCTTATTTTCCTCACCTTTTTTCTGTGCGAGAAACACACATAGATCGGGATTGACCTGATTCTCCGGGCACATTTTAAGGTGCTGGCGGAAGAACGGCATATTGTAAACAGGGTCGTTATACAACGCATCGAGTTTGTAATGATCGAACAGTCCTTGTAGTTGGCGTGGCCCAACGAGGAAGAGGAACCCTTCTGGCTCCAGTGCCTCGGACAGTGCCGTTAACATGCTTTCGCAGGCTTCTCTATCTGGATGATACATGAAGGGAATCCATTTAAAGATCAGCCCATATTTCTGGCTGTACGAGTCGACGATATGATCGGCTTCTTTGAGAAATGAAACCTTTTCGAGATTGCTCAACTGGTTCTTTGAGACGGCGTAGTTCCATAACAGTTGTGCGTTTTTCTGTGCGAACTCCGCGTCGCTGTATAGCACGGTGTATTCCCGATCTTTCGAGCTGTCGATGCAACCCGCAAGAACGGTGTCGAAAGTGTGAATGAGAACCTTATCGATTTTCTCCAGCTTTGACGCCATTGCTGGAGCCATTTCCATATAGTGAAAAATCTGATCGAGCACCATCGGTTGTGTTGAGGATTCCTCGATATCCGCCTGTCCTTCTGGATAGAAGGGGACGGTGTATAAAGATTTCACGGGATCAACGTTCGGTGTTTCGCCGTTAAAAAACCATTCCCATGTGAAAGGATGTTTTGCTGGCGATGTCTTGGAATAAACTTGAGGTTTTAATCCCCAGCTTTCTTCGAAAAGAATTTCCCGTCCCTCTGTCCCTTTGAGCAGAGTGAACGATTGATTGCTTATCCGCACTTCTCGTTCGAGAGGGGGTTTTCTGCCACCGCTGCAGTTGGTGAATGGAAAAGCAATAGGATCATCGAACACCGTGACTTTATATAGAAAGCCACCTTGTGCAGTGAGTGCAATTTGTTGGACATCATTGAAGTAACGCACGGGTGGATGCTCTTGCGGTGTCCAGGTGATTTCGTGGGATGTATGTGGATCCATGAAGATTTTTTGGATGTTTTTTCCTTCGGGTCCTTTGGGTTCGAAGAAAGCCGAGAAAATATTAAAGGCTTCCTTAGAAGGGTAGGTTGGCAGGCCTCGGTATCGCAGAGGCGGCAACTCTTCTTCTCGCAACTGATCGTTGAAAATCCCCCAAATGAATTCGAAGACGGCTCCACCCGTTCCCGGTAATGTGGATTGAAAGAGTTCCACCACGGGGATCAAGTCGAGTTTAGTCCAGTTGACCTGAAACATGAAGCTGATGAAAACAGCCTTGTCGAACGTGCCATCGGGCAAGGCGTAAAGTCCGTCTTTAGTGAGGCGGATATCGTATTTGCCTTCGCCCTGATGGGCCATATGTTGGTCATCATAAAAATATTTTATTTCAGAGACAGGAACGCGCCAGGCTTCTGCGGCTTTTTCACGGAGGTCGTCCAGTGTCATTTTTTCCCAGCCTTCATGAGTGCTGATGTCGATTTGCGTCGAAAAGGTTTTAGCACGTGGTTTAATGCCCACCCATTGTTTGCAATCGAGTTGCATGCGGGCGAGGGCTAGCTGTGTTTTGCCATCCTCTTCGGTCCACAACGCTTCGTGCAGCGGAGTGCCATCGGGGTCGGTGCACAGAAAACGTCGGCCTTCTTTGTTATAGAAGGCAATATGTTTAGTTGGGAATATTCTAACGCGGGTGTTTGCGACCGTTGGCGCATCGTTTTCAAACCATATCTCGCAACCGTCTTTTTTCTCGGTTTTCAGGTTGGGTACTATCTTTTCCAAATCTGTCGCGTAAGACAGGTTATCGGCGAATATGAGTGATCCTTCTCGGGTCAATGCTTGAATGATTTTTTCAACTTTTGTCACAACTTGTTCCTTTTAAATTTAGTCTTGCTGGGTGATTTCTCTCGAAGAAGGATTATAGTTAGCTGCATTCCGGTCTGTCAACCAATGTGGAGTTTCTTTGCAAAATAGCTTAAAAATAGGGGTTTTCATTAATCTGGCAATGATTGACAGCGGCCCCAGAGAACTTTATAATTCAATCTATTCAAAACAACTCATTAAGCTGAAAATACTTAGTGGCGGTGAGGTCATTTTTCGGTCTCAGGTAGCTCTTTTATTTGCGGCATAAAATAGAAATATAAAATTTTTTAAGAGGCGGGATATGAGCGAAGGTAGAAAATTTGAAAAACTCGGTTATGAGAGTTTAGAAAAGAACAATATTCAAGAAGCGGAGTCCAATTTCCTCGAAGCTTTGAAAGAAATGGAAAAAGAGGGCGACGATACTGGCCAGGCTTATGTGTTGGGTAACTTGGGCAATATTTGTTTTCAGAGCAAACAATTTGATAAAGCCGAAGACTTTTATTCCCGCTCTCTGACATTTATGGAAAAGCTAAAGGATGCCAAGGGCATTGAAAGCTCTTTGGGCAATCTCGGCAGCGTTTATTTTTATCAAGGCAGTTTTGATAAGGCGGAAGAAAACTATCAGAAAGCCATGCAGATTATGGTTGAGGCTAACGACCCGCTGGGGCAGGGCATCTACAGTGAGTACCTTGGTAATATCTTCTTGAAAAAAGAAGAAGCAGAAAAGGCCATCGAGTATTACCAGAAGGCAAAAGATTTTATGTCTGAGGCCAAACAGGATGAAAGAAAAATCAAACAACTGGATGAGCGTGTTGAGACGATTAAAAAATCCCCTCTCTTTTTAAAGAAAAATGAAGAGGGGTTAATTGCTGATGTGGATTCTCTCATCTCTACCGGACAAAAGACCAAAGCTATTGCCAAATTGCAGGAACTGGAAGAAATATATTTTCAGTGGAAACGAATGGACAAAGTGGTTGAAACCATCCAGAAAACCACGACTCTTCTGGAAGAGATCGAAGATAAGGCCTCGGCTGGCGTTTGTTATGCAAATTTAGCGGGTATCTATTTGCAGATGGCATCTGAAGGGCAAGCAGAAAAAGTAGATGAAGCCGAAACTTATTTTAAAAAAGCACTGGAGGCCATAGGCGATTCTGATAAACGCCGAAACTCTTACCTTCTTGGTAGCTTGGGTAATATTTATCTCAATAAAAATCAACTTGAACTGGCATGGGAAAATTTTGAGAAATCTCTCAAAGCGATGCAGGAGCTTGGCGATGTATTGGGAGAGGCGCGCGGTTATGCCAACCTGGGTAATGTTCGTGGTTTGCAGAAAAACTGGGATGCGGCTGAGGAACAGTATCTACGGTCTTTGGAATTGATGGAGAAAAATGAAAACCGTCCGGGTATTGCCCAGCAATGTGAATCGTTGGGAGATGTGTATCTCAAAAAAGAAGATTTCGACAGGGCGGAAGATAATTTCATGCGAGCCAGTGACCTTTATGAGGAGATGAAAGAACAGAACAGTGTTCAGGAAGTGCAGAGCAAATTGATGTTCATTTTCTCGCAGCCGAAATATTTGGAAAAACGGAAACAAGATCTTCTAGAAGGATTAAAAAAGCCGGAAGCCGAAAAGGATCCGAAGCTCAAGCTGATGTTGTTGAACGACTTGGGTAACGTCTTGTTCATGTCCCAAGATTGGGAAGAGGCCGCCAACGTGGCGAAAGATACGATTGCTCTTCATGAAAAGTCAGGGGATAAGCAAGCACTCGGTGGAGCTTACGGCAACCTGGGAAGTATTTTGATGGAGATAGAAGATTTTAAGGGCGCTGAAGAGAACTATTCCAAAGCGATCAAAATCAAAGAAGAGTCGAGTGACAAGAGTGGCCTCAAAGATTTATATGCAGGTTACCTGAATATTCTGATTTTGGCTGGGAAGATTGAGAAGGCTGAAAAGCTGGTGGGCAAATCTTTGAAGATCAATACAGACGCTAACAATGTTAATGGCCTTGTTGCAGATTATCGAAACCTTGGCAATATTAGTTTGCAGAAAAAAGACTGGGCAGGGGCAGAGAAAAATTATTTGCAAGCGTTGGAGTTGAACACCAAAGCAAATAATAAACCCGAAATGGCAGAAGATAATCGGAACCAGTACAACCTTTATTTGCAAAAGGAAGATTGGAAGAATGCGGAAAAATATGCGTTAAAATCTCTTGCCATTGCCGAGGAAATTAAAGATAACCGCAATACTTTGTCGGACAGTCGTGTGTTGACAAAAATATATGTTGAGAAGAAGGAACGGGCCAATCAGGATAAGTTTTACCATAAGGCTCTCGAAACATCTGAAAAGGTCAACGACCCAAGGGAGATATGTGCAGACCTTAGAAGCCTTGGGAAGTTTAATATGGAAAGAGGGTACCGAGAAAAAGCCAGTGAGAATTTTCAGAGATCGTTTGAAATTTCGAGCAAGTTGAATGACAAAAAAGAATTTGCTGAAGATCATCGAAATCTAGGTAACTTGGCATTCAGCAATGGAAAAAGAAAAGAAGCAGAAGAGCTATACTTAAAAGCCTTGAAACTCACCCAAGAAGTGCATGACCCGAAAGGGGCAGGTCAAGACCTGACGTATTTGGGTAATCTTAAGTTTAAAGATGCAAAATATGATGAGGCAGAAAATTATTTTTCGCAGGCGGCGGTATGTTTCAAGGAAACCAACAGTTGGTCGAGTTTGATCCAGTTCAATATGACCGTGGCCCGAATGCAAATTCTCGTCGGGCGATTTGATGAATTTGATAGATACCTGAAAGATGCCAGAGAAATTGCCCGCGACTTGGGAGACCCGAAACCGATCATGGAAGCAATTCGGGCTATGGAAAAACTGAAGGATGAGATTGATAAGAAGTAACCCCGAATATCGGAACCTCTCAACGAGCGTGAAAAATCTGGTGTTGCTGAGGTAAAAGGTATAAAATAAGGGTTATCTCGTAAAATCTGTTAAGCGTAACTCCTAAAAAGCAAAGGCCTTTTGTCTTGACATAGGCCTTTAAAAGGGGATAAGTTGTCTTATATCAAAGGTTATGAGGAGGGCGAGTTAGGCCCTGTTTATCAAGATAAACATTTATTTAGATTTGATCTGATTTTATGAAAGTTAGTTATAGTGCCCAGTTGATGGAAGAGTCGGTATTCCGGCATCTAAACCATTTGGAAAGATCGGGTTATCGTTCTGATTATGACGAGTTTCATTCTCTTGCCGACCCCATATATGAGCTCCCTGAAGATGATCGGGAGATCGCCTTCGAGAAAGTTAACCGCTTATTTTTTATGGAAAAATTGAAGCTGGGTGACCATGTGTTGCGAGCTTTGGAAGCGGTGGGTCTCATTCCGAAAAGAAAACGAACATCAAAAAAATCTGCTTTATTGAAGGAAAATCAAGCTCTGAAATCTGATGCAGATTTTGCAGAAGCGGACGCTGCTATTCTACCTGGTGAGTTTATTGAGGGAACTGAAGCGGATAACGTGGAGCAAGTTGAGGAAGAAGCCGTTGCTGTTGTTGAGGATGAGGCTCCTCCTGAAGATAATGACGAGGTTTCCTACGATTTAGCGCGTGAATTTGAAGAGCGTATCAAGGAAGTTATTGTTAAAAGAGCCATCAACAAAGTAGACGAAGGCTCCAATGTTCTCAACAGAGTTTCAGGCAACCCGATCATAGAAATGCGGGTTCTAGCAAGTCGATTCAGTAACCCTGAAGAGGCTCTGGATCTAGATGCCTTTTTGATCCAAGAGTTCATGCATGCTAAGGATATGGTTGATCCCGAGTTTGACTATGAAGATGCATTCATTCCGGGTAATCCTTCAGTAAAGAATCTAATTACGTCTCGTTTTCGCCTTCTCTGGAATATGTATGTTGATGCCAGGTTGGGGCGCATCGGTGTAGTTTCTGTTTTACCTAAGGAAGCTCGTTTTAGGGAATTTGATAACTTTTACCGCAAAATTCCTGATAAGCAAAGACGGGGAATATTTGAAGGCATTTGGGTGACAGATAAGTTTACTCATGAAGAGCTTCTGTCTATGGCTACGGATCTAGATACATTGATGAGTAAATATGTTGATCCGGGAGAAATCTCAGAAGAAGAGCGGGACTTTATTCACCTTCAGGGGTCGCCTTGTCCGTTATGCAAGTTTCCCACATACAACTGGGTGGATGATCCTGAGAGTATTTGTGATGAAATGGTTCTCGAAGCCATCCAGATTGACTTTCCCGACTGGGAAAGTAAAGATGGTGGTTGCGATCGATGTATTGAAGTTTATGAATTGCGGGCCGGTGTGGGTTAACCGAGTAAATCAACTCAGACATCAGGCGTCTGATAGAGTACTTTAAGATTTCTGAAAAAATATGGAGATTAAGTAAAATGGGAGATACTACTCAAGCTAAATCAAGTGACCCGATGCTCGCGG
>JAJDAW010000022.1 GCA_029261635.1 Nitrospinaceae bacterium
TGGTGAAGTTCGCATTCACAACACGGGGACGGTTCCTGTTACCGTAAACTGCGGTTAATTTCTAAAAAGTAATATATTAATGCCGACCTGATTTTTATCAGGTCGGCTTTTTTATTGCCTTTATTGCCTATTATTAGCCGTGATAGTAAATGAGTATGGCCACTGCCAAAATCACTCTATAAATGATAAACGGTAACAATCCTACCTTCTCCACCACCGTTAAAAGTAATTTGATAGCCAGCAATCCCACTAGAAAACTGACTCCGAGTCCGATGATCAAGTGCAAGTGCGTGTAATCTTGAAGGGCGTTGGGTTGTGAAATGAATGAGATGAGCTTGTGCATCCCTGCGGCGAATATGATGGGGGCTCCCAGAAGAAAAGAGAACCGGGTTGCAGCTGTGTGGTTGAGGTTGCCGAATAGTCCTGCAGCAATAGTGATCCCTGAGCGAGATGTTCCAGGTAAGAGGGCAACGGCCTGAGCGCAGCCAATAAAAAAGATTTGTGAGAATTTTAGTTCCTTTAATTCTGATTGATTTTCTTTTTTGGCTGAACGATCTGCTATGTAAAAAACGGCAGACCATATTAAAAGGTTTATGGCTACAAAGGTTGGGCTTCGCAAGTTGGACTCAATCCATCCCGCGAAAAACAAGCCTATCAATCCAGCGGGTAGTGAAGCCGCCATAATGCACCAGGCGAGCTTGTGGGTATCCCGTTCTCGGTCAAATATTCCTTTGAATATTTCCAAAAGGTCCTTTTTGAAAAATATTATAATAGCCATTAAGGTTCCCAGATGCAGAATGGCATCAAGAGCCAGGCCTTGATCATCAAAATTGAAAACCAAAGGGGTGAGAATAAGGTGGCCGGAACTGGATACAGGTAAAAACTCCGTCAATCCTTGGATGATGCCTAATATTATGATTTGAATCAGTTCCATGTGTTTTTATATGTTCCTTAAAAAATCTATATAAAGGTGTTTACAGCCAGAGTTTAAATACAAAGGGGTAAGCCCCATGAAAAGCATTATTTTGTAAGGAGGTTTGGGTTTGCCGGGTTATTTAAATTGTGATATCTTACGCTTGCTATTGTCAGACCCCGTTGAAATTTAGCAGGTTGCCTCCGCACAATTCTGAGACACACCCTTTTGGTTTGGCCTATCCTGATTATATGTAAAATTTTTATATTTATCGCTTTAAAATGAGAGAATTTTCACGCATAAAACGTCTTCCTCCCTATGTGCTCGGGATCGTTAACGATCTTAAATACGAAGCTCGTAGAAGAGGAGAAGATATCATCGACTTTGGCCTGGGCAATCCCGATATGCCCACTCCGCCTCACATAGTTGACAAGTTGATTGAATCCGCGCAAAAAGAGGCCAATCATCGTTATTCCCTGTCCAAAGGTATTTTTAAACTGCGGCTTGCGATATGCGACTGGTATAAGCGAAATTATGATGTCGACCTGGACCCGAACTCAGAAGCCATTGCAACCATAGGTTCAAAAGAGGGTATCTCGCATCTTGCTTTGGCTATCACTACGCCAGGAGATTCTGTACTGGTGCCGACTCCAACTTATCCGATTCATACTTATGCCTTTATTCTGGCAAATGCCGATGTTATTCATGTGCCGCTTGGGCCGGACTCGGATTTCTTTGAAGGATTACGCGACGCCTTCAAACGCAACTGGCCTCGACCCAAAGCGATGATTATTAATTTTCCACATAATCCCACCACTCAAGTAGTGGACATCGACTTCTTTGAAAAAATTGTAGAATTTGCCAAGGAACACGATTTAATCGTAATCCATGATTTTGCATATGGGGATATTGTGTTTGATGGCTATAAGGCACCCAGTTTTTTGCAGGTTCCTGGGGCAAAGGATGTCGGAATTGAGTTTTTTACTTTGTCAAAAAGTTATAATATGCCGGGCTGGAGAGTTGGGTTCGCGGTTGGAAATAGAGAAATAATTAATGCGCTGGCACGAATAAAAAGTTATCAGGATTACGGTATGTTCCAACCGATTCAAATTGCTGCAACAGTTGCGTTGAATGGACCGCGAGATTGTGTTGAAGAAATAACAGAAACATATCGAAGTCGCCGCAATGTCTTATGCGAATCATTGAACAGAATGGGATGGAAGGTGACTCCTCCTAAAGCAACTATGATGGTTTGGGCAGAAATTCCCGATCAGTTTAAAAAAATGGGATCGCTGGAATTTTCAAAAATGCTACTGGAGAAAGCCAAGGTAGCAGTAGCACCGGGAATTGGTTTTGGCGAAGGCGGTGACCATTTTGTTCGTTTTTCACTGGTAGAAAATGAACATAGAATTCGTCAGGCCGTAAGAGGTATTCGAGAAGTCTTTTAACGCTGCTCCGCTAGTGGCGGGCAATTTGTCAAAATGGATAATAAATGAAAACGATTAATGTTGGTCTGATAGGGTTTGGCACCATTGGAGCGGGTGTCGCAAAAATTCTTTCCGACAATCAGGAAATAATTCAAAAAAGATTAGGGGCAGCAGTACGCCTCGCCAAGATTGCCGATTTGGATATTGAAACCGATCGAGGCGTTCAAGTTGAAGAGGGTGTGTTGACCACTTCAGTGGATGACATTCTTGATAATCCAGAAATTGATATCGTTATTGAGTTGATTGGGGGATACGATCCGGCAAGAGCTTTCATCCTCAAAGCTCTTAATAATGGCAAACATGTAGTAACAGCCAATAAAGCATTGCTGGCTAAGCATGGCGATGAACTTTTTGGTGCGGTTGACGAGAAAGGACTCTCTATTGGGTTCGAAGCATCAATTGGGGGAGCCATTCCTATTATTAGATCTATCCGCGAGGCATTCGTGGCTAATCGGATTCAATCCTTTGAGGGAATTGTCAATGGCACCGCGAATTATATTCTCAGCAAAATGTCAGATGAAAATTGTGATTTCGATGTTGCTTTGAAAGAGGCACAAGAGAAAGGTTTTGCTTAAGCCGATCCAACATTTGACATTGAGGGAATAGACTCTGCTCATAAGATTACTGTGTTGGCCCGCCTTGCTTATGGAACATCGGTTAAATTTGAAGATGTTAGTGTGTCGGGCATTTCTAATATTACCGCTGAAGATATCGAATGCGCTCGGGAATTTGGTTATCGAATCAAATTGCTTGCAATATCCAAGTACGATGGCAAAGCGATTGATATTCGTGTTCATCCTGCAATGATCCCCAGCGACCATCCAATGGCGAGTGTGAATGGAGCTTTAAACGCTATTCGTGTTTGTGATGATATGATGGAAGAAAATATTCTGGTAGGGCATGGAGCTGGTGCTTTACCCACTGGAAGTGCAGTGGTGGGGGATGTGATTGAGATAGCCCGGAACATTATTTCCAATGCACAAGATAGAGTTCCCGCTTCTTCTTTCAAAAAATCAGAAATCACATCGATTCCCTTAAAAGACATAAGTGCTATTGAGTCCGAATATTTTTTGCGGTTTGACGTTCAAGACAAGCCGGGCGTGCTCTCGAAAATTTCAGGGCTTCTTGGCAATCATGGTATCAGTATCGAGTCCATGATCCAGAGAGGCCGAGGCGAAAAGGGCGACGCTGTTTCTCTGGTAATGATGTGCCATCGATCCAGTGAAAAAAATATTCAAAATGCCTTGAAGGAAATAGAACAACTTGATGTGGTCTGTGGCAAGTCCAATCTCATCCGTGTGGAAAAATAGAAATGGAATTTAAAGCCTGGTTTCAATGCATCAATCCGGAATGTGATAATCGGTATGAGCTGACCGATATTGTTTATCGCTGTCGCGATTGTAACGAGTTGCTGGAAGTTCAGCACGATATGGATGAGTTGAAGAAAAGGTCTGCCATAGAGTGGAAAGAGCTGTTTGAAAGCCGTTATCGAAAAAACAAATGGCCCTATGGCAGCTCGGTTTGGGGGAAAAAAGAACTGGTTTGCCCAATGGTAGATAATGAGAATATTGTTTCCACTTACGAAGGCGGCACTAATCTTTTTTGGGCCGATAGGCTGGGCGATCAATTGGGACTTGATGATTTGTGGGTGAAACAATGTGGCATGGCACACTCGGGATCATTTAAAGATCTTGGCATGACCATTCTTGTATCGATGGTCAAGCAAATGATGTCGCAGGGTAAAAATATTAAAGCCGTAGCTTGCGCTTCCACTGGCGATACCTCGGCTTCCTTAGCCGCCTATTGCGCCGTTGCAGGAATACCGGCAATTGTTTTTCTTCCCAAAGATAAGGTTTCATTAACTCAATTAATTCAACCAATCACGCATGGAGTATTGACTCTTTCTTTGGACACCGATTTCGATGGTTGTATGAAACTGGTGCGTGAGGTTTGTCAGAACGATGATATTTACCTGGCCAACTCCATGAACTCTCTGAGAATTGAAGGACAAAAAACTATAAGCTTTGAGCTGGTGCAACAATTCAACTGGGAAGTTCCCGATTTCGTAATTGTTCCAGGAGGAAATCTGGGAAATGTCAGCGCCATCGGTAAGGGCTTTCAGATGTTTTATGATTTGGGGCTGATAGATAAGTTACCGCGGCTGGTTTGTGCTCAGGCAGAACGTGCTAACCCGTTATATAGAAGTTTTAAGCAAGACTTTAAAACCTTCGAGCCAGTACAAGCTCAACAAACCCTTGCCAGTGCAATTCAGATTGGTGATCCTGTAAGCATTAAGAAAGCTATTCGTGCTCTTCAGGCCTTTGATGGAATCGTTGAAGAGGCCACGGAAGGGGAACTCGCTAATGCTGCGAGCAAAGCAAATCGTACGGGTTTGCTGTGTTGCCCGCATACGGGTGTGGCATTGGCAGTTTTGGAAAAACTGGTAGGTCGCGGTGTGATCAAAAAGAAGGATAAGGTGGTTGTGATCTCAACAGCAAATGGATTGAAATTCACCGACTTTTTATTTAAATGCCATACCGATACCATACCCGGCATTGAATCGGAATATGCATTCGAAGCAGTTGAAGTGCCTGCAAAATATGAAGCTGTCAGAGATGCCATTCAGGAAAAACTTGGAGCATGAAAAACCGACGCATTTTGATTCTCTCAACCGCCCTGTTATGTTTTTGTATTAGTTCTTCGGCTTTTGCAGAAGTATTGATTGCGGCGGGAGATTTTGAAATGGGTAGTTCCTATTGTGAAGAAGAACAAAGCAACGCTGATTGGTGTAACGATGAGTCTCCTCATAAAGTACACATCGATTCCTTTTACATCGATGAATATGAAGTAACGAACGCTGACTACCGAGAATGTTTTGTGGCAGGAGTTTGTGAGCCGGAAGTTTTTCATGAAGACAGAGCTGGAGATTTCAATAAGAAAAATCAACCCGTCGTGTTCACAACCTGGCAGGAGGCAATGACCTATTGCAAATGGCGAAAGGGTCGATTGCCAACCGAAGCGGAGTGGGAGTATGCAGCGAAAGTAGAAAAGTTGGGCGGCGGGCACTGGAATCAGCCCTATGGAATAGGGGCGACAGTAGCGGTGGGAAGCTTTGAGCCGAACACGCTGGGCCTTTACGATATGATGGGGAATGTCTACGAGTGGACGATGGATTGGTACGGTCCTTATGATACTGCGGAAATTCAGAGTAATCCTTCGGGGCCCGTAAAGGGAAAAAACAAGGTGGTTAGGGGCGGATCGTGGGATGCCTTGAATCATTTTCTAAGAACTTCTGATCGGGTGGCAAAAGATCCCGATTTAAGATACAGCGGTGTGGGTTTTCGTTGTGTCAGACCGAATATATAGAAAGGTATGAAATGAGCGATGTGAAGAATGTGGTTATTGTTGGGTCAGGTCCTGCGGGGCATACGGCAGCTATCTATGCCGCCAGGGCAAACTTGAGCCCCTTTATGTTTGAAGGTTATATGCTTGGCGGGTCGGCAGGTGGACAATTAACTACCACAACCGAAGTCGAAAATTATCCGGGATTTCCTGAGGGAGTTGAAGGTCCAGAATTAATGCAACTGTTTCGTAAACAATCGGAACGATTCGGTACAGAAATGGTTCAGGAAGATGTCATTGAAGCGGATTTGAGCAAGTCTCCTTTTACACTGAAAACCGAAAACCGCGAAGTCAAAGCGCATTCAGTAATTATTTCAACAGGTGCGACAGCCAAACGCATGGGTGTGCCCAATGAAGAAAAAATGTGGAACAACGGCATGTCGGCTTGTGCTGTGTGTGATGGCGCATTGCCAATGTTTCGCAACCAACCTTTGATGGTTATCGGTGGCGGAGATACCGCTGTTGAAGAAGCCAGCTACCTCACTAAATTCGGCTCTGTGGTTTATATGGTGCATCGCAGGGATGTATTGCGTGCCTCCAAAATTATGCAGGAACGCGCCTTGAAAAATCCAAAGCTAGAAATCCTTTGGGATTCGGTTTTGGAAGATGCTGTGGGCGCAGACTATGTAACGGGTGCAAGGATTAAAAATATCAAGACGAATGAGAGCCGAGAGATAGAAGTGGGTGGAATTTTTTATGCCATTGGTCATACGCCTAATACCAGTATATTTAATGGGCAGTTGGATCTCGACGATGCGGGTTATATAAAAATCAAGCCAGGAACCCAGGAAACCAATGTAGAAGGAATATTTGCTGCTGGGGATGTTCATGATCATAAATACCGTCAGGCTATTACTGCCGCAGGCACGGGCTGTGCTGCAGCCCTCGAAGCAGAGCGATGGCTGGCTGAAAAGGGTTTAGGTGAATAAAGATTTATTGCAGGTTTTAGTAGAAGACCTGCAAAAGATTCTTACCGATAAAAACTTTACGTCCAAAATTGAAGCAACAGGTGATGAAAAGACCGACCTGTTGATTGAGCAGATCCAATCCCTCCTGACCGAAGTGCAGAAGCGCGATGAGAAAATTGCACTGCAAAAAAAATCCCTCAAAGCACAATTAGAAATTCACACCAGTGATCTGGAAGAGACTAATAAAAAGCTGACTCTCGATAAACGAGAGGCAATAACAGCCAGTCTCAGTAAATCCGTTTTTCTTGCCAACCTCAGCCATGAACTGAGAACCCCTATCAATCATATAATCGGCTATAGCGAAATGTTGCAGGAGGAAATGCAAGATGAAGGTTTGGAAGACTTTCTTCCAGATATTGCAAAAATCCAAGCCTCAAGCAGTAGTCTGATGAAATGGGTTGAAGAGATCATTGACTTGTCAAAAATTGAATCAGGCCGTTCTGAATTGCAGCATGAAAACTTCAAGGTGAAAGATTTATTGGAAGAACTTTCCCAAAAAGTTCAAGAAGAAATGGATAAGGCTGGAAATGCTTTTCACATAGACAAGGGTGCGGGAGAAATTGAGGGGGACCGAGGAAGAATTTTTCGTGCGCTGTTTAATCTTCTAACAAACGCTTGCCAAACAACCCAAAAAGGGAAAATCTCTTTGCGAGTGACTCGCGAAACGGTTGGGGATATTGGCTGGATATCTTTTGAAGTAAAGGATACAGGGGCTGGCATAAATCCGAAAATTCTGGAAAACCTTTTTAAAGGCTACACACAAGCCGATGAAAACCTGTCGAGTGGGTTTGGTGGTGAAGCCCTTATCCTGGCTATATGTCATCGGCTGAGTCTGGTGATGGGAGGGAATATTCACGCTGAAAGCGAACTGGGTGTGGGTTCGATATTTACCCTTCGCCTGCCTGTTGATATGAAAACACATCTTTCAAAACCGCATGTTGTACGTGCAACCAACCTTTTTATTCAAGACATCCTGAAATTGAAATAGGATTTTAACTATTTCTCTCTTCACTGTTCAAAGCTTGACAAGTTAGCTTGCCGATTCTATTTAGATAGAGAAGGTATAACTTTCTAGTGAGGTGATGCGATGCGCTTTGAACAAATGACCATAAAATTACAGGAAGCTTTTTCCAATGCCCAAGCACTGTGTACACGGGAACGCCAGCAGGCGTTGGAATGTGAGCATCTTTTGACCGTGCTTACTCAGGATGCGGATGGAATCACACCCGTATTGATAAAGAAAGTCGGTGTTGACCCAAACGCATTTACCGCCAAGCTGGAAGAGTTGATTAACAAGTATCCACGTGTTTCTAACGCTGGAAAGGTTTTTATTTCGGATACGCTTAGCAATGTTGGGGTGAAAGCTGAAGAGGAAGCTCAAAAGATGCAGGATGAGTTTTTGAGCGCAGAGCATTTTCTGCTTGCTATGGCAAACCATAATAAAACGAAAACCGTTTTTAAATCCTTTGGACTTACTTACGAAGCTTTGTTGAAAGGATTGCAGTCTATTCGCGGCGGTCATAGAGTCACAGACGAAAATCCTGAAAGTAAATATCAGGTTCTTGATAAGTTCTGTATCGATCTGACTAAAGCGGCGCGCTCTGGAAAACTCGACCCTGTTATTGGCAGGGATGGTGAAATTCGCCGAGTCATTCAGGTTTTATCTCGACGCACAAAAAATAACCCAGTTTTAATTGGGGAACCGGGTGTGGGAAAAACCGCAATCATTGAAGGGTTGGCGCAACGGGTCACTCATAAAGACGTGCCTGAAAGCCTACTCAACAAGCGAATTCTTTCATTGGATTTGGCACAACTAGTGGCGGGTGCAAAATATCGCGGAGAATTTGAAGACAGGCTTAAATCCGTGCTTAAGGAAATTACTAATGCAGCTGGTGAGATCATCCTTTTTATTGATGAATTACATACTCTCGTGGGAGCGGGTGCTGCCGAAGGGTCGATGGATGCATCAAATATGTTAAAGCCAGCTTTGGCAAGGGGAGAACTGCATTGTGTGGGAGCCACGACCTTGAATGAATACCGTAAATACATTGAAAAGGATGCGGCGCTGGAGCGTCGTTTTCAGCCTGTCCCGATCGGGGAACCCAGTGTTGAGGATACGATTTCGATTTTGCGAGGCTTGAAGGGCAAATACGAAGTGCATCATGGTGTGCGAATTCAGGATGCGGCAATTCTAGCAGCGGCAAAATTATCGCAACGTTATATTGCGGATCGCTTTCTGCCTGACAAGGCGATCGACCTTATCGACGAAGCCGCATCGAGTTTGAAGATGCAAATCGATTCCATGCCTGTTGTCATTGATGAGTATCAGCGAAAAATTATGCAACTGGAAATCGAAAGAGAAGCTCTTAAGAAGGAGAATGATAAGGAGTCTGTTGATAGATTAGAAGCATTAGAAAAAGAATTTCTGGAATTGAGTGAAAAATGCTCTTTTTTGAAAGAACAGTGGAAACATGAGAAAAAAATTATAGAAGAAAAACGCGCCTTAAAAGAAAAATTACAAAAAGCTACAGAAGAGAACGAAAGCGCGGAAAGGGAAGGGCGCCTGGAAGAGGCTGCCGAGTTGAAGTATGGCACCCTTCCGCGATTGACACTTGAACTTGAAGGATTAGAAAAAGCCTTTGGGAAAATGCACCATAAAGAAAAACTATTAAATGAGGAAGTGGGGGAGGAGGACATATCGCGGATTGTATCTCGCTGGACGGGTATCCCGGTTGAACGAATGATGCAGTCGGAAAAGCAAAGGCTTCTTAAGATGGAAGAGGTTCTGCATCAGAATGTTGTGGGGCAAGACGATGCCGTCAGACTGGTTTCCAATTCCATTCGTAGAGCACGTGCAGGACTTCAAGATCCGTCACGCCCCATAGGTAGTTTTATGTTCTTGGGGCCGACAGGAGTTGGCAAAACCCAGTTAGCCCGATCTCTTGCCGAGTTTTTGTTCCAGGATGAACAGGCGATGGTAAGGGTAGATATGTCTGAGTATATGGAAAAGCATTCCATTGCCCGTCTTATTGGTGCACCTCCTGGTTATGTGGGACATGAGGAAGGTGGTTTTTTAACGGAACAAGTTCGCCGCAGACCTTATACGGTTGTGTTGTTCGATGAGATAGAAAAAGCGCACCCGGATGTTTTTAATCTTTTCCTGCAAATTTTAGACGAAGGACGATTGACCGATGGTCAGGGAAAAACGGTGGATTTTAAAAATACAGTGATCCTGATGACTTCCAACCTTGGCAGTAAATTTATTGAGCAGTCTGGAATAGAAGCTTTGCAAAAGGAAACAGCAGGCGAAGCAAGAGAGGTATGGGAAAGGGAATATGAAAAAGTGCAGGATGCGGTGAGGCAGGAGCTGCGACATCATTTTCGTCCGGAGTTCTTAAACCGGGTTGACGATATTGTTCTATTTAAAAACCTGACTCGTGATCAGATCAGAGATATTGTGGAAGTGCAGCTTAAAGACCTGCGACAACGTCTTGCAGAAAGAAATATGTCTCTTGAATTGAGCGATAAGGTGAAAGAGGTGCTTGCAGAGAAAGGATATGACCCTGTTTTCGGTGCTCGTCCACTTAAGAGAGCAATACAAAAATATATGCAGGATCCACTTTCTCTGAAAATCCTGCAGGAGGATTTTGGAGAAGGGGACAAAATCAAAGTAGAGACGGATTCCAGCGATGGAACTTTCGTTTTTAAGAAATCTTAGCCACGAAACTCTAGCTTTTAATAATCATCCTCACCCACATTTTTAGAGGGTATTTTTTTAGAGTTCTTGTTTGTTTGGTTCTTAAGGGAATTTTTTTTGAACAAGCTCCCATTTTCCTCCATAGATTTGAAAATTTCCCAGTGTCGAGACTGTAATTCCTCAGCGGACACAATTTTTTTCAACTTTCCATAAGCATCTAATACTTTGGTTTCGTAGAACATAGGGTTCCTCCCAAATTTAGGCATCTAAATTTTTGCTCGCATAGTCTTATATTAACAGAAAATGTTAACTTGTAAATGTTTGTTTTGTAGGCAACCGCCAATAAGTAGCCAAAAAATAATTAATATTTGTTATTAGAAAGAGTATATTTACTTGTTAATGCAGGGGCTTTTTTGAAAGCTCTTCTACCAATATATTTTAAGGAACCAATATGAAAAATAATCCGCACTCTTTTTGCAGAATTTTAACCATAACCCTTGCGTTCTTATTTATAGCGCAAAATTTATTTGCCGCTTCAGCAAGAGAGATTGATGTGGGTGTTGATGTGGCCTTAGAGAAATTTTATAAAGAAATTCCGGGTAGTCAGGAATTCACTAAAAAATCCAAGGCGGTTTTGGTTTTCCCATCAGTTATTAAAGTGGGAATAGGTATCGGAGGAGAGTATGGGGAAGGTGCCATGAGAATTGGTGGAAAGACAGTTGAATATTACAACACTATAGCGGCCTCGATTGGTTTTCAATTAGGCGCACAAGCCAAGAGTATTGTTATGTTATTTATGGAAAATGGGGCATTAAAAGAGTTTAGAAACAGTGAGGGGTGGAAGGCGGGAGTCGATGGCTCAGTTGCCCTGATCAACCTTGGTATGGGAGATTCGTTAGATACCACAAATGTAAAAGACCCAATTGTTGCCTTTATTTTTGGTCAAAAAGGCTTAATGTATAATCTTACCTTAGAGGGTTCAAAGTTTAACAAATTAAAGAAATAATTCTATTTTATCCTTCCGGTAATATATGTCTCACCTATCTCTCAATTTTAAAAATCTTAATAATTTTATTCCCGATAATAATGCTGCCTTTTCCAGCATTCAGTCCTGTCACGAAATGCTTGAAAAGGGAAATGGACCCGGATCGGAATTTCTTGGTTGGATGCAACCTGCTGTGAACCTGGATGAAATTGAAATGGTTGCGAAGTCTCTACGCGACCAATGTGAAGTATTTATTGTTATTGGAATCGGTGGCTCCTATATAGGCGCACAAGCAGGGCTGACTTATTTAAAATCTTCTTTTCCAAATCAGCTTGGTAAGGAGGATGGACCTTCTATCTATTTTTCCGGTCATAATATCAGCTCGGATTATCATTCTGATTTGATGGATTTGATTTCTGGTCGCGACGTTTGTGTGAATGTTATTTCCAAATCGGGGACTACTACTGAACCGGCTATTGCTTTTCGTTTCTTCAAGGAATTGATTGAGAAAAAATACGGTGCTGAGGGGGCCAAAGATAGGATTGTGGTCACCACAGATGCCAGTAAAGGGGCACTTAACCAACTGGCAGCGGAGCAAGGTTATCGCAAATTTGTAATACCGGATGATATTGGCGGCCGGTTTTCAGTTTTATCTCCAGTTGGACTGTTACCTATGGCGGTTGCAGGGATTGATATTGGAAAAGTGATTGCCGGGGCTTTAAAGGGAAAAGAACTATATTCCTGTCCATCTGTAGAAGAAAATGATGCCTATCGTTATGCTGGTTTTCGACACATGCTCTATCAGAAGGGCATGACCACTGAAATTCTTGCAACGTTCCAGCCCGCTTTACACCATTTTTCCGAATGGTGGAAGCAATTGGCAGGGGAAAGTGAAGGCAAAGACGGAAAAGGAATATTCCCAGCATCGGTAGAGTTTACGACCGATTTGCACTCCATGGGACAATGGATTCAGGAGGGGCAACGTACTATTTTTGAGACCTTCCTTCTTCTGGAAAATTCTAACCGGGAATTGAAAATACCTGCTTCCCAAAATGATGCAGACGGTTTAAACTATCTCGCCGGAAAAACCTTGGATCATGTAAACAACAAGGCTTACGAGGGTGCTGCTTTGGCACATAAAGAAGGTGGGGTGCCCAACCTTTCTATAACTATAAAAGATCGCTCACCTGAGGCATTAGGCCAGTTATTTTATTTTTTTGAGAGAGTGGTTGCGATGACAGGTTATTTAAATGAGGTTAATCCGTTTGACCAGCCTGGAGTTGAATTCTATAAAAATAATATGTTCAAGCTTTTGAATAAACCAGGATATTAGAAAGGGTGTAAATATGACAACCGTTAGTCAAAAGCTGGACGAGGTGCTACATGCTTTGGCTTATGAAAAGGTAGAGGGCAGTGCTCCGCAAGCAGAGTCTGATCCTTTATTGGCAAGATTAAAAACCCTGGGCAGTGAGTTATGGGTGGATACGGGCGAGCTGGAAAAGGCTCAGGATATCTGGAAGCAGGAAATGACGGCTTTGACCACCAACAACACCCTCGCCAATCAGGTTGTGCAAAGCGGTGTCATGGATGAGGTTATCGAAGATACCATTCGTAAAATTCGCGATGAAGGGCTCGAGCTTTCTGAAGAGGAGCTTATTCTTGAAGTAGGTTTTGTCATTAACTGTAAAATTGCTTTGCGACTGGTGCAGGCTTTTAAGGTAAAGGTTAGTGTCGAATTGCACCCGGCTGTTTCCAGAAATATTGAGCGCACCCTGCATTACGGAAGAAGGTACTTCAAGGTTTGTCCGGAATTTTTTATCATTAAAGTTCCGCTTACTCCTGAAGGTTATCTTGCGGTCAGAAAATTAACTCAAGAAAAAATTCCTGTAAATTTCACACTGGGATTCTCTGCAAGGCAAAACTATCTGGCAGCCAGATTGTCTAATCCGGATTTCGTTAACGTGTTCTTGGGGCGCTTGAATCAGGTAGTTATTGACCATAAGGCGGGTTCTGGCGATCAAGTGGGAGAAAAGGTGACTCTTGCTACACAGAATGCGTTGATAGATGCCCGAGAGAAATATAAGGATGTGCAATCTCGGTTGATTGGTGCCAGTGTTCGAAGTGGAGAACAAGTTGCATTTTTGGCAGGGTTGGATGTGTTGACCATTCCACCAAAAGCGATAAAGGAATATCAGGAATCGGGGAAATCTGCTGAACAAGTAGTATCGCATTTGGCAGAAGACATTGTTCCAGGGATAGACTCGAGCCATGCTTTGGCCAAGCGTTTTCCAAGTCTATGGGAAATGCCTGAGTCGTTCATATCTTTCGTGGATGCTTTAATGGCTGAAAATGGATTAGATAAAATGTCGGCGAATGAGTTGATCGAGTTTTGTCGCAAGCATGACATGAATCTGTTTCAT
>JAJDAW010000023.1 GCA_029261635.1 Nitrospinaceae bacterium
TGACTTGATAGGATATCTTCTTGCGCGTTCCATTTAACGCCTCTGTGGGAGCTATGGAAATAGCGAAGTCCATATTCAGAGGTGATTTCTCATGGGGGTGGGGTTTACTAAACATACCCTTGAAATTGTTTACTAAAGGGTTTTCAGGTTCCTGTTGGTTATTTGGGTTAGCTGCGTCTTTTGCCTTTTTCATTTTATGTAAGGCGTAAAGGGAGGTTCCCACAATTTGCGCTATCTTGATTCCCATGCCAATGCGGCCGATTGGGCCCGGTATCATTCTAAGGAATCGCCCGATTCCGCCGGCTGCCCCACCAAAAAACACATTCTGAAAAAAATTATTTCCTGACCGGAAACCAGAGCGGCTAAATTCTCGATTGAGTTCTTCAAAGATATCGCTGGCATTTTTCCCTTGAAACATGCTTGAGAAAATATCTTCTTGTGAATACTGAAACCGTGAAGAACTACGGCCTGCGAAGTGGTCGGCGCGGAAGCGATCGTATTCCTGTTTCTTTTGCGAGTCGCTCAAAACCCCATAGGCTTCTGTCACATCTTTAAACTTTTCTTCACTACCGGGGTCATTCGGGTTGTGGTCGGGGTGCAATTCCAGAGCCAGCTTTCTGAAGGATTTTTTAATCTCTTCCTGTGTTGCCGATTCGGCTACGTTGAGAATTTTATAATAATCCTTGAATTCTTTTATTCGAGCCATTGCGGGTAGGTCACATTCCCAGTTTTTGAGGATAGATAGCTTCAGCCCTTTCTGGACCTTCGATTTTGGTTTGCTTGTCTTGAGTTGAAATTTTGAAAGTCTCATCTGCATGCAGACGTTGTTTTAAATTTTCAAAATGTATTTTCACTGGGACTGAGGCGATTTCTTTTGCCTGAGGAGAAAGGATGAAATTAGTTTCCGCCAGCACATCTCGATATTTACGCTTCATGTTCATTTTATAGGCTTGGTAACCTTCTATTTTTTCGACACCAGCGTAAGGCTCATGGTTTAGCACCTTGTATTGATTGGGAATATAGACATTGGCAAAATAGTCTGCTCCAAGGGAATGATGCACGGTGGTTTTAACCTTCAAAACCCTTAAGCTTTCATCGGTAGGTGTCATTTTCATTTCTACCCAGTAACTTCGATCGTGAAAGTTTAGATTTTCGAGGAAGACAATTCCGTAGAGAGCGTTGAACTTGAATTGAAGAAAGATTCCTAGAAATACCCACCCAAAAACCCTCCAGAATTTTTTCACAAATAGCTCCTTCTTGATGAATAAGAGCAGGTTCGCTCTAAGTTAAACCTAATAATACCAAACTATTCAACATCAAATGCAATTTGTTATGCCGTTTAAATATTTTAGTTGTGTCGCTTATTTTTTTTGAAATAATTGACCGTTTATCACTTTCCCTATAAAGGGTGAATGTGTTGACAAAACTGTGACAAGTTATTCAATTCAATGCGGTTGACAGGTTTACATTTTAAATGGTAAAAGACATCAAAAATCTCATTTATGTCCATTTATGTCAGTCAACGTGGAAGGCGTTTGCTTCATATGAAAACCTTATCGATTCAACAAAAAGTGTACGGTGCGATAGCGATTTTGTCATTGGTGGTAGTGATAGCCGGTGCTGTTATCGACCATTATTCCACGAAAATTGCTGACGATACGTTAGTTATAGATGCGTTGGGACGCCAAAGAATGTTGACACAAGCTATGGGGAAAGCGGCATTTGGTTATTCTATGGCAAAGGGGCGCTTGAAGACCATTGAAAATAAAATTCTATCTCTGAATTCTTATATAACGATTATGCGCGGAAGTTACACAAAGTCCATTATCAAAGTAGCAAAAGGAATTAACCTTTCGATCAGTATGGACCCGGAAAGCGAGCCTCACCCCGCCGTGCCTTTCCCCGCAACATTTGCAAGACAAGTTAACGAAAAATTTAAAAAGGGCAATAGCCTGGCTGTCGATATCATTGCTGAAAGACCTATCAACGCTACTAAAGGTCTTAAAACGGATATGGATCGGAAAGCGAATGCGTTTTTGAAAAGTAATCCTGGTCAAGTTTTTACCGAAACCCATGAAGAAAACGGCAAGCTATTTGTCAATGTCTATACGGCAGACAAGGCCACCGTTCCTGCCTGTGCCAGTTGCCATACAAAAAGAATGGGCGAAGAATTTAAGGTGGGCGATATGCTGGGAATCCGCCATTATAAAACGGTGTTTTCAAATGACGCAACAGTAGGGAGAGCAGAATTGCATGCGTCATTAGACGAATATGACACCGCAAGAAAAATATTTACACAAACTTTACAGGCGGCAAAGGCTGGTGGCAAATACCCCGCTAACCTGAAAATGACGAAAACGGCCAGTATTGAAGCTATTGATGACCCTGAAATTCAGGAGACCATTGCACATGTTGAAGTTGAGTTCGGAAAGTTTGTCAGGCAAGTGAAGAACTTGATTGAAGCAAAGGTAAACTCTGACCCTTACAGAAAAGCTCAGTCGAGCATAATTGTTGAGTCCAATAAACTACGAGCCGAAAGTAATAAACTGGTTCAACAGTATAAAAATAAGTTCTTGCTTGTCAATCAAGCTAACTTGAATCTGGCAAACACGGTTTCTGGCTTTCTGGCTTTGTTTATCCAGATTGGGATTGCTTTGTTTCTGACTAAGGTGGTTATCCGACCGATTCAGCAAACCTCAGGGGTTTTGAGCCATACGGCTCAGGGTGACTTGCAGCAAAAGGAACTGCCTGTGACATCGAACGACGAAGTCGGTGTTTTGAGTCAATCTTGTAATACCTTGGTAAAAGGATTGCAGGATTTCATACGTTATTCAGAAGAAATTTTAAGCGGCAAAAATAGAACTAAAGAATTTGGCTTGAAAGGTGAGTTTGAAAGCGCTTTGGAAAGAATGATGCATCAGGCTGCAGAAAAACAAAAAGCCGATGCTGAAATGGTAAAAATAGCCGCTTTAGTAGAAAATAATCCGGGTAGTATTATGTATGCCGATGCCGATCTTAATCTGCAATACCTCAACCCTGCAGCGAAGCAGTTGTTCATTAAGCTGGATGAGTATTTTCCTGCTAAGGCAGAAGATTTAATTGGGAATTCTATGGCATTTCTGGGTAAAGACTCCACTGCATTTCGTTCTATTGCTACCAACGAAAGCAAACTGCCTTATAGAGAGCTAGTAGTAATGGGGCCTGAAACTTTAGATATGCATGTTGCAGCCATTGTGGATGGTGATAAAAAGTTTCTCGGGCCGATGATTACCTTGGAATTGGTGACAGAGAAAATTGCTCACGAGAACCAAGCTAAAGATATGGCAGAAGCTGACAAGAAGAAGGGACAGGAGCTACAGACTAAAGTAGATAGCATCCTTGAAGTGGTCAGTGCTGCGGCTCAGGGAGACCTGACGAAATCCATTACTGTAAGTGGAGAAGATGCCATTGGCATGATGGGAGAAGGGCTTGATGCTTTCTTTGAGGACTTGCGGAAAAATATGGGGAATATTTCAGGAACCGCACAATCTTTGGCAGATGCTTCCGGTAACTTGTCTTCAGTGAGCCAACAAATGGCCGGTAATGCAGAAGAAACCACAGCGCAGGCTAATGTGGTGTCTGCGGCCTCAGAAGAAATCAGCCGCAATGTGCAGACAGTTGCTACAGGTTCCGAAGAAATGAATGCCAGTATCCGTGAGATTTCACATAATGCCCAAGAGGCTGCTAAAGTAGCCGCATCGGCAGTTACGGTTGCCGAGAAGACAAACGAAACCGTAGGTAAATTGGGAACGAGCAGTGCGGAGATTGGTGAGGTTGTCAAAGTTATCAATTCCATTGCTGAACAAACCAATTTGCTGGCTTTGAACGCCACCATAGAAGCGGCGAGGGCGGGTGAAGCGGGTAAAGGCTTCGCCGTTGTTGCCAATGAAGTAAAAGAACTGGCCAATCAGACAGGTAAAGCGACTGAGGAAATAAGCGGTAAAATTCAGGCTATCCAGAGCGATACACAGGGTGCGGTTGACGCTATTGCCGAGATCAGTCAGGTCATTAATCAGATCAATGATATTTCGAACACCATAGCCAGTGCGGTTGAAGAACAAACCGCTACCACAGCAGAAATAGGAAGAAATGTGGGTGAAGCGGCCAAAGGCAGTTCCGAGATCAATCAGAACATTGCCGGGGTGGCTCAGGCTGCAGAAAATACTTCACAAGGGGTCAGCCAGGCTCAAGATGCCGCGCAACAATTATCTCAAATGG
>JAJDAW010000024.1 GCA_029261635.1 Nitrospinaceae bacterium
GTAAAGCTTTTCTGCTCGTATGCTTGCTAATGTTTTTTGGAAATGAGAAATAAAACTGTTCCCGCGCTCGTTAGAGGGTGGGAGGGTGAAAAAATTTCCTGTTCACATGCTTGAGAATATTTCTGGAAGAGGGGAATAGACCTATAGCTCCCCTCGCCAGAGGGTGGATTAAATAATTGTGGAAATTTGTGAGGTTAAATCTTCAGGTACGGCACTTGTTATACCTGCTGAAGTGAAAATTTCATTTACCCTAGACTCGACTATAGCATCGAGGTTGGTGGTGTCACGTAGGAGTGAAGTCAGTGAATTATCTTTAGATGCCTGATTGCTCAAAAAATCTACGATGCTGCCTGAGTTAATTCCTGATTGATCAAAAATACTTTGCAGTTGACTCAATAATTGTTCCGGATTCCTGCCGCCTTGTGCCTGGCGAAAAGCCTGCAATTCCGTTTGCGTCAGTTCACCGTTTCCATCTGTGTCAATAGACTCAAAATTGTCGATAATATTTTGTCCCTGCCCTGTTTTTTCTGCACGGACTTGAACTTCATTTTTATCGAGTCCGCCGGACTCGTTTGTGTCTGCAAGTTTGAAATTCTGTTGTGTTCGCTGGGTAAGCTTGTTTAAAACGTTTTGTCCTATGCTACCAGTTCCTTCAACCATTGAGTCATCCTCCACCGAAAAGATGTTTAAATGCGGGCTATCCATGCCCTGTATTATCTTATCGGCGGCTGAAAAAAATGACTTAAGCCTTTATTTGGCAGGTCTTATAGACCTCGAAAAAACAAGAGGTTTGTAGCTGGCCTTAGGAGGAAAGGAGCTTTACGAAGCGTATTCAAACATACGATTCACGCATTGGAGGGCACGTTTTTGCGTTTCTGGAGCGATTTCGATGATGCTTTTGGGACTTGGGTTTTCGAGGACGTTCAATATGTCTTCGAGGGAATTGGATTTCATATATTTGCACATCGTGCAACTGCCTGCGAAGGTTTTCTGAGGGAATTCGGATTGCAGGACTCCGGTCAACCCACACTCGGTGAGCAGGAAGAAAGAGTCTCGCTTAGATTCGCGGACATGGTTGAGCATCTGGCTGGTGCTACCGACATAATCGGCTTTGTTAACTACCGCTGAACTGCATTCGGGGTGGACAAGGATTTCGACATCTTCAAAGTTGCGTCGTACCTGGTCGATACTTTCCGGCTGATATTCTTCGTGGACGTAGCAGGTTCCATCCCATAACTCGATATCTTTATTAACGCCCTTTGCTTTAAGATTTTGGATTACGTTTTCCCCCATCAATTTGTCAGGGAGGAAATAGATTTTATCGTTCGGTATTTTTTCTATGATTTTGTAAACATTGGACGATGTGACGCAAACATCGCACTGCGCCTTCACCGCTGCGGTGGTGTTGATGTAGCAGACGAAAGTATGATCGGGAAACTGTTGCCTTAATTTAATAACATCGGATTCGGTGATGCCGTCGGCTAGTGAACAACCCCCATCTGGATTTGGGTCGAGCACTGTTTTTTCGGGATTGAGAATTTTAGCGGTTTCTGCCATGAACCGAACTGCGGAAAAGACGATGACATCGGCATCGGATTCTTTTGCATTTTTAGATAGCCCGTATGAGTCTCCTGTGAAATCGGCAACACTGTAAAAAATTTGAGGCGCGACATAATTGTGTACCAGGATAATGGCATTTTTTTCGCGCTTGAGTTCTTCAATGCGCTCAATAGTTGGTAGCAGCAGTTCACAGTTCTCCTTTGTGAACTGGCAGATGGGATTGCCAACATGGATATCTTTGAGTTTTTCGTAAAGTTGTTCTGCGCTGACCATGAGTTTAGCCTGGCGGCCATTGCAAAGAGCGACCGCCCAAAAGGTGAAAATGAATATGGAATACGGATTGTCCGGCTCCTTCCCCACAGTTTACCACAAGCCGATAGCCGGATTTGTCCAGTCCTCGTTCAGTTGCCAACTGATTGGCAACTGAGATGATAGAGCCCATTAATTCATGGTCGGTTTCTTCTACATCCAGCAGGGTGGCGTGGTGGGCACGTGGGACAATCAGAATATGAGTAGGTGCTTGGGGATTGATATCGTTGAAGGCAAACAATGTGTCAGACTCATAAACCTTTTCTGATGGAATAGACCCGGCGCTGATTTTGCAAAACAGACAATCGTTATTCATCATGCCCTTTCTTGTGAGATTCCCGAAAGGGTTTATCTTCTGCATTTTTGCTAGCAGGTGTATAGCCAGACTCAAATTGTTTCATATGCTCGATGACATCTTCTTTGTAGGGAATAAAGGGGTCGAGCATTAGAAAAGGGTCATCCGTTTTGTTGAGACGGAATCCAATCCAGTCGATCAGGTAGCTCATATGCGAGTGCTTGTTGATCAACAATTTGATGAGTTCACCACGGCCTTGGGCACGTGTGCCGCGTGGCGGATTTAATTTTGCATGATCTACTGCCGCATCCGTGGTTTTACGATAGCCATCACCGCTAGCTTCTAATCCCCAAAATAAGCCGCTTTCTTTATTTAAATTATGGTATTCGAGATCGAGACTTTTTAGCCAAGGGTCGTGCCAGTCCAGATTTTCTTCGTTTTTAAATTCACTAAGCATCCAATATTTGCTGGCCCAGTCCACACGACCTAATACGGCTTCGGGTCCTTTCGGCAGGTCGGTCAATACCGATTCCCAATTTTCAAGTATCCAGTCCGTTTCTGAGTTTGTCCCGGCGAGATGTTTTTTGCAAGTGTCCAGCATATCAAGTTGTAATTCCAGTGCGGTGGATTGGGCACCGGAAGCGAGGGTCACATTCCACTTGAATTCTTGATCGCGGGAAATGGAACGCATGGACTGAACGGAATCGGCAAGAATCCATTCTTTTTTTGCTACACCCAGTTGCATGATTTCAAGCATCAGAGTAGTCGTGCCCATTTTCATGGCGGTAGCAAATTCGCTCATCGTGGAGTCGCCAACGAGAAGATGAATACGTCGGTATTTGCTGGGATCAGATAACGGCTCATCGCGTGTGTTTACGATGGCGCGATTGTATTGTACCCACCGATAAAATTCGTTGGGGATATGATCTGCACGTTGAGAAATCTGGAAATCGACTTGTTCCTCTACCACTTCCTGTGGTGAGACACCATCCCAATCGCGAAATGGATGTGGATCGCAGGAACCAATGCGTCCGGCCCCGCAATAGATTAGTCGTGTCGTCAAAAATGAGGATAGTAGTTTCAGGTTTTCGCGCTCATCGAAAGGGAAACCCCGTCCGACTAGATAATTCTCATGGCACCCGAATGTTGCGTTGGTTTCCAGATCAACATTATTTTTTATGATCGATACGTTATCGGACCAACCCAACTCTTCGACTGCTTCCTGAATAAGCGTATCGCCTGCTCGATCAAATGTAATAAGGTCGACAAGATTAGAACATTCTGGAGATGCGTATTCCAAATGCCCCATGTCCAGATAAAGTCTGCCTCCATTGAGTAAGAAGCCACCGTTGCCAGGAGGCTCGTCGTTGGCGCGATAATGCAGCTCGAGAACTCCAAGGTTTTTAGAGAAGATATGAGTCTTTACCTTGTTGGCAATCTCCATAGGATCGAGACGTAAGTCATTGTCATTATTGTCTTTGACCA
>JAJDAW010000025.1 GCA_029261635.1 Nitrospinaceae bacterium
AGAGGTGTCACGGTCGTATTGCATGAATACAAGGTTCCATATCTCAAGATAACGATCGCAATCACAGCCAACGGCACAGCTTGCTTTGCCACAGCCAAGTGCTTTACCTTGATCTATAAAGATTTCGGAGCAGGGACCGCAAGGCCCTGTTGGACCCATTGCCCAGAAATTGTCTTTTTCTCCCATTCGAGAAATCCGCTCTCGCGGCATTTTCATCTCATTCGCCCAAATATTGAAGGCGTCATCATCTTCATTGAATACAGAGATATAGAGGCGGTCACGAGGCAATCCAATCACTTCGGTTAGGAATTCCCAGCCATATTGAATTGCTTCCGTCTTGAAGTAATCACCGAACGAGAAGTTTCCCAGCATTTCAAAAAAGGTATGGTGTCGGGCAGTACGACCGACCATTTCCAAATCATTATGTTTTCCGCCAGCGCGTACGCATTTTTGCACGCTTACTGCGCGATTGTAGTCGCGCTTTTCGTCACCAAGAAACACATCTTTAAACTGAACCATCCCAGCATTTGTAAATAGCAAGGTGGGATCATTTTTTGGAACCAGTGGATAACTGGACACAACCGTGTGTTCTCGGTCTTTAAAGTATTGCAAAAATTTAGCGCGAAGTTCCTGGCCTGTCATAATTTTTATGCTCTAGTAATAAATTAAACGATGCCTGCCTTGAGTATGTCGTGCAGGTGAATGATCCCATTAACTTTATCTTCTTCAGTGACGATCAGGGATGTTATGGAATGCTCTTCCATTATCTGAACTGCTTTGGCTGCAAGAGTTTCTTTTGTAATGGTCTTGGGATTTTCAGCCATTATGTTTGATGCTTTTAATTGGTTTACATCCTTTTCTTTTTCCATCAGCCGTCTCAAGTCACCATCCGTTATCATACCTTTGAGGTTTCCATCTAGGTCTGTAACCAGGGTAACACCGAGTCGCTTTTTTGAAATTTCTCCGATCACTAATCTCGCGTCTGCATCTTCAAAAACTTTTGGAATTGCATCGCCGGAGTGCATCAGATCTTCAACGGTTGTCAATAATCGTCGGCCTAAACTGCCGCCGGGATGGTTTTGCGCGAAGTCTTCCTTTCTAATACCTCGTAGTTCCATGAAGGCCACTGCTAACGCATCTCCTAGAGCCAAGGTCGCCGTTGTGCTGGCTGTAGGAACTAAATCTATCGAACAGGCTTCCTCTTGAACGCTTACATCCAGAACAAAGTCACTGCATTTTGCAATAGTCGATGCGGGTTTTCCTGTCACCGCAACCAGAGTACAATTTATTCTCTTGAATGAGGGAAGGAGCTTTACAATCTCTTCGGTTTCTCCACTATTTGAAATTGCAATCACGGTATCATTTTCAACTATCATTCCCAGATCACCGTGGCTGGCTTCTGCGGCATGTATAAACAAGGTTGGTAAACCCAAACTGGAAAAAGTGGCGGCAATCTTATTTCCTATCAACCCGGATTTTCCCATCCCCGTAATAATGAGATGCTGACATTGATCAATATGATGAACGACGTTAACAAAACTATCATCGATTCGATTGACTAAATCCGCTACCGCCTGACTTTCAATTTTCAAAGCTCTGCGAGCCGTATCGATGATGGTTTGTGATTTTTGTTCCGAGGGTGAATCTTTAGAGGTACGCATAGTATTCAAGGGACTCGTTTAAGCCTTTTAATTCAATAAGTTTATAGGTGAAAGACCTCGTAATCATATCACAAATGATTAGACACGGCAAAGCCGCGACTTTATACTTGGTTTTTTAATTTTTCAATTGGGTAATTAATGAGCAAACCAAAATCTTTATATATTATTGATGGTTCTTCCTATATTTTCCGCGCCTATTTTGGAATCAGGCAGTTCCTTTCAACGTCCACAGGATTTCCCACCAACGCGTTATACGGATTTATCAATATGCTGCAAAAGGTGGTGAAAGATGAGAAACCAGACTATCTATGTGTTGCGTTTGATAGTAAGGAAAAAACCTTCCGCCATGATATTTATCCTGAATACAAGGCAAACCGTGATGCGCCGCCTGAAGATCTGGTGAAACAATTTCCCTATTTTGAGCCGCTGGTGGCCGCTTATAACATTGCCAGTGTACGAGTTCCAGGTTTTGAAGCCGATGACATCATTGGCACTTTGGCTCTGCAAGGAGCGAAGGCCGGATATCGTGTGGTCATTGTCAGCGGTGACAAAGATATGATGCAATTGGTAAGTCCAGAAGTTCAAATGCTGGACACCATGAAAAATAAATGGTTCGGGGCTAAAGAGGTGGAAGAAAAATTTGGTGTGCCGCCAGAGAAGGTTATTGAGGTTATGGGATTGATGGGAGACTCCAGCGACCATATTCCCGGAGTAAAAGGGGTAGGCCCAAAAACCGCAACGGAGCTGATTCAAAAGTATGGGTCGATTGATGAGCTTTATAACTGCATTGATGAGATAGAAAAGAAGAAGCTTAAAGAAAAACTAGTGCAGGATAAAGAACTCGCTCTTTTGAGTCGCAAACTGGTCACCATCGATACCGCAATGAAGTTGGATTGCTCGTTGGATGATTTGAAAGTGCGTCCCTCTAAAAATGAAGATTTAAAGAAACTGTTTTCTGAATTCGAATTTTCTTCAATGTTGACAGGGTTGGATGAGGGGGATGGAAAAAACGGTGAAGAAAGTAAAGAAGTTGCGGAGTCTATCAAGCAAAACTATGAGACTGTTTTAACGGAAACGGATTTCAACAAGTGGATTGAAAAGCTCAAGAAAAATAAAATATTCGCATTGGACCTGGAAACAACCAGCCTGCGACCCGTTAAGGCAAGAGCCGTGGGTATTTCCTTTTCGTGTAAGGCAGGAGAGGCCTGTTACATCCCTCTGGCGCATAGTTATCTGGGAGTGCCGGATCAACTGGGTGTGGAGTGGGTTTTTGAAAAACTCAAGCCTCTTCTTGAAGACCCCAAAATTAAAAAGGTAGGGCAGAATATAAAATATGATTTTATCGTGTTAAAAAATGAAGGGGTACATCTCCAAGGTATAGCCTTCGACACCATGCTCGCCTCTTATCTGTTGAATCCTTCTAGTCGTGGTCATAATCTCGACGCTCTTGCTCTTGAACATTTGGGCCATACAACCATTAAGTATAAAGATGTGGTGGGTACGGCATCTAAGGAAATTGGTTTTGATGCTGTGGATGTTGAAAGAGCAACCGAATATGCAGCAGAAGACTCAGACATTACCTGGCGTTTATACGAAAAACTTTCAAGACTCCTCAAAGGCGATGATCTTAAAATTTTTGAAGATTTGGAACTGCCGCTATTGGAAGTTCTTGGGGATATGGAGCTCCAGGGAATGGCTTTGGATAAACCTCATCTGCAAAAGCTTTCTCAAAAGATCCATGAGTTGCTCCAGCAGAAGGAAAAAGAGATTTATGATTTAGCCGGAGAACAATTCAATATCAACTCGCCAAAACAGCTTTCGGTGATTCTATTTGAGAAGCTGGAGTTGCCGGTTGTAAAGAAAACCAAAAGCGGTTTCTCCACCGATGTTTCGGTGCTTGAGGAGCTTTCATCTGAACACGATCTCCCTGAAGCCATTCTAATTTACAGGCAGATGGGAAAACTCAAGTCGACTTATGTGGATGCGTTGCAGGAGGAAATATTTAATAAAACGGGACGGGTTCACACTTCGTTCAACCAGTCGGTGGCCGCTACAGGGCGATTGAGTAGTAGCAATCCTAATCTACAGAATATTCCGATACGAACTTCAATGGGACGCGAAATTCGTAAATCGTTTATTGCAGAAGGAGAGAACAAGCTTTTATCTGCTGACTATTCACAAGTAGAGTTGAGAATACTTGCCCATTTATCGGAGGATGAATCGCTGATGGATGCTTTTTTAAATGGAGAAGATATTCACACGCGGACAGCAGTGGAAATATTTGGAACCACCGCTAATCGTTTGGATGCCGAAGCGCGGCGTATGGCTAAGGCGGTTAATTTTGGTATCGTTTATGGACTAAGTGCGTTCGGTTTATCGCAGCAATTGAAAATTTATCCCAAAGAAGCCAAGAAATTCATCGATCAATATTTCGAGCTTTATAAGAATGTTAAAGTTTATATGGAAAAGACAATTGAAGATGCGAGGCAAACGGGTTACACCCTGACTTTAATGAACCGAAAACGTTATTTGCCTGATCTCAACAGTAAGAACCGACAGGCGCGAGAAGCGGCGGAAAGAGTCGCTATCAATTCTCCGGTACAGGGAAGCGCAGCAGATTTGATCAAGCTTGCGATGATTAATCTAGACAGGGAAATAAAGCAGAGGAAATTAAAATCTCGCATGATTCTGCAAGTGCATGATGAACTGGTTTTTGAGTGCCTCTTGAACGAAGAAGAAGAAATGCGGGAACTTGTCAAAAGGGAAATGGAAGAAGTCATGCCACTTAAAGTTCCCCTGCTGGTCGATATGGGATGGGGCGAAAACTGGAATGATGCGCATTGATGAATGGAATTTATGCCGGCCAAATCAGATAAGTCATTAAAGTAATCAAACCGAATCACTCTGTTCGTCATCGCGAACGACCAGCGGGAGTGCGGCGATCCAATCTTGATAATATTTCATTTTATTCACAGGTTGTGTTGTTAAAGATAGGTGTTTTATTTGTTCTGGATTGCCGCGCTCCCTTCGGTCGCTCGCAATGACGGAAAATGAGGTTATAGTTTTAAAGTGTGCTTTTTCTGATGTGACAACAAGTTAGAGAATATGACTGAAAAAAGACTGAAACTCGGACGTGAAGGAGAAAAAGCAGCGGAAGCCTATTTGAAAAAGAAGGGCTATCGAATTATCGAGAAAAACTTTCGCTGCAAGTTGGGTGAAATTGACATCATTGCCGAGCAGGGTGGGGTAGTGGTGTTCATTGAAGTTAAGGCCAGAGCCGACCATCAATATGGGCACCCCTTTAACGCTGTAACTCCGACCAAACAACGAAAAATAATTCAGGTCGCGCAAAGCTTCCTCGCCAAACACCGATTACTGGAAAAACCGACAAGATTTGATGTGATCGGTTTGACAGCCGACCCAGAAAGTACCTTCAGAATAGAATTACTGGAAAATGCTTTTCAGACGGGATGATACGTTGTCTTTATTGTTGACAGCTTGTATGACTGTTTAAGTTGAGTTTTACGCATTATTATTTGATTTAATGATACTTTTTCGTATTTCTGGCATCATATAGTAAGCGAATTTATCGAATTAAAATCAGGAGATATTCCATTGAATTTTATAAAACGTTTTTTTTCAGGTATGAAACAGAAGGATGAGGTTTCTGAGCCTGTTAAAGTTGAAACACCTGTTTCCGAGCCGACGGTGACGAAATCGACTGCGCCGGAGACTGAGAATGCCGAAGGTACTGGAGAGGGAGAAATTTTTGCTGATGCACCGCCTGCTCCCAGAACCGTGTTACATGCCCCGGCTGTCAAACAGGGCCTATTCCCTGAGAGTTCAGATGGAATTCTGATCAAGGCCCAGCCTTCTCCGACGGGGGACCAGTGTATGTTTACCGTAAACCGAGTGTTGATGAAAGATTGTTCTTGGTATTTTGATAGTTTTGAAAGTGCCGCAGAGTCTTCTCTTGCCGAGTCCCTTTTCTCTATGGATGATGTTGAAACCGTGCTGGTTTGTGAGGCGACGGTGACGGTTACGCGAAAAGACAAAACTCTCGTTGACTGGACACCTTTGGCAAAAGAAATTGGTGCGGCTATTCGAAATGCGGTGGAAGATGGTCAATCCCTTATTGCGGATAAAATAATTTCTACAATACCTTCCGAAGATACGATTCGAGAGGGGATACAAAAAGTCATTGATGAAGAAGTGAATCCGGGTGTTGCCGGGCACGGTGGGCAAATCAATCTCCTTGCGGTAAAGGGGAACTCCGTGACGATTCAAATGGGGGGAGGGTGTCAGGGTTGTAGTGCTGCCGACCTTACCTTGAAACAAGGAATCCACACTTCTTTTCGAAAAGCTGTTCCTGAGGTAGGGGCCATCTTTGACGAAACCGATCACACTGCGGGATTGAATCCGTTCTTTTCATAAGGGGCCAATATGCCAAGAGTGCTAACGTTTAAAGTAAATATTGAAACGGGGAAGCAAGGCCCGAATGAACCAGTGAATTTTAGTTTCAACGGTCACACGATGCCCTTTGATAAAGTAATCGGTTCCAATGAACCCGATGCAATTTTTGAAGGCAGTTTTGATGTGAACAGCTTTGCACACAGCTTGACTCTGGTTGGACCGGAAAAAGGCAAGTGGGAGATTGACAAAATCAGAGTGGATTACGAGTGCGAAGGCGAGAAACCTTATGTTGTTAATTGGGGTGCGGTCACCCTTGATGAAACGACAGAAGTGAACCTCTGGCAAGACCCTCCTGTTCCCGCATTTGATGTTTAATGCGTGATTAAAATAAAATTTCTCGGTGGGTGAATTTTGCGTGCAGATCACCCAGGAGGATGTAGTCTTTTACTGTGGTTTCGACCGGGATGAAATGTGTGGAACTCCAAACCATTAACTCCCCTGTTGTGCTCTGGAATATTTCCTTGGGTACGATGATATTCAGCAACAGTTCATCCTTTTTTTTTCGTCCTTCAGAGGCTCGAAAAACTTCTTCGTCTTGTTCTGATGAAATATGAACAGAAATTTCATCGTGCCCTTTTTCAGGAATGGTTTTTATTTTGAAATGATTGCCTTTAGTTAAAGTCCCATAGCTACCGTTTCTAACGTTATAAAACGCGGTCAAAATATCATGAAAACTATTGTCGACAGGAATATCATCAACCCCTTCTTTTACTTTCTCGTCGTTTAAAAATTTGGACCAGGTATGCTTTCGCGTAAAGTAATTAAATTGATGACGTGTGATTTCGGCTTGGTCGCCTATGGTGACTTGACGTAGAAAGGATAGGGGGCGAAGGCTTTTCCCATTATCAATGATCTCAAACTCCGTTTTATAGTAATGTTTGCGGTAGGAAGTAAAAAATCCAACAAACCCTTTGGTACTGGCTTCCAGCGTTGAGTAATACCGGCCTTTTTCTTTTAGAAACTGGACTTTTGCGGAAGCGGCATTATCAAACCATAAAAAGCTTATATCGTAATAGAGAATTTCGCCTTTAAATCGGGTTATATTGCCATTGGCCTTGAAACCCGGATATTTGCCAATATCGTTTGTGGCATCCAACGCAAACAAGTTGGAGTTATTTGTTGAAAATAGCCCAAACAGGGCTATTATTGTGAGGAGGAAAAGCTGCTTTTGTTTTCCAGGGAGTAGCATTGGAATCCCCCAAATGTGCAAAAATATTGAAAATAACGGTTAATTTTTATATTATGTTTTAGATACAAGAGTTTGCTAATTTTAACAGTCACACCTAATTTTTGCCTATTTATTGTTATGAGTACTGAAACATTACCCTATGCCCCTGACGTCGTTGAAGAGTCTGAGGAACAAACGAGTCGTGCTTATCTTCCCATGTATAAAATCATCATGTGGGATGATAATGTTACAACGATGGAGTTCGTGATTCGCGTTCTCATTACTTTAATTGGTAAAGAATATTCAACTGCTGAAAAGTTGATGTACGAAATTCATCTTAAAGGTGCCGCCACTGTTGCAACAATGCCACTTGAACAAGCAGAATTCAAAGTTGAGCAGATCCACCGCGCCGCAGCGATGGAAGAGTTTCCTTTCACATGCACGGTTGAGAAAGCTTAATTACCTAAGCTATCAGGTCATGCTCGTAAACCCAGAGGCAGCCGCCTCATTCTTTTAACCCGCTAATATTTCTTCCTTCGTCAGAAGGGTTACCTGTGCCCCAAGGATACGTAGTCCCTTTTTGTGGCTCCGGTATAAACTTGCCGTGGCCGACTTATTCTGAACTGTTCGTCTTCCTGCAACTCTTTCCATTGAGCAATCCAACCTGGAAGGCGGCCCATCGCAAACAGGACGGGAAACATATTGACCGGAATGTTTAGAGCTTTGTAAATCATACCCGAGTAAAAATCGACATTGGGGTAAAGCTTTTTCTCTACAAAATATTCATCTTTGATTGCGATTTCTTCAAGTTGTAGGGCGATCTCCAAAAGAGGCTCCTGATATCCCGGTTTATCCAGGATTTTATGCGCGAGTTTTTTAATGATTCGGCTTCGCGGATCAAAATTCTTATAGACACGGTGGCCGAATCCCATCAGCCGAAAAGGGTCATTAGGGTCTTTGGCTTTCGCGACATATTTATTAACGTCGCCACCATTGTTATGTATTTCCTGAAGCATTTCGATGACGGCCTGATTAGCACCTCCATGAAGCGGTCCCCACAGGGCGTAAATTGCAGAGGATACCGATGCGAACAGATTACACATGGAGCTTCCCACAATTCTCGCCGCGCTTGTCGAGCAGTTTTGCTCATGATCGGCGTGCAGAATCAATAAAACGTCCAGCACTTTTGCGGCATCTGGATCAGGGACATATTCTTCACAGGGAAGAGAGAACATCATCTTTAAAAAATTTTCAGAATACCCCAGAGAGTTGTCTGGGTAGGAAAGTGGGAGTCCGATCGACTTTTTATAACTGTATGCGGCTATAGTCGGTAGTTTTGCCATTAATCTGTGAATAGCGATTTCAACTTCCCTGTCGTCGCGTACACTGAGTTCATTTTGATAAAATGTTGCCAGAGCCCCCACCACCGCACTACATACTGCCATGGGATGAGGGTTGTTGGGGAATCCGTCATAAAAATTCTTGATGGATTCGTGAACCATAGAGTGGTGCACGATATGATAATTGAACTCCTCTAATTGTTTTTGAGTTGGTAGCTCACCGTAAATCAACAAGTAGGAGGTTTCTATAAATGAGCTTTTTTCGGCGATCTGTTCGATGGGATACCCGCGATAAAGTAAAATACCTTTTTCCCCATCTAGGTAGGTGATCTTACTTTTGCAGGATCCGGTGCTCATGAACCCCGGATCGAACGTGATCAAACCGGTAGTTTTTCTCAATGCGGTAATATCAATTGCCTGTTCTCCTGTGGAACCTTCAATGAGCGGGAGCTCATATGTTTTACCCTGATATGTGAGCGAAACCATTTCTGCCATTTTATTTCCTCCGCTAAAGGTAAGACAATTGCAATGTATTCGTTAAACTGTATTATAAACCGGGTTGGCTGAATTCGAAGAAATTTGTTTATTTTAAGGATAACTTTAATGAAACATAACTGGCTCCTTTATTTGATGATAACCGGCATTCTTTTGGGAGTGTTTTGCGGTTGGTTTTATGGTGAAACTATGTTGTCCGTTGGCTGGTTAGGGGATATGTTTCTCGATGCTTTGAAAATGCTGGTGGTTCCTTTGATTATTTCTTCGATGATAGTGGGCATTTCCGGCTTAGGGGATATCCGCAATGTAGGAAAAACCGGATTGATCACCTTGACTTACTTTATGGCTACCACGGGCATAGCGGTAGGTATTGGTTTGGTATTGGTGAATATTATGAAGCCGGGTGTAGCGGTGGAAATGACAGTCGATAAAATTCCAGAAAATGTTGCCGGGAAAGAGGCTATAGGCATTACAGATATATTACAAAGTTTTGTTTCTCCTAACCTGATTCAATCCATGGCGAATATGGAGATTCTTCCTCTTATTATATTTTCTCTGGTTTTTGGTGGGGTGCTGACAACATTGGGGGAGCCGGGAAAACAGGCGATCGCATTTTTTGATACGGTCAATAACGCAATTATGAAAATTGTTCATCTCCTTATGTACTTTGCGCCGATTGGAGTTTTTGCATTGATAGCGTCCAAGCTAGGAGCAGCTGGAGGTGGAGACCTTTTTCTTGCTGAACTGGCAAAAATCGGAAAATATGCATGGACAGTTATTCTGGCTCTATTAGTGCATGGTCTTTTTGTTTTACCAACAATTCTTTTTATCGTGACGAGAAGAAATCCTCTCATTTATTTTAAAAATTTAACAGCAGCATTGACCACGGCCTTTTCTACAGCCAGCAGTTCGGCGACTTTGCCAGTTACTATTGAATGTGCAGAAGAAAACAATCAAGTCAGCCGAAAAGCCTCTTTGTTTGTTCTTCCCTTGGGCGCAACGATAAATATGAATGGCACCGCACTTTACGAAGCGGTCGCTGTTATGTTTATTGCGCAGATGATGGGAATCGAAATGGGGTTTTCCGAGCAAATCATTGTTTTGATAACAGCAACCCTGGCAGGAATTGGTGCCGCTGGAATTCCTGAAGCTGGATTGGTGACGATGGTAATGGTTTTGCAGGCAGTAGGCCTTCCTTTAGAGGGGATTGGCATGTTGCTTTCGATTGATTGGTTTTTAGATCGTTGCCGAACAACGCTAAACGTTTGGGGTGACTCTGTTGGTGCAGCAGTTGTAGATGCATTGGAAGAAAAATGGATTGAGAAAGGAGGGGATCGATGATCACTTTGGCAGTTGTCGGATTAATTGTAGGTATCCTGTCCTCCGTAACTGGTTTGGGTGGAGGATTCATGGTAGTGCCTTTTCTTATTTACCTTGGGCGTGACGCAAAGCTTGCAGTGGGAACCACATTTGTATTTATTTTGCTGGTGGCTATTTCATCTCTCATTGCCCACTACCGATTAGGTAATGTAGATATTAAAACCGGTTTGGTTCTAGCGCTGGGGGGAGTTTTGGGCGCGCAAATAGGTCCGCAGGTTTTACAACACGTTTCAGATCAGAACTTCAAGAAAATATTTTCCGTGTTGATGGTGATTACAGCCGTATGGATGTTTACAGACTCAAAAAGTTGAGTTAGCTTTCACTCTTTTTACAGATGCCGCGAACCAATCGCACTGCGAACGGGCCTTCCCCAAATTTGTTTATCCAGCTGGAACGACCTTTTACCAGGCTGAACATCATAGCTCGGTCGCCGTTGATGGTGTCTGTCCAGGTGCAGTCGGCCCCCTTAGGCTCAAACTCAGCAGGAATATGTATTTCGCTGTTTCCAAAATCCCGCTGACTGAAACTTTTATCAAAAATAGTTTTGATATCTTCTAGTTTAGGGATTCTCCAGTCGTTGAATCCGCCAAAGTTTGCGGCGTTTTGTTCTTCGGCAAATTTCATGGCTTTTTCCAGATGAATCCATTTTCCCAAAATTTGTCTAGAGTCTTTTTTAAACCAGGTCAACTCTGTTTGAGTGTCTGAAACAGTATCGTTGCCATTGTCGATAAATCGGGACATGCTGAACCTCAAAGTCAGTTTTTTAAATTGTATTGAGATTATAACAGGTTTTCTTTTGTGGAGGTAAAGCGAGGGGGGGGGGAGAGAAAAATAAAAAGCCGGTAGAACAGAGCGTTCTACCGGCTTTTAAACTGCTTAAGCAATAACAGATGCTTATTTTAATGTCGCATGATTGATTTCACAATCTGCCTGTGAAACCAGATTTTCTTTCATGTAAGGATTGCCAAAAGGATCAATGCGAGGTCCTTTTGAGTTATCCCCACGACAGTCACCAGGAACCAGCCCAACAACTACGCCAGCATCTTCTACTGATCGCCATTGCTTCCAAGATTGCTCGCTCTGAGAAGAACCGAATTGATAGTCTTGTTTTACGCCAGCAACATTTCTAGCTACACCTGCCTGAGAAGCCAAGTTTGATGCATTGGTCAAGGCTCGATCTCTTGCGCCCATCTGCATAATGGTTTGTCCAACACCCATAACCTGAGCATTGTTACTCTGAGCATAAGCACCCGGAATGTTGTTATCTGCGGAGGCAATTGAACCTAATGCCAAAACCCCAACAAAAGCACTTACTGATACAAACGTGATTACTCTCTTCATTACTTTCCTCCCCTTGAAGGATGAATAGGAATTTAAACTGGCCTATCCTAACGATTTGCTTTCCTCCGGGATATAGGCTTAAGGCCTTTTTTTTTATAGGTTATATCTTATTGGCGATAGGCGTATGTTTTTAGATTTTTTTGGAGCGTGTGTTTTGTAGGAGGTTCTGGAGTGTTAAGTTTTCTGTGGAGATGTAGGGGGAATGGAGGGTTTTATTTGAGCGATGCTATTTGGGGGACGAAAACTCGATTCCTTGGAAACTGTAGTTCAGATAGCTAGGGAATTTGATCGAAAAAAAACCAGAATCGTAAGGTGGGTTAAAGGCTTGAGCGATAACTTTTTTGAAATCATACGGACTTTCTTCGCAGGACCTGAAAAAGCACCAGCGGAAATGAATCGGGCGACTTTTATTTCGCTTCAAGATATAGCCAAACACATCTCTATCATTAAAGAAAAACTGCAAGATAAATTCTTGGTGGTTGACTTGAAAGGTCTTTCTGGCTTGCAACTTGGATGTTTCCATGGGGTTGGGAACCTGAAGGCTCAATTCTGGATATTTTTTTAAAGAGATCTGTTCTAGGGCGCAAGCAGGATTAGAGGGGGCCCAGAGTAAGTAAAGAGTTAGGATGGTGAATACAGCTGCTCCTATGCGGAGCTTGTGGTGGTATTTTGTTTTTGGGGTTCGTAGGTTGTGTCGAGAGGGTTTAGCCATGCAGGGTTTCCGTGAATAAGGCTGATTCGGGTTGAAGATACGATTTGTTCCACAAAAAAAGCCGATAGAACATTTGTTCTATCGGCTTTATACCTCATTGAGAGGTTGAATGCTTCTCTTTGTGGAACTTAGCTTATTTCAATGTAGGGTGGTATTCTGCGCATTGCGCGTTAGATACCAGGTTTTCCTTCATGTAAGCCTTTCCAAAAGGGTCTATTCGTTTATCGTTCATTTGGCTTCTGTATTTGCCGTCAGAGTTTTCACCTTGGCAGTCTCCGGGAACCAAACCATGAACCTCAGCTTCTTCAATCGTTCTGGCAGCTTTCCAAGATTGCTCGCTCTGAGAAGAACCGAACTGATAGTCTGAGTTTACACCTGCGATGTTTCGAGCTACACCTGCCTGTGAAGCCAAGTTTGATGCGTTGGTCAGAGCTCGATCTTTTGCGCCCATTTGCATCATGGTTTGTCCAACACCCATAACACCACTGGAGTTTTGTTGAGTGTATGCCCCTGGTACCAAGTCGTCAGCAGACGCGATAGAACCGAGACCCAAGAAACCTACGAATGCACTTACTGCTACGAAAAGAATTGCCTTTTTCATTACTAACCTCCCCACACTTGATGTTTGGAATAACAACTTTTTATTAAACACAAAACTTACTAAACAAACTTTATTGCTAATCAAAAAATCTTAATTGGCTTTTTGCCCAACCTGTTTCAATATTCGAATGTCCTATGTTAAGCATCATATTGATCCTTTATGTCTATAGGACATATGATCCATATGATGTGAGAATCTATAACCTTATGGTCGGTTTGTCAATAGAAAACCGGGGTAAAATAAAATCTCAAAAATAAACCATTATGAAATTAAGCTTAAAGCCTCAAAATGGCATATAAGTTGTTTAGATTTATGTGTTTAAGGGGCTATCAAAGTAGGGTTTGAGGGCTCAAGTTAAAGTGGGTGTGAAACATTTTCTTGTAGAGACTATTTGAATTGCCATTTTTGTGTGTTTTTGAACTCTGTGTCGCTGGAAGGGTGGAATTATTTTCGTGAATCCGTATAATGCATTTTCTTAATTAATTTAACTCACGATTGTTTAACGCATGTCTTCCAAAAAACTGTTTACGCTTGACGAAGCCAATGCGTTTGTCCCCCAGCTTCTGGATCTGGTTCCACAAATTCAAAAACTTTCTGTTTCTTTGAACAGTGATTTCCCCGACATTAAAAATGCTAGAGATAAGGCAAAATGGAATGGGGGCAGTGATCAGGGAGTGGATTATCTAAACGCGGTGTTAAAATATAATGACATGATGCACAAGATAGAAGGGGTGGGCTGTGAGGTTAAGGGAATCCGCGAGGGACTCATTGATTTTCCCTCACTACGAGAGGGGAGAGAGGTTTACCTTTGCTGGCGCATGCCCGAAAAGGAAATTTTGTTCTGGCATGATCTCAATACGGGTTTTTCGGGTCGAAAACCTATTTAGGTTTGCCCTCCGTAAATAATTTTCGCACCTCCTTGACAATACTGGCATTGCCGACAATTGCTGTTCCTTCCTCAATGCTTGCTCGGTTACCAGAAAAGTTTGCAAATTTTCCTCCTGCCTCTTGCGCGAGGATTTTACATGGCGCGTAATCCCATATCTTAGCTAGAGGGTCGACCATGACATCGACCGAGCCGCGGATTGCCATGAGGTGACCAAATGCATCTGGATAGGTTCTTACTATTCCAGCTTCTTTGCTTAACTTGTTGAGGAGGAAAGTTTGTTTTTGCTGGCGAAAGCAATATTCGTCGGCGACTGCAATGAAAGCTCCCTGAAGTTTTTTTTGCCTGGAAACTTTTAGCGGCTTGCCGTTTAAAAAAGCTCCTTTACCTTTAACAGCCCAAGCTGTTTCTTTAAGTGCGGGAAGCTCTATGATCCCCAGTACCGGTTCGCCTTTATGTAGAAGGGACATCAGAGAGGCGAATAGTGGCAGGCCTTGAATGAAGGAGCGTGTGCCATCCACAGGGTCAATGGTCCAAACCCATTCGGCATCGGCATTATGGTTGCCAAACTCTTCACCAATGATGCCGTGTTCCGGGAAATGTTTGGATATTTTTTTTCTTAATATCTCTTCCGCATTTCGATCAGCAATGGTGACAGGGCTAGCATCGGATTTCAGGTCTACCTGGTACTCTCCTCGGTACCATTTTAGAATCTCAACTTTTGCAGGCTTCATAAAAGAAAGGGCCTGATCTTTAATTTTTAATAAATCCATTTTCATTTTTTATCTATCCTATTTGTACGTAATGGAACAGCTAGCGTTTCTGTTTCTAATGGAAAATAACATTGCTTTAATTGCTGATTAAATTATAATCAACGCTTTGAAATACTTGTAATTGAACAATTTTTCTGTGGTAACCCATGCGCGATAAAAATTTAATGTTTGGAGTCATTGCCTGTTTTGCTATTTCCATGTTGCTTTTACTGGTCATCATTTGGGAAATTAAAAAGTCCATTGACCATGACGTGAGAGTACAACAAATGGCGAAAAAAACCAATGATGTGGCGGTTTCTGATAATCGCGATTTTAGTATCTATGAAACCTTTGTAGGTGATGACGGCCGCGAAATGGTTTTGGTTCCAGAAGGGGTATTTTCCCGGGGGTCAGATTCAGGCGGATTCGATGAGAAACCAGCTCAGGAAATTTATCTAGATGCGTTTTATATCGATAAATATGAAGTAAGCGTTAAGGAATATAATAAGTATAGAAAGGCCGCCAGTTATGTAAAACCTTCGGTGCCCTTTTTTCAGGGAGATCATGACCTAATGGATGTGCCCAGCCATGCTGTGGTGGGTGTCTCTTGGCATGATGCGACGAACTATTGCACCTGGGCTGGCAAACGGCTTCTCACGGAAGCAGAATGGGAAAAGGCCGCAAGAGGAACGCATGGCCTCGATTTTCCATGGGGTAATAAAATTCTACCGAAACGTGCCAACCTTGCGGGTACCGGAGATGGGTATCCCTATATGGGGCCTGTTGGAAAATATCCGATGGGGAGAAGCGTTTATGGCATTTACGATATGGCGGGAAATGTTTCCGAATGGGTGAGCGATTTCTACGATCAGTTTTATTACAAAACGGCTCCTATTATGAATCCTACGGGACCTGAAAAAGGCAAGAATCATGTTTTTAAAGGCGGCTCGTGGGATGCGAGAAGTGTAGACATTCGCACCTCGAAAAGGTTTGCAGCAAGCCCGGGACGAAAAGACAGTATTCTGGGGTTCCGTTGTGGTCTTTCCAAAAAGGATAAAAAATAGCGAAGATCTTTCGCTGGCAACAGGTTTTATTGTTTGCTTTCCTAGATGCTCCATCCCCTTGTGATGGTGAATATTTAATCCCAGTCTTTATTTGACGGTTGCACAAAGTGGTCCCCCGAAACTCTCAAATTTCCCGAGCTTGGATATTCCTGTTTTTTTTCGTTTCAGGTGCTACAGGTCTCATCTACGAGGTGGTGTGGACTCGTCTGCTCACTCAGATAATGGGCAACACCCATTATTCCATAGCAACTGTTTTGACCGCTTTTATGGGTGGTTTGGCCTTAGGTAGTTTTTTTGGCGGAAAAATCATCGACCGCGCTTTCAATCCATTGGCAGCCTATGCGATTCTCGAGGCAGGCATTGGCGTTTATTGTCTACTTATCCCCTCGTTCATCGAATTAGCTTTCCCCTTATTCCAATGGGTTTATCTCAACCTGGGCGACTCTTATACGCAAACCAGTCTGGTGCGGTTTTTGGTCTGCGGTGCTTTATTGATTATTCCCGCTACTTTTATGGGGGCCACCTTACCGGTTCTCAGTAAATTTGTTTCCAGTGATGAAAGTTATATAGGGAAAGATGTGGGTACTCTTTACTCCATCAATACCTTTGGTGCGGTGATTGGGGCCTGGGCATCTGCTTTTGTTTT
>JAJDAW010000026.1 GCA_029261635.1 Nitrospinaceae bacterium
TTTATTAATGCGCTGTTTCTTGTTAATTTAAAACTTCCCTATTCAAAAAAATATTTATCAAACGTCTGAATCAATCGTCCGATTCTCTACGGCTTCATTGACTTCATCCAAAAATGTCTTTAAATCAAGAGTTCGCGTTTCCTTCGAACGCCGCCTGCGAACACCTAAAGTAGAAGATTCCACTTCTTTATCCCCTAAAACAATCATATAAGGGATCTTCTGTAATTGGGCCTCGCGTATTTTGAACCCAATTTTCTCATTTCGCAAGTCTTTTTCTACGCGAATGCCTGATTCTTCAAGTTGTTGGGCTATTTTATCGGCATATTCGGCATGATTATCGGTGATTGGCAGCAAAATGACCTGCACCGGAGCCAACCATAACGGGAACGCCCCCGCATAATGCTCAATTAAACAACCAAAAAACCGCTCCAACGAACCCATTAAGGCGCGATGCAGCATAATCGGTTGATGGCGTTGACCATCTTCCTCAATATAGCTGATATCGAACTTTTCGGGTAGATTAAAATCTACCTGCACCGTCGAAACCTGCCAATAACGATTGAGACTGTCTTTTATTTTAATGTCGATCTTCGGACCATAAAAAACACCTTCGCCTGGGTCCACTTCAAAATCGAGCTTCTTATTGTTCAATGCCGTTTCCAAAGCTTTCGTTGCAGACTCCCACCCTTCATCCGTACCAACAGATTTTTCAGGACGCGTGCTCAAATAAATTTTGTATTCGTGAAACCCAAACGACTGCAAAATAAAAACAATGAGATCGAGAACCTTGGTGATCTCTTCTTCAATCTGTGACGGACGACAAAAAAGATGCGCATCATCCTGAGTGAACCCACGTACCCGCAATAGGCCGTGCAATACACCCGAACGTTCGTAACGATAAACCGTTCCCAGCTCTCCAAAGCGAACAGGTAAGTCGCGGTAACTTCTTAATTTGGTTTTGTATATTTGAATATGGAAAGGACAGTTCATCGGCTTCATGACATATTCCCGTCCTTCAATATCCATATTAGAGAACATGTTGTCCTTATAGAATTCCGTGTGGCCGCTGGTTTTCCATAAATCTATTTTCGCGGCATGTGGACTGATGACCATCTCATAGCCGTGCTTGAAATGTTCCTTCTTCCAGAACTCTTCCATCAAGTGACGGATGCGCGCACCCTTTGGATGCCAGAGAATGAGTCCCGGTCCAATATCATCCGAAACAGAAAACAGGTCGAGCTCTTTTCCAAGTTTACGGTGATCGCGTTTCTTCGCCTCTTCCAGACGTTTCAGGTAAACCCGCAATTCCTTTTCCGTGTTCCAGGCCGTTCCATAAATACGTTGCAGAACAGGGTTGCGCTCATCCCCACGCCAGTAGGCAGACGAAGTGTGTAGCAATTTGAATGCTTTTATCTTTTTTGTCGACTCGACATGCGGTCCACCGCAAAGGTCGCCCCATTCGCCTTGTGTGTAAAGCGAGATCGGTTCGTTGGGGTCGATCCCTTCAATGATCTCGACTTTGAATGTCTCGCCCATGTCGCTGAATTTTTTTATCGCCTCTTCGCGAGAAATCTCACTGCGCACAATAGGAGTATCTGCGGCGGCGAGTTCTTTCATACGCTTTTCGATTTTTTCCAAGTCTTCAGGAACAAAAGCTTCTTTGCGAGAAAAGTCGTAGAAGAATCCGTCTTCAATTACGGGACCAATGGTGACCTGCGTTCCAGGAAAAAGTTCTTGAACCGCCTGTGCCATCAAATGCGCGCAACTATGACGAATGGTTTCGATTTCGCTGGGATTTTCGTTAGGTATCATTTTTAAAAATAAATTTTTTATCTCGTCATCGCGAGCGACTGAAAGGAGCGCGGCGATCCAGTTGCAATCTGGATTGCTTCGTCGCCTACTGCTCCTCGCAATGACGGCAAGAATATGTTTGTTAACTAAATAAGGCCCGAAAAAAAAGCACCACACACATCAGCATGATGCCAGACTTCAATCTAATAAACCTTTGAAAAAATTAGGCACGGGCGGTTTCGAACCGCCGACCCCTTGCATGTCAAGCAAGTACTCTACCCCTGAGCTACGCGCCTGAAAAATCAGATGGTTGCTATTCTAATTCGGGAAGTCAATTTGGTCAAGTACAGAGACATCTAAACTTCCCTCCCTTCACAGGGAGGGACTGAGGGAGGGTTGAACTCATTATTGAAAAACAATCCAGATGAGCTAAAAAGAGTGGATTTATAACTCATAAAATGATTAAATATGAGTTATAAGTTTATAGGATATAGCTCATGAAATGGAACTGGCAACAAAAAGACTGGCCTCAATTCAAATACGACCCAACCCAACTGCAAAAATTGGAATCTCGTTTTCTGCAGCATTCAGGGCTGTTGCTTGGGGCGACCCGACATATCCAGGAAGACGAAAAACAACAAATCATTATAGATATGATCTGCGACGAAGCCCTAAAAACTTCAGAAATTGAAGGGGAATATTTGAGCCGCGACAGTGTTCAATCTTCCCTACGAAAAAACTTCGGCCTCGATGCAGAAAATCAAAAGATCCCCCCGGCAGAACAGGGCATCGCCGAAATGGGAGTTGACCTCTATCGCCATTTTTCCAAGCCGCTCACCCATAAAACCTTATTCAACTGGCACAAGATGCTGACAAAAGGTCAGCGCGATTTGATCGACATCGGGAAATACCGGACACACAAAGAACCCATGCAAGTGGTTTCAGGCCCCATACACAAACGCAAAATCCATTTTGAAGCTCCACCTTCAAAAATTATGAAAAAAGAAATGGATCAATTCATTCACTGGTTCAATCAAACCGCACCGAAAAGCAAAGAACCGCTCCCCGCTTTAACTCGCGCGTCTATGGCTCATCATTATTTTGTATGCATCCATCCGTTTGAAGACGGCAACGGACGAATAGGTCGTGCCCTTTCAGAGAAAGCCTTATCTCAAAGTCTGGACCAGCCGACGTTGATAGCATTATCTCGAACGATAGAAAAAGGACGGAAGGCCTATTACAAGAATCTTGAATTGAGCAATAAGGACAACAAGATTATCAATTGGCTTGTTTATTTTTCTAAAACCATTTTAGAGGCGCAGGAATATTCTCAGGCGGTGGTCGATTTTCTGATTGAGAAAACCAAGCTGTTCGACAGAGTACGAGGGCAATTGAATAAAAGGCAGGAAAAAGTGGTAACCCGAATGTTCCGCGAAGGACTGGAAGGGTTCAAAGGCGGATTGAGCGCAGAGAACTATATCTCGCTCACAGACACCTCACGCGCTACCGCCACCCGCGATCTACAAGACCTGGTAAAAAAATCTGTCCTCACCCGAAAAGGTGAACTGAAAAGCACCAGGTATTATTTGAAATTAGAATAAAGGGAAACAGATAGGCACCAATTTTTATCTCCTCTTCATCAAAACATGGATCACAAACAGCATTTTGGAAGTGAATAAAAACCAGCGGGGAAGGGAGAATTTAAAGATGTTATGCCCACCGATAAACCTTCCCTCCCTATGAAGGGAGGGAAGGGTGGTTATCCGTGTTCATCTGTGTGAATCTGTGGTTACTGAGCTTTCGTATAAATCTCGCCGCCTTTTTCTTTGAAGGATTCGGACATTTCTTTCATACCTTCATCGAGGGCTTCTTTATCTTCGATGCCCAGCTTCTCGGCGTAATCGCGAACGTCTTGTGTGATTTTCATTGAGCAGAAATGCGGTCCACACATGGAACAGAAATGCGCTACTTTCGCGGAGTCTTTCGGTAATGTCTCATCGTGGAACTCCAACGCTTTTTCTGGGTCGAGCGAGAGGTTGAACTGATCTTCCCATCTAAACTCGAAGCGGGCTTTGCTCAGTGCATCGTCGCGCACTCTTGCACCGGGGTGGCCTTTTGCCAAGTCCGCCGCGTGTGCCGCGATTTTGTAAGTGATAACGCCTTCTTTAACATCTTGCCGATTGGGTAGACCCAAATGTTCTTTCGGCGTAACGTAACAGAGCATTGCCGTTCCGTACCAACCGATCATGGCGGCGCCGATGCCGCTGGTGATGTGGTCGTAACCGGGTGCGATGTCGGTGGTCAATGGCCCTAATGTGTAGAAGGGCGCTTCGCCACAGGCTTTCAACTGCTTCTCCATATTTTCTTTGATCATATGCATGGGAACGTGACCGGGACCTTCGATCATGGTCTGGACTTCGTGCTTCCACGCGATCTGTGTCAGTTCGCCAAGAGTTTCCAATTCAGAAAACTGGGCTTCGTCATTGGCATCGGCTGTGGAACCGGGTCGCAGTCCGTCACCCAATGAAAAGGAGACATCATACGTTTTCATGATTTCGCAGATTTCTTCAAAGTGGGTGTAGAGAAAATTTTCTTTATGATGCGAGAGACACCACTTCGCGAGAATTGCGCCACCACGTGAAACGATGCCGGTAACGCGTTTCGCCGTCATGGGTACATAACGCAACAACACACCTGCGTGGATGGTGAAATAGTCCACTCCCTGTTCGGCTTGCTCGATCAAGGTGTCGCGATAAATCTCCCATGTCAGGTCTTCGATGACGCCATTGACCTTTTCAAGCGCCTGATAGATTGGCACGGTGCCGATGGGCACAGGCGAGTTTCTCAGTATCCATTCGCGGGTGGTGTGAATGTTTTTCCCGGTCGAAAGATCCATAACATTGTCGGCACCACAGCGTGATGACCAAACCATTTTTTCGACTTCTTCTTCTATAGAAGAGGTGACTGCCGAGTTACCGATATTGGCGTTGATCTTCACGAGAAAGTTTCTACCGATGATCATCGGCTCGGACTCGGGATGATTGATGTTGTTCGGAATAATGGCTCTACCTCTAGCTACTTCATCTCGAACGAATTCGGGGGTGATCTCCTGCGGCAGGTTGGCGCCAAAAGAGTTGCCTGCCAGTCGTTCTTCACGTTCGTTATTTTCCATCCACTGTTTGCGTTTCTGAGTTTCGCGGATGGCGATGAATTCCATTTCGGGTGTGATGATGCCTTTTTTCGCGTAATGCATTTGCGATACGTTTTGTCCTGGTTTTGCACGCAGAACTTTATCGCGGGTTTTAGGGAACCGTTCGGTGTTTGGGTTTTCGCCTTCGCGATAACCATCGTCTTTCGGCTCGATTTGTCGGCCATCATAAAATTCCACATCGCCGCGTCCTTCTATCCATGGCAGGCGGATGGGCTCTAGCCCTTCTCGAATATTAATTTTCGCATCAGGGTCTGTGTAGGGCCCGGAAGTATCGTAGACAATCAACGAGCTTTCATCGTTGTGATATCCGTTGCCTTTTCCATGACCGCTTTCGTTTTCTGGTACGGTTGTGGATGGCGAGAGAGAAATTTCGCGGAACGGTACTTTAATATCTGGATGAAGGGTTCCTGAAACATAAACCTTTTTAGATTTAGGTGAAATGGGATCGGTAGAGATATTTACCTTTTCATCGGTAGCTCCATGCCGGTTTCCATTTCCGTTTCCATTACCGTTAGGTGTTGTCATGATGTTGCTCCTCCAAAGTGATGCATATATTCATATGCCTTCTGTTTTATATCTTTTGAGTCCCAGATTCCTGAAATGACGGCGACTCCATGAGCGCCTTGTTCCAGAACTTCGGGAACGCGGTTTAGTTTAATTCCCCCTAAAGCCAGCACCGGAAGGTGAACCGACTTTACAATTTGCCCTAGCTTTTCTGGCCCTTGCGGCGGACCAAAATGTATTTTCGACGGCGTTTCATAAATCGGACTGAAAGTAATAAAGTCAGCCCCTTCTGCTTCTGCGAGAAGCGCCCCTTCTTTAGCATGGGTCGAGACCCCTACAATAAGGTTCGGAAACTTATCTTTAATTTCACCTGCCGGTACGCTGGTCTCGGTGAGTTGAACCCCATCTGCACCGGCAATTTCTGCGATGTCGGCGCGATCGTTTATGAAAAGTTTTGCGTCATACTTTTCTATGATTGGCTTAATCTCAAGAGCCTGTGCATACAACTCTTTCGGGCTCAGATCTTTTTCCCTCAGTTGAATCGCCCTGACCCCTCCTTGCAAAGCCTTCTCTACTTGCTCGGTAATTGGCTCTTCCTGATGATGGTGAAAATCTGAAATGAGATAGACATGCAAAAAATCAAGATCGTCGTTTTCTGATGTTTTCATTTCAAACCCTTCGGATTTTTTAATTTTTAAATCCTACGCACGTATAACCCCGCTTCTCAAGGGAAATTTTTATAGGTCAATCAAGCCATCCATCGGGCTACTGGCCGATGCATAAAGTTTTTTAGGTATTCTACCTGCTTCGTAAGCCATGCGCCCGCACTCCACAGCCATTTTCATAGCCATGGACATTTTCAAAGGATCCTTCGCGCCAGCGATAGCCGTGTTCATCAAAATTCCGCCGACACCCAGTTCCATTGCCCGGCTGGCATCGGAAGCGGTGCCAACACCCGCATCAATGATGACGGGACATTTAACGGCTTGCAGAATCAATTTAATATTGTATGGATTTCGTATTCCTAATCCCGACCCGATGGGTGCCGCCAGGGGCATTACCGCGGAGCACCCTGCATCTTCCAGTTTCTTACAAAGAACAACATCATCGGTGCAGTAGGGTAGAACGTGAAAACCGTCTTTGATTAAAAGTTTCGAAGCTTCCAAAGTTGCCTCGTTATCAGGGAACAGAGTTTTCTCGTCTCCAATCACTTCTACTTTAACGATGTTGCCGAGCCCCGCTTCTCGTGCCAGCTCGCAGGTCATCACCGCATCCTTGACCGAATAGCAACCTGCGGTGTTGGGAAGAAACGTGTATTTCTTTGGATCGAGATGATTGAGAATCGAGTCTTTATTTTTATCCAGCTCGATTCGGCGCACAGCGAGAGTAACCATTTCTGCTCCGGAAATTTCTATGGCCTGCCGCGCTTCATCGAAGTCTTTGTATTTTCCAGTACCAACTATCAATCTGGACCGGAAGGTTTTATCCCCAATTTTCATAAATTCATTGCTCATATTTTTCGATACTCTCCAAACGATAAACTATTGATTAAATGCCGCCACCGACCGCATGCACAATTTCGACCTTATCATTGTCTTTTATGGCGGTTGAATCGTATTTTGATCGTGGAACCACTTGCTGGTTCAACGCTATTGCGAAATTAGGTGCTTGAATATCCAGTTCTTTTACAAGGTCTGCCAGATTCTGGCTTTCCTTTACCTCTCGTTTATCTCCATTGATGGTCAATTCCACAAAAAAATCTCCTGAAAAACAAAAGGTAGGTGTTTTAAATATCTGAAAATATTGACCCTAATAAAATTCAACCTAAACCAGGCAAAACAGCAGGCATAAAAAAAGCCGCACCCCAACCCAAGGAAGTGCAGCGAATCTTTTCAGATGGCTTCACTTCCCTTCGCTGGTATAACCCAGATCAGGTTCAAAGGGTCGTCCGGGTAAGGACTCTCAGTTTAAAAACGCCCCCAGTGATCGTGTTAAGGTAAGATTATTTCATATTTAACACAAGTCAAGTTTTATTGACGGAAAAATAAAAAAGAGTACTATTCACTTATATGAAGAAACTTCTGCTATCGCATTTATTATTAGGGATTTTTATGGTCGGGGCTTGCGCTACGGTTCCCCGACCCACCAACCCCTATTTTGAAATGCCGCCCGACCACCTTCTGCAAGCGGAGCGGGAACTGTTTTCTCTGGCCTTGCAACAACAGAAAAGCAACAAACTCGAATCTTCGGTTGAGCTCTGGAAACGCTTTCTGGCAAACAACCCCAGGTCATTTCGAGGTTATAACAATCTGGGAATGGCTCATTACACCAATGACCAGTTATCCCCTGCGATTTCGGCTTTTGAAACCGGACTGGCCCTCGAAACCTTTGACCACAAAATCAGAGACAATTTAAAGAGAACGCTTAAGTTTCAAGTAACCCTGCTACGCGAAAATAAAGATTATGATGCGGCTATCCATTTTTTAAAACGCATCAGCGAACTTTCTGAAGAACCGGAAAAAGAAAAAGTAGCATTGGAAATTGAAACAATGGAAGACCGTATTTTCGAACAGGTAAAACGATCTAACACTCTGGAAGATTATGAAATCTTTCTAGCCCGATATCCCAACAGTCCTAAAAACTCCGATGAAGCACGCCGCCAGATCACACGCATGCGACCACAAGCACCCGTAGAAATGCCAACAATGGCAGAAGACGGCATGTCCTCATCTCCTGATATGGGATTAAATCCTTTTGTTCCTGAGTCGATGGAAACGCCGAGGTCATCTATGCCGGACACGGTAATCAGTGAAGACACCATCGAAATTGTTGCTGCAGAAAAACCAAGATCCGAAGAAATGCAAAAAGCAGATGAGTTCCCTGAAGGCGAGCCTATGTTGGACCCGGAACCCGACATTATGGACGAACCTTCTGCTATAAAAATGAAGATGTCTAAGGAAAAATCTGCAATGAAAAAACCGGCTGTCAAAGCGACCGCACCGGTTATGAAAGTAAAAATTACTACAAAAACAACCCCGCTGAGAGTTCGAGCCGATCCTTCCAGCAAAGCCGAGGTAGTTGCTCAATTACCCACAGCAACCATAGTGCCCCTATTTCAAGAAACCGGACAATGGTACCAGATCGAATATTTGCCCGGTAAAAAGGGGTGGATATCCAAAACATATTCGAAAAAAGTTAACTGATAATTTTCATTCACTCCTGTAATAAAAAATTCGTCTTAAAATTTCAGTTGCGTTTCTTTGGTAATTTATAAACTCTGCAAGTTGTAATCATTTTGTCTTGACGCTTATATAAAAGTTTGTAATATATCCTTTAATATTTCGATCTCTTAAAACCTAACTAGAAAAAATTATGACCACAATTTCGACGGAAGAATTGAATCCGCTAATCCAGAGTGAATGGGAATATCTGGAATCTAAAAATGGCGAATGGAGCCTGCTCGAAGGTGAACAGGATATGGAAGTTTTGGAGCATGTGTTGCGATGCATCCTTCATATGGACCTTACCGATAAAAGACCACGGGAATTCCAGGAGTGTGTGAAAGTACAGAATCCTGATGGCGGCTGGTCGAAAGAATCGCATACTCAAAAAACCTCTATGTGGATCACCACTTTTGTCGGGCTGAAATTATGCCGCGGCAATATGGTCATCAAAGACCCGGAAATTCAATCAACCATCGATAAAACTCTGGAATATGTTTTATCCATGCAGGAAGAAGATGGACATTGGGCTGATGAGGAATGGTCGCATTTGGACACCACTTGTTCGGTTACTTGCTTTCTCACCATCTATCAAGTTACCCAAGATAAAAAAAATGATGAGCGAATCAACAAAGCGCGAATCCGCGGGTTCGAATACATTTCTAATTGGCAAAAAGATTCGGGACTATGGAAGGATGATACATTCCACCCCGCCGGGATAGAGACTACTGCACACCTGATGCAATACACTCTTGTGCCTGCCTATTTTATGGATGGTATCGAGTTTGCCAAAAAGATGTGTCTTGAAGCCGCCGACTCTTTGATAGCAGAACAAGCTGAAAATGGTAGTTGGGACAATGAAAATACCGATCACACGATGGATGCCTGCAGAAATTTGATGCTGGTCTCCGATACGTTTAAGACCAAAGAAAAGTATGCACCGATAATTGAAAAAGGGGTTCGATGGTTGATCGATATTAAAAACGATCAAGGCTGGGGAGATTTTCCAGACGAACCCAGTAACGTTGAACGTACCGCTGATGGCCTCGACACGTTACTTAAATTCAGAAGGTATCGCAGCGATGCACCCATGGCCCACTTCTGGGCATTCACCAAATAACCGGCGTAACCGCCGGTGGTAATGGGTCGATACTTTTTTGTTTTGATCGCAACGTTTTCTGCTTCTGGAAATGAACCAATAAAAAATTTTAATATCCTCCTGATAAGGGGGGCGGGGGGGTTGCCTATTTGTTGCAACTCTTGAAAGGCAAATAGGTCTTCACTTGGAAGCAATAATTTTATTAGCAGGTTACGGTTCGCGGTTAGACAGGCAAGACTTACCGCATAAATCACTTTTGCCTTTTGGTGAAGAAACCCTACTTTCCCGGCATTTAAAATGCCTGCAAAATCTTGGTATCCAAAAGGTCCACCTGATTATTGGGCATAACGGTGAAGCTGTTAAAAATTATGCGCTGGAATTAAACCTGCAACTTTCTCTCCACTTTATTGATAACCCCGTTTACCTCACTACTGGTAACACTCTTTCGATGGTGATGGGTCTTCGTCACTGCGAGGGGGAAACGTTGATCCTCGATGGCGATGTGCTTTATCCCCCTCAAGCATTAACGGACTATGTAGAAAACGCTCAGCCTTCTTCGTTTGCATTAATCCCTGCTGACATCGAAGATGCAGAATGCGCGAAGGTATTGTTGAATCCTTCAGGAACCATTCATGCTTTCATCACCAAGCGCGCATTAACAAAAGACGAGCGATCAGGTTTCGGGTTTGGTGGTGAAGCTATAGGATTCTTCATGCTATCGAAAGAAGATGTTCCGCGCTTTGTAAAATTATATGAAAAAAGGGAAGAAGATTTTCGTCCCGTTCTCTGGGAAATTCCTTTTACCGAGTTTGCTGTGAACACGACACTGCACCCCTGGCAAGTCACCGAAAAAGGATGTTTTGAAATTGATACCCAAGAAGATTATTCCGCCGCACTGAACCAGTTTCAGTCTCACCCCGACCTTTACAAGCTATAAACCCACACCCTTTTGAATTGGTTATCGCTTAGTCGATGAAAAAATAGTTTCATGTATAACTTTCTATACTCTAATTAAAACTATTTCATACTTCCGTCCCATTCATAATTTTTTATAATCAATATTTTCTGCTTCTTAAACATTTTATTTTTGATTTCAAATAGGGTGATAAAACGCCAGTTAAATTGAATTTTGTAAGTGACTCAAAGCTTCGGCATCGAATTGGTATCTATATTGCTAATTAAATATTGCTCTGGAAAAAAAATTTATACGGTTGCCGTTCAAAAAAGAGCACAACCTCCATGAGCGGGGTTTAAACGCATACAGGTGAAAATTATGAGTGGTATCAATGAAATGGTTGAGTTTTTTGCTCAAAAGGTTTTTATAATCTCTTTCGGGCAAATTGGTTTGATTTTTTTACTATGTTTTTTTTGTCTGTTTACTGGCAGATATAAAACAGGATTACTTCTATCCTATTTTTCTATTTTCTATTGGGGTTTTGTTTCCAATCGAGGGCATTGGCTGGAATTGTTTGGAGATAATGGGACAGGGCTTGTGCTTTATTTATTCAGTGCTACCGCAATCGCAATGATGGGAGTGATTAGCATATTTCAAGAACATCATTGAAATACCTTTGTAAAATCGCCGTATTCCTGCTTACCGTTCCAGGCACTTATCTCGATATTTCAGGATTTTTTACTAATTTATCAGGAATTCCCGCCGTAACGTTTTATATATCCTTAATAGAGATTTAAAAAAATGCTGTTTCTCGATGAAATCAGAAAAGTCTCAAAAGAAACGCCTGTTCCTGGAGACTCAAAAAACCGACCTCAAAAGGTTTTTAAAAAAAAGCGCCGGTCTTCAGCCGAAGAAGAAAAGCATAACAAGGCTGCCAAACAATTTTTCGGCAGAATTTGCAGGATAGACGAACAGGTTTAGCTCCCCGCTTAGCAGTGGAAACCCCTTTTGGCCCCCTAGCAGAGGAAACAATATATGCGAACCTGATAAAAAACCCAATAATCTCATTTAGCTTTTTTTGAAATAACCCCCATACTAAAGGGGATTTTGGGGTTGAAATATTCTGTATCTTCAACTAAAATCAGGGTTATTAAGGAGAAATATTGATGACCATTGACGAAGTACGACAGATCATTTTGAACATTCTTGAGGATATCGCTCCCGATGAGGATATCAGCTCAATTGATGACAATACCAAGCTAAGAGAACAGATTGACCTTGATTCTATGGATTTTCTAGACATTGTCATGGAACTGAGAAAACGCTTCAACATTGAAGTTCCAGAAAAAGATTACGAGCATCTGGCTACACTTGCGGGTTGCATTACTTACTTACAACCCCTTTTGAAAGACAGACTTGCCGCCAGCTAGTTTTCCCCCTTCCTTTTTCGACTCTAAATTCGTTTAATATATCAGCCTTTAATAATTTTCTAACGGTCAGGTTATGGCATACGATGCGGTAATCATAGGTTCCGGTTTATCCGGATTGGCTGCCGGCATTCGCCTGGCCATGTTCGATAAAAAAGTCTGCATCGTTGAAAAGCACACGGTACTGGGTGGCTTGAATTCTTTTTACGTTCGCAAGAACCGGACGTTCGACGTCGGCTTACATGCGATGACCAATTTCACTCCCAAAGGAGTTCGCAACTCTCCCCTCGGAAAACTTCTCAAGCAACTGCGTTTCAGCCACGACGACTTTCGACTGTGCCAACAGCATATGTCAGAGATCCGCTTCCCCGAACATTCTTTACGTTTCACCAATGACTTTGATTTTTTTCGGCAGGAGGTTGCCGACCAGTTCCCAAAGGAGATTGACGGGTTCAATAAACTTGTGGAAAAAATTCTGTCTTTTGATGAACTAGATCTGAATGATGGAAAAACATTATCCTCGCGTCCCATTCTGGAAAGCTTTATCAAAGATCCAATACTGATCGACATGCTAAATTGTCCGTTGATGTATTACGGCAATGCTCGCGAAGGCGATATGGATTTTTATCAGTTCGTCATAATGTTCAAAAGTGTCTTTGTCGAAGGCTTTGCCAAACCAGTAGGGGGGATGCACTACATCCTGCATCTTCTTGAGCAAAAGTTCAAACAGCTGGGTGGAGAGTTACGCATGGGGGCCGGAGTAACTTCTATCAATGCAGAAAACGGGACAGTGAAATCGTTAACTCTCGAAAATGGCGAACAGTTAGCCGCCGAGACAGTTATTTCTTCCATGGGATATGTCGAAACATTGAACCGTTGCGCACCCGCCTTGAAAGAAACTGAAGAATGTGAAATCGGGCAGGTCTCTTTTATGGAATCTTTATGTGTGGTTGATCGCGAACCAAGAGATTTGGGTTATGACAAAAGCATCGTCTTTTTCTCTACCCAACCGCGATTCGATTACAAAGTTCCCGATGAAATGATCAATGTTTCCACCGGGGTTCTCTGTTGCTCTAACAATTTTGATTACCCTGAGCCGATGAAAGAAGGTTTGATCCGACTGACTAATCTGGCAAATTTTGCCCAATGGGACACATTACCGCGAAAGGACTACATCGCGGCGAAAAAGCATTGGCGAGGTCGGGCGTTGGAATCCGTATTCACATTTTTCCCCGATTTTCGCGATAATGTGGTATTTTTAGACTCGTTTACGCCGAAGACCATCAAAAAATATACAGGCCACCTTAACGGTGCTGTCTATGGGTCTCCGCATAAAATAAAAAACGGTAAAACCCCTGTAAACAATCTATTTATCTGTGGAACCGACCAGGGGTTTTTAGGTATTATTGGAGCTACTTTAAGTGGCATTTCAATGGCCAACCTCCATGTATTACGGAAATAAATAAATGAGTAAACCACCACTACAACGAGACTGGCTAAAAGACATACAGTCGGCCTACGACACGGTTGTAATAGGAAGCGGCTTGGCGGGTATGACCTCAGCCAACCTTCTCGCAAAGTTGGGCCATAAAGTCCTGCTTGCGGAACACCATTATAACCTCGGTGGAATGGCAACTTGGTTCAAACGCAAGGGAGGTCATATCATGGATATTTCCTTGCACGGTTTCCCCTGTGGCATGATAAAAACCCTGCGCAAATACTGGTCGCAGGATATTTCAAGCCGAGTTGTTCAACTCAAAAACGTTCGTTTCGATAATCCCCAGTTTTCTCTCAATACCTCATTCGACAAAGTCGATTTCACTCATATTCTCAGAGAACGTTTTGGCATCCTTAAGGAAGTCGTAGACGAATTCTTTCATACTACTCGCGCAATGAATTTTTACGATGACGTAATGATGACCACGCGTGAGTTATTTGAAAAGTTTTTTCCCGGTCGCACCGATGTCTGGCGGTTCCTTATGGAACCCATCACTTATGCCAACGGCTCCACTCTTGACGAGCCAGCCATTACTTATGGCATCGTGTTCTCCAACTTCATGGATAAGGGTGTCTTCACCTATCAGGGCGGAACCGATCACCTGATTAAAGAAATGAAAAAAGAACTTTTGCAAAATGGAGTAGACATACGCACACACTGTATGGTCGAAAAAATTTATGTGGAAGATAAAACCGTGCAGGGTGTTCGCATTAACGGTCAGGATATTCCATGCAAATCCGTTCTTTCAAATTCCAACATCATAACAACCATTGAGCAGCTCACCGGCGAAGAACATTTTGACCCTGAATATATTAAAGAAGTAAAAGATGTTCGGCTCAACAATTCCAGTTGTCAGGTCTATATGGGAGTTAAAAAAGGTGAGACAATACCGCATGTCGGTGACCTACTGTTTTCTTCTGATGCCGATGAATATTGCACTGATAAAATATTGAGCAAGGATATTACCAGCCGTACTTTTTCCTTTTATTATCCGGAAATTCGCCCTGGCACCGATCGATACTCGATCGTATCTTCCACCAACGCAAGATATAAGGACTGGGCAAATCTCAGCGAAAAAGAGTATCTGCACGATAAGCACGACTTGGTACAAACCACCCTCGATTCGCTGGAAAAATATGTTCCCGGTATTCGCAACAAAATAGACCATATAGAAGCTTCAACCCCGAAAACGTTTAAGCGCTATACTCTGCATCCGTCGGGCACCTCGTTCGGCACCAAGTTTGAGGGACTCAAAGTCAGCCGTGAACTTCCTAATCAAATAA